>CAUURR010000125.1:0-5947 GCA_963547555.1 uncultured Treponema sp. | reverse complement strand
GGATTCACATCTTATAGACGGTATTGACGCATTCGGAACGGGAAGCTATTGTATTCAGCTTGCAACATACAAAAATAAAGCATACATAGCCGAGGTTTTTGAAAAATACGGGGACAAATACCCGATTCGTCTTCTTAAATCCGAAAAAATACCGGAAGCGTATCAGGTTCTTATCGGGCCGCTCAATAAAGACGAATATCCGGTTATTTTAAAACGCTTTGTTTCACGCGGTTTTAAAGACGCCTTCGTGCGGTCTGTACGTTAATATCGGAATGCCCGTTCTCTGCGCTCTTGCGGTACATAAACCGTAAAGAACGGGCACACTTTGCAGCAAACAGATCCTACGCGGATTTTATTCGTACGGAGGTCAATACCCCGACGCTCGTGTCGGGGGCGTTGATTCCGGTTTTATCCTATATACGTATTGTCATATATGACGGCATTCTTTTTAATAACGATGATGCCGTCGGACACCACATAGTCATCGGTTTCACAGTCCGCAAGCGGAGAGCCGCATCCTATTGAACAGTTGTTCCCTATCCGCGCGTTTTTATCGATAATAGCCCGTTTAATATGGGTATTGCATCCGATTCCTATATTCGGAAGTCCTTTTGCACGATTTTCGGCCTTTTCTTCTTCGGTTTCGTAAAAATCCGCACCCATACATACAACTCCTTCGAGTGTCGAGTGGCGTTCGATGATACTGCGTACTCCTATTACCGAATCCGTAATTGCCGCTTCCGTTATAACGCAGCCTTCGCTTGCAATACAGCGGGTCATGTGTGCATTGTTTGTTTTTGACGGCGGCAAGTTCCGCGGTTTTGTAAAAATCGGTTTTTCTTCATCGTAAAAATTGAATTTGGGTTTGATTGAAGCAAGATCTATTGTTGCGTCATAAAAACTTCTGATTGTTCCTATATCTTCCCAATAGCCGTCAAAAATATATGAAAACACTTTGTATTTTTGAATTGCAAGCGGAATTACTTCTTTGCCGAAATCGGTAAAGTTATTATCCAAGGCTTCTTCCAATACGGGGGCATCGAAAATATAGATTCCCATTGATGCAAGATAATCTTTTCCCGCCGTTGCACCGGGAGTTCTGCTTTCGTCGGGAATAATCCAATCGCTTATATCCAAATCGGGGGCGGGTTTTTCCATAAAAGCCGTTATTGCACGTTTTTTATTGACTTTCATAATACCGAAGCCCGAAGCGTCAAAACGGTTTACGGCGGTTGTTGCAATCGTTATCTGTGCACCGCTTTTTATGTGATAATCAAGATAGGCTTTTAAATCCATTTGATATAATTGATCACCGGAGAGGATGATATAGTGAGTGGGTTTGCGTGTTTTAAAGTGAATAAAATTTTTACGCACCGCATCCGCCGTTCCTTCATACCAGCCCGAGTGTTCAAGCGTTTGTTCCGCCGCAAGAATTTCAACAAATCCTTGCGAAAACCGGTCAAAGTTATATGCGGAAGTAATATGCATATGAAGAGACGCCGAATTGAATTGAGTCAGCAGATAAATCTGCTTAAAATCGGAATTAATCGAATTTGAAATGGGAATGTCTACAATCCTGTGTTTACCGCCGAACGGAACAGCCGGTTTCGAGCGTTCTTTTGTCAGCGGATATAAGCGTGTTCCCTTGCCGCCGCCGAGGATAATTGACAATACTTTAGGCATAAAGTTCTCCTTTTTGTACTTTACGGCACGGATTCCGCTTTGATTGCAGCAAACAAAACCGCCCGTTCTTAATATTATACAAGGAGTTCAAAAAAAACGCAAATCTTTTTTTCAGGAATCTCAAAATTCTCATATACCTGATAAGCGGTGTACTTGCATTTTCCGTTTTTTCGGGTATAATCTTCTTATTATGAAACTTTTTATGGTAACGTTGCTTCCTTTATGTTTGGTATATATGCTGAAAAATAATAACGGACAATCCTCCGCTCCCTATACATCGATTTTAGCCGGATTGATTTTCGGCGCTCTTTATTCGTTTATTGACTGTATGTTTACGTCTTCTTATTATCTTATACGGTATGCATTTTTTCCGAATTACGGTTTTTATGTTTTTTTTGAAGTTGTGCTGCCTTGCTTGTGCTGTGCCGGCTTGAGCCTGATTTTTATCAAAAACCGTTCTCAAATCTTATTATCTTTCGGCTTTGTAATTGCCGCCTTTTATGCGGTATATATGCCTGCGCGTATCATCCACCGGAACGATGCATTCGACTGGTATTTGCTGTTTGTAAAGCCCGTGATTTATACGGCTATGGTTATCGGTATAAAAAATACCGCCGTTTTTTTGCATAAAACCGTCAAAGAAGCCGCTTCCCGCTCTTTGACCGCCGTTTCCTCGGGGGCAGGGGTAAAGTTCTTTATTTTTCCCGTATCGCTTATGTTGTGTGTGCTTATTATTCCGCCTGCTATAGATGTTATGAACCTTTTAAATCTGCCGTTTTGGATAATACTTCCGGCAGGTTTTTGTTACGGCATATTCGTATTTGCGCAACGGCGGATTATATTACGTATAAAACAGGAGTAAGGGTTTTACCGGGCATGTCAAATCTCGTAAAGAATACCGACAGTATGTTCGAAAACTTGTTTTTATACGGTCTTATGTGCGGCTGTATTTCCGAACATGCGGCTTTAAATCGGCTCGGATATTTTAAGCTAGATGATATGTGCGAAAATGTGCAGGTATCATTGATACGGTATGACGTTTGCGGACAATTAAAGTATAAAATTATACAAATAATTTCGGATGAATTAAAAAAATGCCCGTTTTTTCGGCTTATGGAAGATTCCGCAGGTATTTGCATTATTTCTTCTGCCGGCTGTGAAACCGCTGTCTTTTCGGCTTTTTCCGCTGTCAAAAAAATATGCGGAAAATCTTTGAATTTGCTGTGGGCTGTCGGTAATTCCGTTCCTTCCGTTTTGAAAATATGCGATCCTTATAAAAACGCATTGCATATTTTAAGGCAAGCTCCTCTTATCGGCTGTCAAAACGGTATTTTGACACATACCGATATACAAAAAACGGTATTAAATGCCGTGCATTATCCTATTTGCGCGGAACAGGAATTGATACATGCGGTTTTGTCCGGAAAGTTGGAGTTGTGGCAATCCTTGCTTATAAATATCATACTCGAAAATAACAATAAAAATCCGCATGGTGCCGTGTTTCTCGCACAGGCATTTATACAAACGGTTTACCGTATGCTTGCCGAATTCGGTGAAAATCCCGAATCCGTATTCGGAAAAAATAAGACCCTGTTTTTACATATTTCCGACTGCAGTTCCTATGAAGAGCTGTATGCACATATAAAAAAGGTGTTCGTATTTATTACGGAAACCGCGTCGGATAATAAACTGCCTAAAAATTCTTTTTTGATAAACCAAATGGAAAATTTTATTTATAAAAACTATATGAATCATATCGGACTGAACGATTTATCCGAGGCGGTACACCTCTCTCCGAATTATGTTTCTGCGGTTTTTAAAGACGGATTCGGAGAAAGCTTTAAATCCTACCTGAACCGTTGCCGCTATGAAGCCGCCTGCAAAGTAATACGCGAATCTCCGGGAAAAAAATTAAAACAAGTTGCTTTGGAGTGCGGCTGTAATACCGATATATTAACCCGTATTTTTTTTAAATACGGCGGCATATTGCCGAGCGATTTTCAGGAACGGATTAAACGTTCACAGGGGTAAATGCATTTCGAAAATCGATTATGTTTACACCGGCCGTCTGTTACTGTATAAATATTCGGAAGCGGAGTGCCGAAAACTTCGGTTTTAGGGCGGCTCCGTTCCCTTTTAATTCGTGCGGAGGTTTTAATACCCCGACGCACGCATCGGGGATGTCGATTTAACGAGAAAGCCAGCCGCCGTCAACTGCAAGCGTAAATCCGTTGACGTATGCCGCCGCATTCGATGCCAAAAAGACAACGGCACCTTTCATATCATCGGGGGTTCCCCATCTTCCTGCAGGAATACGTTCCAAAATAGCGGCATTCCGGGCTTTATCGGCGCGCAAGGCGGTGGTATTATTCGTTTCCATGTAACCGGGCGCGATTGCATTGACGGTAACGCCGTAGGGTGCCCATTCATTTGCAAGGGTCATCGTCAGTCCCTTTACGGCGCTCTTTGAAGCTGTATAGGAAGGAACCCGTATACCGCCCTGGTATGAAAGCATGGAAGCTATATTAATAATTCTTCCGCTTTTTTGCCGGATAAAGTGTTTTGCCGCCGCCTGCGATAAAAAAAACAGGGTTTTCAGGTTTGTATTTAAAACATCATCCCAATCTTGTTCAGAAAAATTGATACTGTCTTCACGGCGGATAATGCCGGCATTATTTATTAAAATATCGATATGTTTGTAAGTGTCGAGTGCTTTGTTTACAATGTCTTCGGCATTTGCAGGAACGGATAAGTCCGCCTGTATTCCTTCAAAGCGTCTGCCGCATTTTTCAATAAGAAGGGGGGTATCTCCGGGATTGCTGCGGTACACACCGAAAATATCGGCACCCGCTTCGGCAAGCGCGCATGCCATTCCCTGTCCCAGTCCCGTGTTGCATCCGGTAACGATTGCAACTTTTCCGTTTAATTTAAAATCGTCTAAAATCATGGTAACTCCTTGCGGTTTCTTTTGTTAAACGGCTTGCGGCGCTCCGAAGAGCAGCCGCTTGTCGGTAAAATCAGCGTAAATCCGTTGTTTTAATGCCGTCCATATCGTCAAAGACGCGGTTTTCACCGGCCATTGCCCAAATAAACGTATAGTTTGAGGTTCCGCATCCGGAGTGAATGGACCAGCTCGGTGAAATAATTGCCTGTTCGTTTTGCATAACGACATGCCGTGTTTCCTGCCCCTCTCCCATATAATGAAAGACAACATTATCTTCGGGAATATTGAAGTAAAAATATACTTCCATACGTCGTTCGTGGGTATGTACCGGCATAGTGTTCCATACCGAACCGGTATCCAGTGCGGTACAGCCCATGGAAAGCTGGCATGTTTCCAATACGGCAGGATGAATAAACTGATAAATTATGCGTTTGTTTGAAGTTTCCGAAGAACCGAGCGCCACTTTGTTTGCGCTTTCCTGTGTGATTAATTTAATCGGGCAGGCTTTATGCGCCGGAGCCGAACTCATATAAAACTTTGCGGGCGCATCCGATTTCGCGCTTGTAAATTCAACTTTTTTTGTTCCCATCGGAAGATACAACGCGCATAAAGTTCCCAGTGCGTATTGTGCATCTTTTCCGTCGGCATCCGTTATATAAACGGTACCTTCGCCGCCGATATTGATTATACCCAGCTCGCGCCGTTCCAAAAACGTATGTACGCCGAAATTTTTCCAGCAGTCAATATTTTTTTCGATGTTGAGTTTTTTTGTTTTAGGCATCGCTCCCAACGTAACTACACGGTCTACGTGGCTGTATACGGCTGTTACATCGTCTTCTATAAAGACCTTTTCGATTAAAAACTCTTCTCTGAGTTCCTGTGTGGTATAGCGTTTTACATCACGCTGATTTACCGAGTATCGTATATCCATGTGTGCCTCCCGGACTTAAAATTAATGATGTTTATATTTTATAGAGTCTCTTTGTACGGTGCAATCCCCTTTTTTTATGAAGAGACTCTATATTTTATGATTTTGTATTTTACTACAGTTTTACGGAAAGACATACATTTAACGCACTTTTTTCAAGTGTTGCCGCCGCATTCTTAAAATCGGTATTAACGGTGTAGGCACTATCGAAACTCAGTACGCGGTTAATATTCCATTGCAGTCCGATACCGAAAAATCCTCTTATATTAAATTCATCTTTTTTATATGTACCGTTTTGCACTTTGCTGTTTTCCGTTGTTTTTCTATATATTTCCGTTCCGCTGTTGTCTACTTTCAGAGTTGCAGTAACTTTTTCGATTTCGGGAGCGGCG
>CAUURR010000124.1:0-5987 GCA_963547555.1 uncultured Treponema sp. | reverse complement strand
AGTATTCGATTTACTCATGCATATCCTCACTTTTAAATATCGTTTAACCCCGTGCGGAACTTCGGTTAAGATATTAAAACGGCGTAATGTTAACAGCGATAGGGTGTCTAAAAAACAACCGGCTTTTCAGACACCCTGTATTTCCATACAATTATTTTGCAGCTTCCATCGCGGCGGCGGCACTGTTCAACTGTGTTGTAACATCGGCACCGTCCCAAATGCTGGCAAAGGCGGCTCCCATGGCGGACCAATACGTTCCCATTTCGGGAATTGAAGGCATCGGAGTTGCAAACTTTGCCTGCGCCAATATTCCGTTTGACAAAGGATCTTGTATGCTTATATCTTTGCGCGGAGGAATTTGCTTTGTCAATTCATAGCGCTTTTCCAAAATTTCTTTTGAACAAATAAATTCCGCAAAAGCCGCAGCTTGCACAGGATGTTCCGAATAGGCGCTTACAAATGCGACACGTATACCGGAAAAAGAAGCGGGAGGATTTTTTTGACCGGGGAATACGGGAATTTCGGCAATACCGAAATTCACACCGGCTTTTGAAAAATCGGCGATTTTCCACGGACCGGTAATCAACAGCGGTATATTTCCGTCAATAAAAGAAGAGTTACAAAAATCCCCGCTGACATCGGCGGACGGAACATCCAAAATCGATTTGCGCAATTTTTGGAAATATTGTAATCCTGCAACCGCTCCGGCACTGTTGATATTGTGCTGGTTGCGGTCATTTCCCTCCGGGCCGAACAGAGGAGCCCCGAAGCCGCTCATAAAGATGTAGTCAAAGTATGCATTTGCAGGTTCCCAGGCAATAGCATATTTATTTTTAGACTTATTTGTCCATGTCTTCGCAAAAGTTTCAATTTCTTCCCATGTTTTGGGAGGCGTTGAGAAAACGTCTTTATTATAGAATAATGCGTAGGTTTCAATGCCGACAGGATAACCGTATAATTTTCCGTTATAAGTAGATCCGGTAACGGCCGCATCGACAAAGTCGGAAGCAAAACCGGCCTTTTCGTTTACCAAAATATGACCGCCGCTGACCAAAGCACCTATGTGATCGTGAGGTGCGACAAAAATATCAGCTCCGGCGCCTGCAGGTCCGTCCAATTCTATTTTGGAACGCGAATCGTTACTGCCGACCGGTTCATATTCAAACATAATATTAGGGTGTAATTTTGTAAATTCCGCTGCTGCCCACAGCATAAAATCTTTTTCGGGACCTTCACTTTCCCAAATTTTCAAAGTTACGGGACCGTCTGCTTTGTTCTGCTTACAGCCTGTAAAAACAAGCACTGCGGCTAAAACCGCAAGTAAAAGTACGGCAAATACTTTTTTCATTTTCAGCCTCCTGATAAGTTTTATAACGGAAAAAAATCCGGCAGGTGTTACGGAACACCCATCAAAGTATATCACAGATTACCGCTTTGTCAAGAAAAAAAATGACGGAAAAAAAATGCATGTCCCTTTGACTTTTCGTCTTCTTTATGATACACATTAGATTAACGGATTAAAAACTGCAATGACTGACGCAAAATACATATTCGGCCCCATTCCTTCAAGAAGGCTCGGCCGCTCGCTGGGTGTAAGTCCCGTTCCCGAAAAAACCTGCAATTATACCTGTGTGTACTGCCAACTCGGGCGCACCGCTCACATGATAAACGAACGGCGCCTCTTTTATCCGGTCGACGCGATTATCGGCGAGCTCAAAAACTTTTTACAATCGGGCATTCCTTTCGACGTTATAACCGTCGTCGGTGAAGGAGAACCCACCCTGTACAGCGGCTTGGGAGAACTTATCCGGCGAATCAAACTTTTGTCGGCGGCGCCCGTTGCCGTCATTACAAACGGGGCACTAATGCACGATAAAACGGTGCGCGAAGACCTTTCCCTCGCCGACATAGTGCTTCCGTCCCTCGATGCCTTCGACGAAGAATCGTGGAAAAAAATAAACCGCCCCTATCCCCGCCTCGATTTTAAAGCGGCGGTAGAAGGTCTTGTACAATTCGGTGCCGAATATACAGGAGAAATCTGGCTTGAAATAATGCTTGTAGAAGGGATAAACACATCGGATGCCGCCCTTTACGCCTTAAAAAAACTCTGCGATTCTGTCCGGCACGAAAGGCTCTATATAAATACGGCGGTCCGTCCTCCCGCGGAAAACTGGGCAAAACCGGCTTCCGCCGAAACGGTACAAAGGGCAGCAGCCTTATTAAACGGCATTTCGATAGACAAGCTTTCCGAGGGCGGCTTTTACAGCACCATTGAAGATATGTACGAAGCCGTGATCAGCATTATACGGCGCCACCCGATGAACCGCTTTGAAATCGAAAGTTTTGTTGCAGCGCGAAAAGACGGTTCGTTTCCGTCTTGTGCCGATCTGTTCAGCCGCCTCGAAAAAGACGCGCACGTACAAACAATCGATTATAAAGGAATAAAAACATATCGATATAAAAACAAATAGAAATAAAATAAACGGCGGAGTCCGATATTTAAAAGAGCCGATAAAAAAGCATAAAAGTGAGGCTTTAACCGCGAGGCGCTTTGAGCGTTTTTCTCAGGTGATTTTGCTTAAAAATCTCTACCGCGCCGCATTCGGGCATAGCCTCGTTGCGAGCATTTCTATCGATTGCTTTTCGGAACCCGCCGTTCACTATATTGCGGAATTTATATTTATTGAATTGAGGAGAAAATCATGCAGCCTACGGTAAAAAGAACGGCGGCTATTCACGATTTATCGGGATTCGGCCGCTCATCGCTTACGGTTATCATTCCCACCCTTTCGGTTATGGGCATTCAAGTATGCCCCGTTCCGACGGCGGTACTGTCCACCCATTCGGGCGGCTTTACCGATTACCTTTTTCACGATTTAACCGACATTATGCGCGACTATACCGCCCATTGGAAAAAAACAGGTTTAAGCTTTGACTGCATTTATTCGGGTTTTCTCGGTTCGCCGCGCCAAGCCGCCATCGTATCCGACATCATCGACGATTTTAAAACAAAAGATACCCTCACCGTCGTCGACCCCGTAATGGGCGATAACGGCAGCCTGTATAATTCCGTGTCGAAAGATATGGTACCCGAAATGCGAAAGCTTATCGCAAAGGCCGACATAATCGTGCCGAACTTTACCGAAGCCGCCTTGCTTTTAGATAAAGAACAGACCGATTTTTTAGACAAAGCCGAAATGAAACAATGGCTTCAGGAACTTTCATCTCTGGGGCCGGAAACCGTCGTTATTACAAGCGTTCCCGACGGAAAAAACACCGGTCTGATTAATACAGTTGCATACGAAAAAAAAAGCGGCTCGTTTTGGAAGGTGTCGGCACAGCGGCTTCCGGGAATGTATCCGGGAACGGGAGACACCTTCGCTTCGGTTATGATAGGAAGCCTCCTTCACGGAGAAAGCCTTCCCGTTTCGATAGACAAAGCGGTACAGTTTATATCCCAATGCATACAGGCAAGCAGAGGCTATACCTATCCGCGAAAATACGGTACACTGTTGGAGCAAAAACTGCACCTGCTTTTGGAGCCTTGGCTTATCGCCGGCTTTGAAGATTTATAGCAGCAGTTAATATCCAAAAATATAACCGGCTACTGCAACAGGAGATTTTTATGAATACCGAAAATGAACTTGATTCAATGTGCGGAATCAGCGATGATGAAATGACACATAGATTTAATCAGGCCATTAAAATCGAAACTGAAATCAGCCGTATCAAAGGAACTCCGATTGCACGCTACGATGTAAAAAAACAAGCCGTGTATCTTGAATATCCGGACGGACATATAGAATATGCAAAAGAAGCCTGAAATCGTTGTTTTTGCAGGTCCTAACGGAAGCGGAAAATCAACCGTTACAAAACTTGCAAAAATTATTGAGCCGTATATAAACGCCGACGATATACGAAAAAGTGAATATTTTTTTTGGGAACACGAACTATGGAATAAAAAAAAAATAGAAGATTTAACCGGAATAAATTTACAAGGAGAACATAATGAAAAGCGCGTTTGATACAGCTTATAAATCGATGATTTTGTCGGCCTCCGGCTGGCGTATGGTCTTTGCTTCTTCGGGGAATGAAGAAGACGCAAGTCCCGAATTGACCGCAGAAAAAGGGGCAATCGCCGTTTTGGCAGCGCGCGCTTTTGCCGAATACATAATCGGAAAAAAAGGAAAAAACTGTACAGTTGTCGTCGGTACCGACACCAGACCCACGGGCAAGGCTATAGCCGACCATATGATACGGGGCCTTGCCGCCTCAGGTGTGCAGGTGCGCTTTGTCGGAGTAAGCGCGGCGCCTGAAATTATGAGCTACGCAAAAACAGCGGACGGCTTTGCCTATATTTCGGCAAGCCATAACCCGATCGGGCATAACGGCATAAAATTCGGTCTTGCCGACGGAGGCGTCATTCCCGCAGAAGAAGCCGCCCGCTTAATTCAGTCATTCAGAACGTTTTGCGAATCGGAAAATCCCGAAGCGGAATCCGAACGGATTTTAGCCTCATGCCCTGCCGACAAAGCCGAAAAAATATACGCCGAAAGTGCATCATACAAAAAGGAGGCTGTCGATTACTACCGCAATTTTACACGGCTTGTCGTAAGCGCTCAAAGCGATGAAACAAAGCAAAATGCTTTTTTTGACGAAATAAAAACCGCCCTGCAAAAATCCCCCCTTTCGGTTGTCTGCGATATGAACGGAAGCGCGCGCTGTCTTTCTATCGATAAGGATTTTTTAAGCGGACTCGGTATCGGCTTTTACGCAATCAACGACACGGCAGGAAAAATAGCGCACGCCATCATTCCCGAACCGGAAAATCTCGTGCATTGCGCGCGCGAAACGGAACGCTTACAACAGGCGGGAACATCGAGCGCCCTTTTAGGCTATATGCCGGACTGTGACGGCGACCGCGGCAACATCGTCTATTGGAACGAAAAAATGCAACGCTGCGAAGTCCTTGCCGCTCAGGAAGTTTTTGCCCTTTCGGTGCTTTCCGAATTGGCATTCCGCTACCGGCAAAACGGCCCTGAAAAAACGGCCGTATCGGTAAACGGTGCAACTTCGATGCGCATAGACGAAATCGCAGGTGCATTCGGAGCCGAAGTTCACCGCGCAGAAGTCGGCGAAGCCAATATCGTAAACCTTGCGCGCTCATTGCGCGAAAAAGGATACAGCGTTCCCATTTTAGGCGAAGGTTCCAACGGAGGTAACATCACCCATCCGGCCGCGGTGCGAGACCCGATAAACACCCTCTTTGCCCTGATAAAACTGCTCACGATAAAAGACACGGGCAATCAAAAAGGCTTGTTTCATCTGTGGTGCTCGCTTTCAGGCCGCGAACACTTATATAAAGAAAATTTCACCTTTGCCGACATCATCGCCGCCCTCCCCGCCTATACGACAACCGGTGTTTCCGAGGCGCGCGCGCTCATGAAAATACAAGACAAAAATCATACCGAATTAAAGCGGCGCTTTCAGCGCATATTTACCGAAGAGTGGGCTGTGAAAAAAGAAAGCCTGCGTAAATACGGCATAGTGTCGTGGCAAGCGGCGGCAACGGTCGGTACAAAAGAAATAACGAATCCCGAAGATTTCGGCGTATCCGGTAAAGGCGGTTTAAAAATCGTCTTTAAAAACGGAGCCGGCGAAAACCTCGCCTTTATGTGGATGCGCGGAAGCGGCACCGAACCGGTATTCCGTATTCTCTGCGATGTACGCGGAACAAATAAAGAAGCGGAAGCCGAACTTGTCGATTGGGAACGCTCGATGCTTGCAAAAGCCGACAGTATATGATACAATTTTCAAGCAATTTCAAATAAAAAGGCGGTTTTATATGGGCGCACGGGGTGAATTATTTACCACGCAAATCGTATTGGAAAACAGATCTTATTTTTTTAATGTAAAAGAAAACCGCACCGGTGATATTTTTTTACAGATTGTCGAAAGCAAAAATAAAAACGGCGAATCCTTCGACC
>CAUURR010000123.1:0-6004 GCA_963547555.1 uncultured Treponema sp. | reverse complement strand
GGCATACCGCCGACGGAACCGTTTTCAATGTTTCGGATAGGAATTGGTTCCAAGCCGCCGCACAAGGCAAAGATTTTTTTTCCGAGCCTTTACAATCACGCATTTACGCAGGTAAATTAATTGCAGTATTTGCAGTTCCCATTTATAACGAGCAGCGGCAAGTGGTCAATGTACTCGCTGCAAATGTCGATGGACTATGGCTTTCCGACCAAATTGATAACATCGTTGTCGGCAAGACGGGCTATTGCTACATTCTGGGAGAAACGGGAACCGACATAGCCGATCCTGATCCTGAAGTAGTACGGTCTATGTGGAAGACTACCGAACAAGCCAAGACCGATTTAAGCCTTAAATCCCTTGCCGCTTTTGAAAACATGGTATTGGAAACCGATACCTCTTCCGTAGGTTTTTACGAGTATGGCGGCATCAAGAAAATTGCCTCGTATGCGACAATGAAAACTACCGATTGGTCGGTTATCATTGCTGCCCCTCAATATGAATTTATGGGAGCAATAAGCGAGCTGCGGCTTCAAATGATTCTCATCGGTGTAAGTGTTTTAGCGGTCAGTTTAGTTATCGTCTTTTTTGTTGCCGTCGTAATGATAAAACCTGTCAATGTTGTAGTCGGTGCGCTTAAAGACATCGCGCAGGGCGAGGGAGATTTGACCGTGCGCCTGCCCGTTACCGGCAATGACGAGGTAACCGACCTTTCCAACTACTTTAACCAAACTATCGAAAAGATAGGTACTTCAATCCGGCAAGTCGGAACCGACAGCAACAACATGGAAGAGATCGGCACCGAGCTTGCCAGCAACATGACCGAAACCGCCAGTGCCGTCCAGCAAATCAGCGCGAACATCGACGGCGTTAAACAACAGGCTTTAACGCAGGCGGCAAGCGTTACAGAAACGGCTGCCACCATCGAAGAAATTATCCGCACAATAAAACAGCTTAACGGCAGCATCGAAAATCAGTCGGCCAGTGTCGCCGAGTCCTCCGCCGCGATTGAGCAGATGGTATCGAATATTGCGTCCATTACGCAGACGCTCGGCCGCACGGATGACGTTATCAAAAACCTTGCGAGTGCTACCGCAGACGGCAAAGAAACAATCAGCCAATCGCACAGCATTACCCAGCGTGTTGCAGAAGAATCGGGCGGCCTTTTGGAAGCCAGTAATGTTATTCAGCATATCGCCAGCCAGACCAACTTGCTCGCGATGAATGCCGCAATCGAAGCCGCCCACGCGGGTGAAGCGGGTAAGGGCTTTGCGGTTGTTGCCGACGAAATCCGCAAACTTGCAGAGGAATCCAGTGCGCAGGGTAAGACGATTACCGCAACCCTCAAAGTCCTCTCCGGCGAAATCGAAACGCTGTCGGACTCGTCAAAAACCGCCGAAGAAAAGTTCAACATTATTTTCAGCCTTTCCGAGCAGGTGAAGAATATGAGCCAGCGTCTTATGGAAGCCATGCGTGAACAGGAAAACGGCAGCCGCGAGGTACTCACCGCTATCCGCGACATAAACACCGTAACCAACCAAGTGAACGACGGTTCTGCGGAAATGCTCAAGGGCGGCGAAAACGTGGCACAGGAAATGCAAAAGCTTGACGAGCTGACGCGCGTCATAAGCGACAGCATGAACGAAATGGCAAGCGGTGCCGTACAAATCAGCAACGCCGTAACCGAAGTCAACGAGATTACCCAAAAGAATAAACGCAGCATCGAAAACCTCTCGAATGAGGTGAAGAAGTTTAAAGTGTGATGGGCGAGGAACGCCCGCCTATGCACTTATCGGTGTTTCTGCACTAAAACATTGCGTTCCTACAGCTTTGGGCGGCATCCTGCCGAATGTAGGCAGCGGATAATGAATAATCTACATCCGTATTCAATTTTGAGTTTCCGTCTTTTGCCGTTTTTCAAAAGACGGTCAGGCGTTTTTGATTTCCCCGCGTTTTTGGTCGAGGTAGCCGCAATCTTCAAGGTAACGTCTTCGCGTGATGATGAGGGAAATCAACTCCTGATACATATTATAATCGACTGCAAGGGCGATGGGCAGTATAAAAAATTCGGTTTCGTCGCAATAGCGCTCGATAAAGGCAGGGTTTGTTACAAAGCCCAAGCTTATCATATTGCTTATGCGGTCGGCGCATTTGAGGATTTTCGCTTTGGGACTTCCGTGTTCGATGATGCCGCGAAGGTAATCGCTTTTAAGCTGACCTTCTTTTTTGGTTACTTCCAACACAAGATTGTAGACTTCCTGTGATTCGGAATCGATTTCCAAAATACGTTTATGGTCAAAGTCGGCGACGTCTTCGATAAGGTCGTGGATGACGGATGCTTTGAGCAAAACGCTGTCTATGTAACCGTAGTCTATAAGCACTCCCATCGTGTCGATTTGATGACGGAACATATTGCCGCCGGCATGGCGCGATTTTCCGATAAGGGCGGTTGCAAGCTGCAAATAGGGGGCAAGATAAATGCTTTTTAATTGAAGCATCGCTTCGGTATTCATCCGTGCGGGTTTTTCGGTTTGCATAATCCCCTTCCTTTGTACCTGTGCATAAGTGCCGCCCTGTGGTTCGATGCCGTATCGGGTGCTTGTTGCCGGCCTCTGCATTTTACTGCCGTATACGGGCGTTGCACAGGTTATAAACTTTCTATATATTCAATCAGTTTTTCCGTTCTGCGCACGGATGCGTTACGTTTTTCCTTTTCGGCTTCGACAACTTCGGCAGGCGCGTGTTGAGCGAAACTTCCCGACAGCTTTGCATCGTATCGTGCGATGGCGGCTTTTTCGCTCTCAAGCTCTTTTTCAAAGCGCGCTTTAAGCTGTGCCTTGTCGATTCCCGCATTGACCAAAATAAAGGCTTCAAAACCTTCACCTACGGTACCGACCGCTTCGGCCGGTTTTGTCTTTACAAAGTCGATATGCTTTATGCCCGCCAAAAGCCCGATAAGTTTGGTTTTTTCGGTACACACTTCGGCAGGTGTTCCCGGTGTGATAAGAAGGGCGGCGTCGAGTTTTAAGTCGGGGGCAAGACCGCATTCGATACGGAGCGAGCGCATTGAGCGGATAAGGTTTTGCAGCACCGCAAAACGCTCGGCCGTCTTTTCGTTTTCGCGCGCCGAAGAGGGCACAGGGTAGGGTGCATTTATAAGCAGTCCCTTGTAAAGGCTCGAGGGTAAGATGCGGTTTTCGGATGCCGACTGTACGGGTGAGGCTGTTTGTGCCGTCGGTTCGCCGTGTGTGGATTGCGTTCTCTGAGCCGACTTTCTGCATAAAACGATTTCTTCCAGCGGCAAAAACGAATAGATTTCTTCGGTTACAAAGGGTAAGTACGGATGCAAGAGACGCAGGCTTTCTTCAAGTACGTTCAGCAAAACGGAGACGGCGCGGTCTTTTTCTTTTTCGTCGGTACTGCGGAACGAAAGCTTGGTGCCTTCGACATACCAGTCGCAAAAGTCATTCCAAAAATATTCGTAGACCGATTGGGCGCCGTCATTATACCGATAGCCTTCCAAAGCGCTGCGTGAAGCGACGGCAGCGGCATTTAAGCGGCCGTAAATCCATATATCCAATTCGGTTAAATCGCCGTCGTTTAAAGGGACGATGGTACGTCCTTCCAAATTGCCTAAAATATAGCGGCTTGCGTTCCATACTTTGTTTGCAAAGCGGCTTCCCATTTTAAAGGATTCTTTATCGACCAGAACGTCCTGCCCCTGGGCGCACATAAAGGCAAGGGTGAACTTGAGCGCGTCCGAGCCGTATTCTTCGATAATGTCCAAGGGGTCCATGCCGTTGCCGAGGGACTTACTCATTTTGCGTCCCTGCTTGTCGCGCACAAGACCGTGTATGTAAATATCTTTAAAAGGCGCTTTTCCCGTAAATTCAAGACCCGCCATTACCATACGGCTGACCCAAAAAAAGATTATATCGTAAGCGGTAACAAGGGCGCTTGTCGGGTAAAAGGTTTTAAAGTCGGAAATGCAGTTTGTTGTTCGGCTTTCGCCTTCTTTTTCGCCCTCTTGTGCGTTTTCCGGCCAGCCGAGGGTCGAAAAGGGCCACAGCCAGCTCGAAAACCATGTGTCCAACACGTCTTCGTCCTGCCTGAGTTTTCCGTCTGCGGCTTTCGCACAGCATGAAGAACAGCAGTCTGGGTCGGTTTGTGTAACAATCATATTGCCGCAGTCGGCGCAGTACCATACGGGAATGCGGTGTCCCCACCAAAGCTGGCGGCTTATGCACCAGTCGCGGATATTTTCCATCCAGTGAGTGTACGTGTTTTCCCACTTTTTAGGATAAAACACAATGTCGCCGTCTTTCCACGCTTTGAGGGCTTTTTCGGCCAGGGGCTTCATCTTTACAAACCACTGGTCGCTTAAATAGGGCTCGACGACGCTGTGGCAACGGTAACAGTGGCCGACCGAATGGGTGATTTTTTCTTCACCCTTGTACAGTCCCGCTTCCTGCAAGTCTTCGATAATCAGGGCGCGCGCTTTTTTACAGCTGAGCGAGCGGTAACGTTCGGGGCAGTTTTCGTTTAAAGTACCATCGTCGTTCAATATATTGATTGCCTCAAGATTGTGACGCTTGCCGACTTCCCGGTCATTGTGGTCGTGGGCGGGGGTGATTTTTACCACGCCCGTACCGAATTCCTTATCGACGTAGCCGTCGGCTATAACGGGAATCAGACGGTTTGTAAGCGGAAGCTTTACCTTCATTCCCACAATGCTTTTGTAACGCTCGTCGTCCGGATGAACGGCAACTGCCGTATCGCCCAAAAGTGTTTCGGGGCGGGTGGTTGCAATTTCTATACGCGCAGGCATTCCCGGCTTGGGGTTGTCGATTTCGTAGTAAATGTGATACATTGCCCCCGCAGTGTCTTCGTGTTCGACTTCATCGTCGGCGAGGGCTGTGGTACATGAAGGACACCAGTTTATAAGATAATTTCCGCGGTAAATCAGGCCCCGTTCATACAAGCTGACAAATACGTGACGTACCGCCTTGGAAAGGCCCTCGTCCATCGTAAAGCGTTCGCGGCTCCAGCCTACCGAAGCACCCAATTTTTTAAGCTGTTTTGTAATGATTGCGTGGTGTTCTTTTTTTACCTTCCACGTGCGCTCGATAAAAGCTTCGCGTCCGAGGTCATGGCGGGACAAGCCTTCTTTTTTTAAAGCGCGCTCTACAACGTTTTGCGTAGCGATTCCCGCGTGGTCGGTTCCCGGAAGCCACAGGACCGGACGACCATTCATGCGCTGATAGCGGATGACAATGTCCTGCAGCGTGTTATTCAAGGCGTGTCCCATATGCAAAATGCCGGTTACGTTCGGAGGAGGAATTACAACGGTGAAGGGCGTTGCGTTGTCAGCCGTGCCGGAACAGTCGGTGTCGGCGGAACCAGATGAACTGTCTGCAGCCGTGCAATGCACTTTTGCAGGTTTAAAACAGCCTTCTTTTTCCCACTGTGCGTACAATCTGTCTTCAAAATCTTTCGGATTATAGGCTTTTTCAAGCTCGATACCTTTCATCGTCCTCTCCCGGTATGCTCTAAAGCGCGGGGTTCTAAACCGTCTCGGTTAAAAAACAGCCGCACAATTATGTGATAAATTATTCTATTATTGTAACGATTTTCGGAGAAATTGGCAATAAGGGTTTCAAGGGACTGTCTCAAAAGTCGGTTAGTTTTTCGCCGGCCTGTCGAGTTTAAAATTAAGGAAACTATCCAAAAACTGAATTTTTTGGACAGCCGCTTGAACTTCAGTTTTGCGCAAAAGCGCAAAACTGCGGCTCTAAAGCTGTACCGCACGTCTCTGTGCGGGATATAAAACAGGTGACTTTAGATATGGCTTTTTGTCCACCAAAAACATCGCGGATAACCGGCTTTAAGCTCACACATTTGAAAATCTGTTCACATTAAAAGCTAAGATCGGGTATTTACAGTTTTTCTGCACCGCCTTTTTTAGCAAGGGTTTCGAGGCGTTTTAATTCATTTAGATAGTCTTTTT
>CAUURR010000122.1:0-6029 GCA_963547555.1 uncultured Treponema sp. | reverse complement strand
GCGGCGAAAAAAACCGGTAAGCACGTACAAATGGCTATTTCTTATGCAACGACTCCCTATCACACAAAGGAAGTTTATGCCGATTTGGCCAAATCTTACGCCGATTTCGGTGCCGACTCGATTTGTATTAAGGATATGTCCGGTCTTCTTAAACCCTTTGAAGCCTACGATTTGGTAAAGGCTATTAAGGGTAAGGTCGATATTCCCATTGAAATTCACTCTCACGCGACAACCGGATTGTCGGTTGCTTCTTTGATGAAAGCTGCCGAAGCCGGAGCCGAAATTTTGGATACTACTATTTCTTCAATGTCGATGGGAACTTCTCACAGCCCGACCGAAACGCTCGTCGAAATCTTCAAAGGTACCGATATGGATACCGGTTTGGATATTAAACCCCTTTTGGAAATTGCGGCTTATTTCCGCGAAATTCGCAAAAAATATGCAAAGTTCGAGTCGAGTTTCCTCGGTGCCGATACGCGTATTTTGGATTCGCAGGTTCCCGGCGGAATGCTTTCCAATATGGAAAACCAGTTAAAAGAACAGGGTGCTGCCGATAAGATCGACGAAGTATTAAAAGAAATTCAGATTGTACAAAAAGACTGCGGCTATATTCCGCTCGTAACGCCGACAAGCCAAATTGTCGGAACACAGTCGGTATTCAATGTCTTGTTCGGCCGCTATACAAAACTCACGCAGGAAACCCGCGACCTTTTAACCGGAAAATACGGAAAAACGCCCGCGGCTCCGAATGCCGATTTGGTGAAAGAAGCGCTGAAGCAAAATCAAATGGAAGAAGCGGTTACCTGCCGCCCCGCCGACCTTATCCCCAACGAATGGGATAAAATGGAAGCTGAAGCAAAAGAACACGGCGGCGACGGTTCTGTTGAAGATACTTTAACCTATGCCATGTTCCCGAAAGTTGCTCCCAAATTCTTCAAAGAAAGAGCAAACGGGCCTGTCAGTTCCGATTCTTTTGTTGTTGCCAAGGCATCATCGGGTGCAAATGCGTCAGGCGGAAACTATACGGTAAACGTAAACGGCACGGCATACAATGTTACTTCGGGTCCTGCAGGAGATACGATGAGCATCAACGTAAACGGAACCGCTTATAACGTCTCTTTCGGTGCCGCCGGTGCCGTTCAGACCGCTCCCGTATCATCTGGTTCGGTTGAATTAAAGGCCCCCGTTGCCGGAACACTCTTAAAGCAGCTTGTTGCCGACGGTGCAAACGTAACCGAAGGTCAAACGGTTATTATGATTGAATCGATGAAGATGGAACTTGAAGTAAAGGCAACCGGAAACGGTCCCATTCACTTTAGTGCCGCAGCGGGAACGGCTATTACCGCAGGACAGGTATTGGCAACCATCGGAAGCGGTGCACCCGCGCAGGCTCCCGTTCAAGCAGCTCCGGCACAAGGCGCAGGTACTGTGTCCGCAGCACCCGCATCCGCTCCTTCAGGCGGCGCGGTCATCAATGCACCCGTTGCCGGAACCTATTTAAAGGGAACCGTTGCCGAAGGCGCTTCTGTAACTGCCGGTCAAACAATCATTATGATTGAATCCATGAAGATGGAATTGGAAGTTAAAGCAACCGTTGCCGGAAGCGTGCACTTTTTAGTGTCGCCCGGTTCCGCAATCAATGCCGGACAGGCGCTTGCCGAAATTAAATAACCGTAGGAGTTTTTCTTATGCTTGGTCAAAACGATTATAAAAAGAAGGTACTGAGCCTTACCCTGCTGATTATGGCAATTGCGGCTGTATTCACATTTGTGATTCCGGTTTTTGCCGGCGGCAAAGAGGGTGAAGTTGCCTCTTTCCGTACAATGAGTACGGCGATAATAAAGGGATCGGATAACATTCCGGATATTTCCGTATCCAAATTTTTACGGAACACGATTGAAAATACGGGTATCAACTCTATTATAAACGGGGTTGAAAACGTTCCCGATTTAACGGACC
This sequence comes from uncultured Treponema sp., assembly GCA_963547555.1. Lineage (GTDB taxonomy): Bacteria > Spirochaetota > Spirochaetia > Treponematales > Treponemataceae > Treponema_C. The sequence continues at coordinate 4,070 of CAUURR010000122.1, read as the reverse complement.
CGTCTAAAACCGATATTGTAGCCGGTTGGAAGCGTTTGGTGATGATGGCCGTAGGCTTTTTGATTATCTACTTGGGTGCGGCAAAGGGATTTGAACCCCTTTTGCTTATTCCGATCGGATTCGGAACCGTATTCGTCAATATTCCCGGAGGCGGTATGTATGCCGAACATTCGGGAATGCTCAAAATCATCTATGATATGGGTGTCGGTAATGAGTTTTTCCCGATGCTTATTTTTATGGGTATCGGAGCGATGACCGACTTCGGTCCGCTTATCGCAAACCCCAAAACAGCCCTTCTCGGAGGAGCGGCTCAGCTGGGAGTGTTTTTCACCCTCTTCGGTGTTGCACTGATGAACCTTGTGCCGGGCGTCGACTACAATATGCTTGAAGCATGCGCCATCGCCATTATCGGCGGTGCCGACGGTCCGACTTCCATCTATGTGTCGGGAAAACTTGCTCCCCACATGATGGCGGTTATCGCGGTTGCGGCTTATTCGTATATGGCCCTTGTTCCGATGATTCAGCCTCCGATTATGAAGCTTTTGACGACCGAACACGAGCGTAAAATCAAGATGAAACAGCTCCGCACCGTTTCAAAAACGGAAAAGGTGTTGTTCCCGATTTTGATTTTGATTCTTGCAATCCTTCTTTTGCCGTCGGCGGCTCCCCTTATCGGTATGCTCGCTTTCGGTAACTTCCTCAAGCAGTCCGGTGTGGTTGAACGCCTTTCCAAAACGGCGGAAAACGAATTGATGAATATCGTTTCCATTCTGCTGTCGTTGGGTGTCGGTTCGCAAATGACTCCCGAAAAGATAATGAACGCCAATTCGCTCGGTATCATTATTTTGGGACTGCTCGCCTTTACGATTGCAACGGCCGGCGGTTTGCTTATGGCAAAATTGATGAACCTTTTCTTAAAGGAAAAAATCAACCCGCTTATCGGTTCGGCAGGTGTTTCCGCCGTTCCCATGGCTGCCCGTGTTTCAAACAAGGTGGGTATGGAATACGATCCGTCGAACTTTTTACTTATGCACGCAATGGGGCCGAACGTTTCAGGCGTTATCGGAACCGCTATTGCGGCGGGCGTATTTATCGCAACTTACGGAAGATAATATGAAAAAGGGTTTTCCGGCGCTTTCGGCTTTTTGCAGGGTTTGTCTTTGTACCGCTCTTACGGGGCTTATTGCAGGTTGTACGCTTACAAAGCATATCGCTTTGGACAGCTTATCGGATTCTCTTGCGGGTGCGGATAAAAAGGGCAGGGCGGCAAAAATAAAGCGGGCGGAAAACTCTCTTATGCCCGTTTTAACCGGGGAAGAAGATGCCGTCCTTATGGGCGACTTTTTCCCCACCGTTTTAAAGCTCTATGAAATAATTGCGGCGCAAAATCCCCGTCATCAGGGATTGAGTGTAATGACCGGCTCTTTGTATGTGATGTATGCAAATGCCTTTGTGCAAGCTCCCGCCGAACGCCTTGATGCTTCTCAATACGATTTACAGGCGGAAGAACAAAAACGGGCAAAACTGCATTATCTTCGGGGTGCTTCTTATGCTCTTCGCGCATTGGAACTGCGTTATCCGGGATTGAGCGCGGCGCTTGACGAAGGAAACCTTGAAGACACCCTGCAGTTTGTTGAACGCTTTAAAAAATCCGACGTTCCCGCTGCGTATTGGGCGGGGGCAGGAAGACTTGGGGCTTTTTCCGCCGATCCTTTGGATATGGAGCGCTTAAAAACGCTTCCCTGTACGGCGGCGCTTTTGGAAAGGGCTGCCGTACTGGATTCCGACTATAACGAAGGGGCGATTTGGGATATACTTACCGCATTTTATGCCCTCGCTCCTGCCGAATTCGGCGGTAATATCGAGCGTGCCGAATTTACAAGTGCGGAATCTTTCCGCGCTTCAAAAGGGAAAAGTCCTTCCCCTTATATTACCTACGCAACCTCCTTTTGTGTTCCCAATCAGGATGCGGAAGGATTTAAAGAAAATTTGAAAAAAGCGCTTGCTTTCGATATTGAATCGGATCCCGCAAATCGGCTTGCGCTTGTTATCGCTCAAAAAAAAGCCGCATGGCTTTTGGCACACGGCGATGATTTTTTTATTGAATGGGAATAATTAATGGATAAGGATTGTTTATGAAAACAAAATATGTTCCTCTTGTTTGTATCTTCGGTTTTATTTTATCCGTTTTAAACGCGCAGCCGATTACCGTAAAGATAGCGTCCGTTGCCCCGGTGCGTTCTCCTTGGGATATTGAGCAAAAGGTTTTAGCTCAGGAATGGTCGCGCATCACAAACGGCCGTGTGGAACTCAAGTTTTATCAGTCAAGTTCTCTCGGCGGTGAAGGCGGTGTGATAAAAAAAATGAAAACGCTGCGTCCCGGTCAAAAAAGTCCTATCGACGGCGCGATTTTTACCAATGTAGGCCTATATGAACTTGTTCCCGAATCTCATGCTTTGACGCTGACTGTTCCCTTTTTATTCAGAAATCAGGATGAAGTAAATTATACGCTTGATATGTTGAGCCCCGATATTGAAAAGGCCGTAAACGCCGCAGGTTTTGAACTTTTAGGCTGGTTTAATGTCGGCTGGGCGAACTTTTTTACCAAAACGGAAATACATACTCCTGATGAATTGAAAAAAATGAAAATGGGTTTTTCCGGCATTGCTTCTCCCGGTTTAATGGTGGCTTTTAAATCCGTGGGCTTTACAATGGAAGATATTCCCGGCGAAAAAATGCTTCAAAGTATAAAAAGCGCAAACGGAATCAAGGTTGCCTATTCCATTCCGATGTATGCCTATGCGACAACCTATCATACGGGATTGCCTTATGCGCTGGATGTGCCGTTAAATCCTATTATGTCGGCATTTATAGTCTCCACCTCGACTTGGGAAGAAGTCCCCAAAGAGTATCGTGCAGCGCTCAAAGAAGCGGTGCGTAAAGCTGAAGGTAAATTCATCGCCGTACAGCAGCAGTCCGATCGCGAATATCTTGAAAAAATGAGGGCGGAAGGCAGTACTCTGGTAAAACTTACTCCGGCGGAACTTCGCACATGGGAAGAAACTTTCAGCCGTGATGCCGAAAAAATGGCAAATATTCCCGATTCCGTTATAAACGGTCCCTTTTATCGTAAAATAACGGCACTTTTGGAAAAATACAGGGCAAAAAATGGACAGTAAAACGCCGGGCCTTTTTGAAAAAATTGAAAGTGCATTCTCCGTTTTTTCGGTAGCCCTGTTGTGTCTATTGCCCTTTGTGCAGCTTATTTCCGAAAGACTGTTTCATATACCCGTTTTAGGCATTGAAGGAGCTATGGTTAATACGGCTTTTTTGTTTGCCTGTTTTACCGCAATTATAACCTGGCGCAAACAAAAACATATTTGTATTGCCGCGATTGATGAATTTGCTCCCGATGCCGTAAAAAAAATCGTCAATGCTTTAAAAGCGGCTGTTATCCCCCTTGTTTTGACGGCACTGTTTTTTTCGTCTTTTTCGGAATTCTTTGCAGTGTTCGGTCCCGATGACAAAATATGGGGTGTGCCGCTTTATTTTTTCTTCGGAGTGCTGCCGCTTGCCTACGGTGTAATGCTGGTTTTGGCTGTAATGCAAAAGAAAAACATTGCTTTTTCCGTTTTAGGCATTGTACTCGGTTGTCTTATTTCCGCAGGGCCTATAGGCGGTCTTTTTTACCATTTATTTAACATGGAAAGTCCGGCCTTTTTGTCTTCCATTGATTTATTTTGGCTTGATTTTTCGGCAAAGGCGTTTCCTTATGCGGTAGTGTTGTTTATTGTATTTGCTTTTTTAGGAGTTCCGCTGTTTATCGTTATCAGTGCCGTTTCCTATGTCGCTTTTTCACAGGGCGGCGGCTATGTTGAAATGCTTTCGCTGGAAGCCTACAGTATTTTAACCGATAAAAGCATAGCGGCCATTCCGCTTTTTACAATGGCCGGTTACATATTATCAAAAGGCAGTGCGGGAAGCCGTTTGGTTGAAGTTTTTAAAACCTGTTTCGGCTGGTTTAAAGGCGGATTCCTTGTTGCCGCCGTTGTCGTTACCACCTTTTTTAC
>CAUURR010000121.1:0-6047 GCA_963547555.1 uncultured Treponema sp. | reverse complement strand
TTTTCTTTATTTTTCAATTCTTTTTTTAGGCTGCGTATTTCGCCTTCTTTTACATTGATTTGCTCTTTAAGTTTTTCAGACAAAGCTTCAAGGTTTTTTATTCTTGCATTAAAATCATTCGATTGAACTTCTTTTTCTTTGAGGATTTTTTCATTGTCGGCTTCAAGCATTTTTTGTTTTAAAGCATGTTCTTCCTGTACAATGTCGAACCATGAAGCTCCCGCCGAAAACGGTTTGACGGCGGTAATGTCGGCAATTCTGGTATAAATACGCTCTATCGTAATATCTTCATAGGGTAATAAATAAAAGGCTTTGCGGTTTCCCCAATAGATACCTACCGCGCCGTTATATGCGTTTGCTCCGCCGGTTTTTTCTTTTAATTCAAATGAAAAATGCTTATTGCTTTCGACATAGACATCCGCCATACAAAAAAGTTTTTCGGCAAGCTCGTCGGTATCGATTTTTTGATTCGGATAACTGACATACACAAGCGGCATATCGACCTGTTTTTGTCCCGTCATAACGCTGATAAGGTGTTTTTTTATCTCTTCGGTATCGGTTATTTGCGGCTTATTCGAAAAACCGGGCAAAGCCGGTTCCGTCAGCGGGCGGATGTACGAGCCGAAATAATTCGGTTTATTGCGCCCGATTCTTTTTGTAACGGTTCCGTCGAAGGTAGTTTCAAAAGTTAAAATATTTTGCTCGTTTTTTTGCGTTAAAACAATATAGGTGTTCCACTGATTGTTTTTTTCATGCGGCTCCATAAAATGAAGCCCCCAATAGGTGCAATCCTCACCGCATATTTTTTTTGTTTCTATAAAACCGCCGTTTTTACTTGTAAAATACATATCTTCGGGGGCACGGGTGTGAACCGTAATTTCTTTTTTTATGTCTTCAGGGGTATTTGAGCTGGCACATCTCCAGTCTTTGAGCGTTTGCCACAGTTTGTCCGCATCTGCCGTTTTTTTTAAATATACTTGAGTTTTAAAGGTGGTAATCATGCATAAACTATAAACAATGTTTTTTTATCTGTCAAGTTTTTACCGCAGGGCATAATTCTAAAAATACCCGTTTGTAAATGGGCTCTTGTCAAAACAAAGATATGTGATATACTGTAAGCAATGAAAATCAAAAAGCGCGGTTTCGGCGTTTTATCCGACGGCTCAAAACTCCATCTTTACACCTTAAGCAATGGTTTTATGTCTTTTTCCGTAACCGATTACGGCTGCATTATCACAAGCCTCGTTATGCCCGACAGACAGGGAAACCTTGCCGACATCGTACTCGGTTATTCCACGATTGAAGGCTATATCAACGACACAAATACCTATTTCGGCTCCTGCGTCGGACGCTATGCAAACCGTATTGCAAACGCGCGCTTTACTTTAAACGGTATCGAATACCGCTTGGATGCAAACAACGGAACCGCCTGTCTGCACGGCGGCTTTAAGGGCTATAACCGCATGGTGTGGAAATCGAAGGCTTTCCGAAAAAGCGATGAAATCGGCGTGCGTTTTTCCCGTACTTCATTTGACGGCGAGCAGGGCTTTCCCGGTAAGCTTAAAATCGAAGTCGAATACGCGCTTACCAAATCGAATGAATTGATTTTCCGCTACAAAGCGCTTGCAAAAAAAGATACCGTTGTCTGTCTTACAAATCATTCCTATTATAATTTGGCGGGCGAGGGTTCAGGCGATATTTTGTCCCACCGTATGCGCATAAATGCCGATTCTTATTTACCCGTCAATTCCGATTTGATTCCGCTTAAAAAAACGCCGGTTGAAAAAACTCCCTTCGATTTTCGTGTGTTTAAAAATATCGGGCAGGATATAAAAAAGGCGGGCGGCTACGACCACTGTTTTTGCCTCGATACAACGCATAAACCCTGTACCGAAGGGGCTGCAAAGGGCTTACTGTTATGCGCCGAAGTTGAAGAAAGCGTAAGCGGCCGCACAATGAGCGTGTATACCGACTGTCCCGGTGTTCAGTTTTATACGGGAAACTTTTTGGATGTCGCTTCCGGCAAAAACGGACTGCCCTACAAAAAACACGGCGGTTTTTGCCTTGAAACGGAAAGTTTTCCCGATTCGCCGAACAGAAGCGATTTTCCCTCCGTTGTTGTCAAGGCTGGAACGGTGTATGAAAGCCGCACGGTGCATAAATTCGGCATTCTCGGCGGTTGATTTATTTTTGTTAAAACGATATTCTATATAAAGCTATTTTACGAGGGGTTCTATGGACGTCCAATTACAAGAGTTGATCGACAAAATCAAAAAAGACGGAGTTGCTTCCGCGCAAACGGCGGCAGCGGATATTATTGCGGAAGCGGAGAAAAAAGCCGCCGCTCTTATTGCCGAAGCCGAAAACAAAGCCTCAAGCATTATAAAAAATGCAAAAACCGAAACCGAACGGCTTGAAAAAGCGAGTATCGATGCGGTCAGTCAGGCAAGCCGCAACGTTTTGATTGCGTTCCGCGACGGCATAAACGCTCAGCTTGACGCTTTTATAAAAACCGAAACCGAAAAAGCCTATTCGGCCGATATGCTTAAAATGTTGATTCCCGAAACCGTAAAGGCATGGGCGTCCCGAAGCGATTCGGACTCTATTTCCGTTCTCCTTTCGGAAAAAGACCGCAAAGTATTGGAAAGCGGTTTTATGAGTGCCTTAAAAGAACAAATCGCCAAAGGACTCGAAATAAAAACCGATGCAAACCTTTCTTCGGGATTCCGTATCGGTACAAAGGACGGCCGTGCATACTACGATTTTTCGGCGGAAGCCGTTGCAAATCTTTTTGCGGCCTATCTCAATACGCGCACTGCCGAAATTCTTAAAAATGCGGCATCGAATACCGAAGGAAGCCGATAGTGAGCAGCCGCTATTATCTTGCGGCGCAGCTTCCGGCATTTTCGATTAACGCCGCTTCGGCTGTGCCGATTACGGAAGAGTATTTTACCGATTTATGTTCGCGCTGTTTGGATGAAAAATCGATAAAGATTTTAAAAGACCTTTCGCTTGAACCGCCGCGCGAACAGGCTGCAACCGGTTCGGCCTTTGTCGATGCATGGTATGAGCGCGAACGTTCTTTGCGCTATGCCCTCGCTCAAGTGCGAGCCGCAAAACTTAAAAAAGAATTTTCCGTAAACACCCAAAGCCTTCCGGCCGACATTGTGCAAATCGCCCGCACCGCATCGGGTATGGCAAGCCCGCTGGAAGCCGAAGAATTTTTGAACAACGAGCGCTCTGCCGCCTTGGAAGAACTGCGGCCTATAGACGGATTTTCCGCCGATTCGTTTTTTTATTACGCATTAAAACTGAAGCTTGCGGTTCGCATAAAGAAATTTAATACAGAGGCCGGAATGAATGCATACCGCGCCATTTACGACAGAATACTTGGAGAAGCAACATGACGGATACAAAAGGAAAGGTTATCGGCGTCAACGGTAACATGATCAGTGTGCAGTTTGACGGAATCGTAGCCCTGAACGAAGTCGGCTATGTAAAGGTCGCAGGCAAAAGCCTTAAAAGCGAAGTTATCCGCATACGGGGCGATCAGGCTCAAATGCAGGTATTTGAAATGACCAAGGGCATTCAAACCGGAGACGAGGTAACGTTTACCGGCGATATGCTTTCGGTTGAATTGGGCCCGGGCCTTTTAGGTCAGGTATTCGACGGTTTGCAAAACCCGCTTCCGCAGCTTGCAGAGCAGGCCGGTTTCTTTTTGGAGCGCGGTATCTACCTGGACGCTCTGCCCGACGAAACGCTCTGGGATTTTACGCCGACGGTACAGGCCGGCGCAACGGTGCGCAAGGGAGACCCCGTAGGAACGGTTCCCGAAGGTCCCTTTATGCATAAAATCATGGTGCCCTTTTATATGAACGACACCTATACGGTAAAGTCGGTTATCAATGCCGGACAAAAACGCTTGAAAGACGAAATCGCCGTTTTAACCGACAGCAAGGGAAAAAATCATTCAATTACGATGAGTTTTAACTGGCCGGTAAAGCGCGCTGTCGACTGCTATGCCGAACGCTTAAAGCCCGAACAAACCATGGTAACCAAAATCCGCCTTATAGACACCTTTTTCCCGGTTGCAAAGGGCGGAACCTACTGTATCCCCGGCCCCTTCGGTGCGGGTAAAACCGTTTTGCAGCATACCACGAGCCGCAACGCCGACGTCGATATCGTTATCGTAGCCGCCTGCGGTGAGCGTGCAGGTGAAGTTGTGGAAATCCTTAAAGAATTCCCCGAATTAACCGACCCGCGTACGGGACGCTCGCTTATGGAGCGCACGATTATCATTTGTAACACCTCGTCCATGCCGGTTGCGGCGCGCGAAGCTTCCGTATATACGGGCGTTACCCTTGCCGAATACTACCGCCAAATGGGCTTACACGTATTGCTTTTGGCCGACTCCACAAGCCGCTGGGCACAGGCTTTGCGCGAAATGTCCGGCCGCTTGGAAGAAATACCGGGAGAAGAAGCTTTCCCCGCATACTTGGAATCCTACATCGCGGCCTTTTACGAGCGCGCGGGTATCGTCCGCCTTTCCGACGGTTCAATCGGCTCGGTAACCATCGGCGGTACCGTTTCTCCTGCAGGCGGTAACTTTGAAGAGCCGGTAACGCAGGCAACGTTGAAAGTTGTCGGCTCTTTTCACGGCTTGTCGCGCGAGCGTTCCGATGCACGTAAATATCCTGCCATCAATCCCTTGGATTCATGGTCCAAATATACAAGCGTTATCCGCGAAGACTGGGTAAACTTTGCCCGCCGTATGTTTAAAAGAGGTACCGATGTCGAAGCGATGATGAAGGTTGTCGGTGAAGAAGGTACGAGTTTGGACGACTTTATCGAGTATCTTAAAGCGGAGTTTTTGGACGCCGTATACTTTCAGCAAAACTCATTCGATGAGGTCGACTCCGCAGCAGAAGTCGAACGTCAAACCTATGTATTTAGACTTTTGCTCCGCATACTCGGTTCGGACTTCAATCTTCCCGGAAAAGACGAAGCGCGCTCCTTTTTTAACCGCCTGCGCCAGCAGTTCATCGACTGGAACTATACCCCCTGGAAAAGCGCGGACTTTACACAAAAAGAAAAAGATATTGAATCCCTGTATGATTCGATGTCGGGAAAACTCGTTGCCGAAGCTCAGGCTTTGCTTAAGGACGGTGAATAATGAATAAGGTATACAGCAAAATAGAATCAATCAACGGAAGCGTTATCACTGTCCGTGCCGAAGACGTAAAAAACGGAGAGCTTGCCGAAATCGAAACCTCGTTCGGCACCTCTTTGGCCGAAGTAACCCGTATTGCAGGCGATACCGTGTCTTTGCAGGTTTTTGCAGGCGGACGCGGCGTTTCCACCGGAGACCAAATCCGCTTTTTGGGACATGAAATGCAGGTAAGCTTTTCCGAAAACCTTTTGGGACGTATCTTCGACGGTTCAGGCGATCCGCGTGATAAGGGCCCCGCATTGCACGAAAACCTTGTCGAAATCGGCGGTCCTTCGGTAAACCCCTCAAAACGTATTATGGCGCGCCGTATGATCCGCACGGGTATTCCGATGATTGACGTATTCAATTCTTTGGTCGTTTCGCAAAAGCTGCCGATATTCAGTATTTCCGGCGAGCCGTACAACCAGCTTTTGGCGCGTATAGCGATGCAGGCCGAAGTAGACGTTATCGTTTTGGGCGGCATGGGCTTAAAATACGACGATTATCTGTATTTTAAGAGCGAACTTGAAAACGGAGGCGCGTTAAGCCGTACCGTTATGTTCGTTCATACCGCCGCCGACCCCACGGTTGAATGTTTGAAAATCCCCGATATGTCGCTTGCCGTCGCCGAGCAGTTCGCCTTGCAGGGAAAGGACGTACTCGTTCTTTTAACCGATATGACGAACTTTGCCGATTCGATGAAAGAAATCGCCATCACTCAGGAACAGGTTCCCTCGAACCGCGGTTATCCGGGCGACTTATACAGCCAGCTTGCCGCGCGCTACGAAAAGGCGGTCGACTTCGATTCTGCCGGTTCCGTTACGATTTTGGCAGTTAC
>CAUURR010000120.1:0-6050 GCA_963547555.1 uncultured Treponema sp. | reverse complement strand
TTTCTCTTTATTGACATTATATCGAATCATAGGCATAATATGTATATTATGACTTCAGTATTTCCTATATTAGTGGGTGTTGCGGTAACCTGTGCCGCAGTCGCGCTGATATTTCTTTTTATGTCTTCAAAAAATACCGGGCAAAAAAAACAAAAACCGAAAAGCCGGTCTTCAATTATACGGACTGCGGAAAAACGATTAGCTCAGGATCCGCGTGATCCTGCGGCTTTGCTGCCGTTAAGCGAGTTGTACTATAAAGAGCAGCAATGGGAAAAGGCCTTTCCGCTGTTAAGCACGCTTGCCGAAATTCTTCCCGTACATCCGGAACTCGATGTGCTGCAATCCATGCTGCGTTTGGGGATTTGTTCCATTAGGCTCGGAAAAATGCCGGAAGCTATAAGAGCCTTGTCGGTTGCCCGCCGTGCGAATCCGGAAAGTTTTGAAGCAAACTATTATTTGGGGCAAAGTCTTTATAAAAGCAAAGAATATGACAAAGCCATACCGTTTCTAAAAAAAGCTTTATCATCCGGAAAAGAAATCCCCGAATTGTTTGAATTTATGGGGCTTTCGTTATACCATGGGCGTTTATTCCGCGAAGCGCTTCCTTATTTAAAGCGGGCATTGGATGTCAATCCCGACAGCCGTGAGGTTTTATTTTCGATGGCCGATTCGATGAATGCGGTAGGAATGGGAGATAAAGCCTTGAAGGTCTTTATACATTTGCGTCCCGACCCCGAATACGGTGCCCGTTCATGCCTTTTGGCCGGCGCAATACATACCTTTAATAATCAAACCGCACAAGCGCTTCAGGATTACGAGATAGGTTTAAAGCACACGGAAGCTCCGCTCGATATATTAACGCAAATCCGCTATAACATGGCACAGATATATTTGCGTGAAAACGATATGACCAAGGCGCTGAATTTACTGCAAACGATTCAAATTACGGTGCCCGGTTATAAGGATGTAGGAATTCTTATCAGCCGGTATCAGGAATTAAGTAAAAACAATACGTTAAAGACGTATTTGATGTCGCCGCAAAGCGATTTTATTGCACTGTGCCGTAAAATCGTTTCGGTGTTTTATGCCCGTGCAACCGTAAAAATCATATCCATCGATGCAAAACCCGATATTACCGAAATTCAAACGGAAATCGAAACGGCAAAATGGGAAGATTCGGTTGTGTTCCGTTTTTACCGTAATACCGGTTCTACCGGAGAACTGTATATACGCGATTTTCACGGACGCATTCGGGATTTAAAAGCGGGACGCGGTATATGTATTACTGCGGGAACTTATTCGGAAGAAGCAAAAAAATATATTGAAGGCCGTCCGATAGATTTGGTCGATAAAAATCAGCTGCTGAAAATTTTTGCGAAGGTATAAAAAGAGGATTATGAAAAAAAACGAACATTTTGTATTGGGTGCCGACTTCGGGTCGGATTCGGTGCGGGTTGTCGTGTTGGATGCCTTTGACGGAAGTGTGGCGGGGGCAAATGTGAGCTTTTATCCGCGTTGGAAAAAGGGGCTTTACTGCAACCCGAAAGAAAACCGTTTTCGTCAGCATCCGCTTGATTATATAGAAAGCTTTACCGAAGCGGTACAAAATGCCGTTGCCGAAGCGGCGGAAAAAATCGGTGTAAAACCGGATGAGCGTATTTGTGCTGTTTGTATGGATACGACCGGCTCCACCCCCGCCTTTACCGATAAAAACGGTATGCCGCTTGCCTTGACGAAAGAATTTGCCGAAGATCCGGATGCGATGTTTGTATTATGGAAAGACCATACCGCCGTTGCCGAAGCCGATGAAATAAACCGCCTGGCTAAAAGCTGGGGCGCTGAAGATTATACGATGTATTCGGGCGGCACTTATTCGTCCGAATGGTTTTGGTCGAAACTCCTGCATATTGCCCGCAAAAATCAGAAAGTTAAAAAAGCCGCCGTGTGTGCGGTTGAGCACTGCGATTGGATGACCGCCCTCTTGTGCGGTACTACCGCGCCCGACAAAATAAAACGAAGCCGCTGTGCCGCCGGTCATAAGTGTATGTGGCATAAACAGTGGGGAGGCTATCCTTCAGTTGCGTTTTTGACAAAGCTTGATTCCAAACTTGCCGAGCTTCAGCCTCTTTTGGGGACTGAAACCTTTACAACCGAACAAAAGCAGGGCACGCTGACAACGGAGTGGGCCGAAAAGCTCGGCTTAAAAGCGGGGATTCCCGTATGTGTCGGCGCCTACGATGCCCATATCGGAGCGGTCGGCGGCGGTGTTGCCGACGGCGTTATGGTAAAAAGCATGGGGACTTCAACCTGCGATATTATCACTGCTCCCGTTCCCGCTTCCGATGAAAAAGAAAAATGCATCGACGGTATTTGCGGTCAGGTAGACGGTTCGGTTATCGCGGGGAAAATCGGCTACGAGGCGGGACAATCGTCCTACGGCGACTATTACAACTGGTTTCGAGGTCTTTTACTGTGGCCGTTCAAAAATGCGGCAGGGGCGGTTGTACTGGGACGCGAGCCGAACGAAGCGGAAATCGATGCCTACGAAAAACATATATTGGCGGACTTGGAAAAGACTTGCGAAAACATTCCCGTTACCGAAACGCTTCCCGTTGCTCTTGATTGGATAAACGGCAGAAGAACGCCGCACGCAAACCAAAACCTGAGTGCCCGTATGAGCGGCATAACCTTGGGTACGGATGCCCCCGCCTTTATGCGTATGCTTTTGGAAGCGACCGCATTCGGTTCGCGCGCGATTATCGAATGTTTTGAACAAAACGGTATTGAAATTAAAAAAATCATTGCAATAGGCGGTGTTGCACGGAAAAGCCGCGCCGGTATGCAGATTTTAGCCGATGTAACCAAACGCGAAATTGCGGTAACCGAAAGCGATTTATCTCCTTCGATAGGAGCTGCTGTTTTTGCGGCTGTTGCGGCGGGCTTGTATGCGAGCGTTGAAGAAGCTCAAAAACGCCTTGCACCCGGTATAGACCGCGTGTACAAACCCGATGCGAAAAAAAGTGCCGTGTACGAAAAACTTTACAAACGGTACCTTGCATTGGGGGCATCGGAAGAAGCCGAGGTTGTACGGCACGCCGATTAACCAAAGAAATTGCGGGCGCTTATAATATCTTTTTGCACTTGAGCTTTTACCGCTTCAAGCCCGTCGAACTTCATCACGTTGCGGATAAGCGTATAAATATCGAGGCCGATTTTTTGTCCGTAGATGTCTTCTGAAAAATCGAATAAAAAGGTTTCAATCGTTACGGCGCTTTCGTTATCCACCGAGGGGCGCCGTCCTATATTTGTTACGCCCTTGTAAGTTTTGTCGTCTATGTGTGTGATTGTCGCATACACGCCTTCGGGGGGACGTTTTTTATTCGGCGGAATGCTTAAATTGATTGTCGGCATACCGACCGTTTTGCCGCGTCCCTTGCCGTGCATGACGGTTCCGCTCATGCTGTAGGGGCGATCGCACAGCTTGGAAAAAGAAAGAAAATCACGTGCTTCAAAACAGCGGTCAAGCTCTTCGGTATTGTCAAAAGCGGAAAGGTCCGTAAAAGATGCAAGCTGTAAGCGGCGTTTGACAAGAGTCCGGTTTTCTTCGGTATTGCCGCCCTCAAGAGAAATCAAAAAATCCAAGCCGCTTGTTTGAAGCAGTTTTTCTTTTTCTTCTTCGGTCGTATATACGGTTGTACCTTCCGTTCCCGCAAAACTGATGAGGGCGGAAGGAAGGCGTTCGGAGTGCGCTTGTGCTATAAGAGATTCAACTGCCGCCTTGTGCTTTTTGTGCATACCGTCAAAACGCCCGAACGCGGCACGGAGGGGAGAATGTGCTATATGTTCAATGCCGTAGATATGCTTCAATTTTACAGATAACCCGTTTTCACAAGACCGTTTTACAGATTGCTTATTACGCGCTTGATGCGTTCGGCGGCTTTTTCAGTACCTAAAATCAATATGGAACCGATAAGGGGAGGGGACACCTTGGAACCCGTTACCGCCATGCGTATGGGCATCATAAAATCGCCGAGCTTTACGCCGAGTTTTTCGGCAGAGGCTTTTGCAAGATTTTCCTGTGCCTCATGGTCTAAAGCGCCGTCTTTAACGCCTGCATCGAGTGCTTGAATAAAGTTCAAGGCTTCGGCGAGCACTTCCTTTGTTTTTGCCGCATCAAGTTTTTTTGGTACCAGCTGTTCTGCAGGAGGCGGTACGACGTTTTTAAACAAAAAGCCCGCCATTTCGGCAGCGTCGGTTAAAAAGTGCAGCCTTTCTTTTATAAGGGGCATCAATTCCATAAGTTTGGAGCGGATATCGGCATCGCTTAGATTGTCGGCTCCCGCAGCGAGTTCTTTTTGCGAAACGGCAAGGCTTCCGTCGTCTTTTAAAACAAGACCGGAATATTCGGGACCGACTTTGGGAGCCGGAAACTCTTCTGAGGCAAGAATCGGAATTGCCGCATCGCCCGTACCCGTAATAAAAGGAAGCACGCGGCGGAATAATTCTTCATCGCTCATCATTCTCATATATTGACCGTTAAACCATTCGAGTTTTTTATAATCGAAGACGGCGCCCGCCTTATTTAAATGATTCATTTGGAACAGCTTTTCCAAATCCGCAAGCGGGAAAATATCGCGGCCTTCTTCGTATGAACAGCCGAGCATGGCAACGTAATTGACCAATGCTTCGGGAATATAGCCGCGGGCGCGGAATTCGTTGACGCTGGTTGCTCCGTGCCGCTTTGAAAGCTTTTGCCCGTCGGAACCGTTTACCATCGGCAGGTGGCAAAATTCGGGGTGCTGCCAGCCGAATGCGCGGTACATTTGCACATGAAGGGGGGTGGACGGAATCCATTCCTGCGCGCGCATAACGTGGGTGATTTTCATAAAATGGTCGTCCACGATATTTGCCAAGTGATAGGTCGGAAAGCCGTCGGTTTTTAAAAGGACGGGGTCGGGGCTGATATCTTCGTTTTTCCATTCGATATCGCCTAAAAGCGCATCGTGAAAGCGCGTAACGCCCTCGAGGGGAACTTTTAAGCGGATAACGTAGGGCTTTTTTGCATTCAAATTTTCCTGTACTTCTTCCGGAGTGAGGTGGCGGCAGTTGCGGTCGTAGCCGGGCGGCATTTTGTTCTTTGTTTGAATGGCGCGGATACGGTTTAAGCGTTCTTCATCGCAAAAGCAGTAGTAGGCTTCGCCCTTTTGCACCAATTCTTCGGCATATTTTTTATATAAGTCAAAACGCTCGGACTGCACGTAGGGACCGTATTCTCCGCCCTTGGGGCCGCCTTCGTCCCAGCAAATGTTCAGCCAATCGAGGGTGTCGTAGAGGTTTTGTACAAACTCTTCACCGTAGCGGGTGCGGTCGGTATCTTCCAGCCGCAGAATAAACTTTCCGCCCTTGGAGCGGGCAAACAAATAATTAAATAAAGCGGTTCTTACCCCGCCTATGTGCTGCATTCCCGTCGGCGACGGGGCATAACGAACTCGTACTTCCATAATCAACCATTGTAGCGATTTTCAATCTCTTATGCAAGCTTTGAATTTTTTATGATTTTTTGTGTTGAATTTTTTGCTTTGATTTTTTTCCACTCTGCCTATTGACAATACCGCTTATTTTCAGCATTGTAAAAGGTACGCTATATTATAAAAAGCATGGGGGAACAGGAAAAACATTGAAGGGCAGCACGGTATCAATTAACGGCGTATCGAAGCATTTCGGTACTTTTTGCGCGTTGGACAATGTGAGTTTGAAAATCAATAAGGGGGATTTTTTTTCTCTTTTGGGGCCTTCGGGCTGCGGAAAAACCACCTTGTTGAGGATTATTGCGGGATTCGAATTCCCCGATGAGGGCGCGGTTCTGTTCGACGATAAAAACGTCAGTTTGTTGCCGCCCAATAAGCGCGAGTCGAATACCGTTTTTCAAAATTATGCGCTGTTTCCGCATTTATCGGTGTACGATAATGTCGCCTTTCCGCTTAAATTAAAAAAGCTGAATAAATCGATAATAGACGAGCGTGTGCGCGAATACCTGCGTATGGTACAGC
>CAUURR010000119.1:0-6147 GCA_963547555.1 uncultured Treponema sp. | reverse complement strand
AAATCCGGCAGGGTTGAATAATCCATACAAATTTGCAAGAACTGATTAACAACCCCGTCCGTACCTAAAACCTTTTTTTTCTTTCCGTCAACGGCACATACGGAAATTATTCGGCTAAAAAAAGCGTTGCTATTCCTTGGAAAAACTTCCAGTCTTTAATGTCCAAATTTGTAAAAAAAACAACCTCTTCTCCCGTCATTGCAGAACAAAAAGATTGTAACTTTCTAATAGATTGCTTGTCACTGCTTCCATCCATTGCCACGAAAGACTTTCCGGACGGTCTTTTTATCGTGATAACATCACCCGCGCCCTTACTGAACTGCGAAATTGTGTATTTAAGACTCGTTCCGTCAACTTCAACACGCCCGTCCATACACGCTTTGACAAAACGTTCCTTGAGCGGCTTAAAAGCGGCTAAATCCTCTGCACTCATTGCGGATTCATCATAATCAATATCATTTGCTTCACAATACCGCCCAAATTCATCAACCGCCGCCTCACGGCTGATTTTTGTTTCTTTTTCTTCAATCATAATTAAGCCCCCTGTTTTTCTATTTTTCCGTTAAGAGAAATACTCGCCGTTCCTTCCTTAAACGATATTTCCACGTCATCAACAATCTGTACCGAGCCCGCAAAAACAGTACCGTCATTCGCCGTGCCGGAGTAATCAAACATTTTGCCCGAATTTTTCAAATCTTGCAAAAACTCATCATCGCCGTTATCAAGGTCAATAACCAAACTGATACCCTCTATTGAATCGATTTTGCGCTGTTGAATAACACGGCTTGTACCGTCTCCGTTCGGCTTAACCTCGTTGTTTTTTCCGCCAAGCTTCCATTTTGCGTCATCGTCCGCATCGCAGGCAAAACGCCGTCCGTTTAAAGTATGACTTTCAAAAGGCCCCGCTATCATTAGTTACCCCCTAAATAAAATCCGAAATAAATATCGGTATCCGAAATCTCAACATTGCCCGAAAGCTTAACGGGAAACTTAACATTGAGCCGCTTCGGATTGTTGCTGTCGATTTTCACTTCCATATTTTTTTTGCTGAATTCGCTCTCCTGTATAATCGCCTGCAGCGCAAGAGAATCCGCCAAATTCATAAACGACGTTTTCACCGTCTTCGGCTGTACCGCCCGTTTGTTTTCCGTTATCGTTGCATCGCTTACCAAGGGGGCTCCTTTCAAGGCATCCGCTTCCATTATCAACCGCACGTTAAAAACAACGTTTTGAAGCTTCACCGCGTCAACCACATACCGCTTAGACGGAAACTGCCCCTCATTTTCAGGATGATAAAAAGTAATAATATCGTTTAATTCGGCAACGCTGCCGTTTTTAATATTGGTAGACGAACCTTTGTTTACCGACATAGTCCGCTGCGTGTAATTTTCCTGCTTGTCATCATCACCGCAATGTAAGCCGGTTAAAAGCCCCTTGTACCCTTGTGCGGGGTTTTGGTTTGCCGTTGTAATAATATCGTTTACAAGCCCCTTGGCCGCAACAACAAAAGGAAGCTCCCGGCTTTTTACCGATACAATCAAAAAATTGATAGCATCGGTTTTCCGCGCGTCCGTAACCTTGGTACGTTCCGAAACAACATCCGTACAGCCGTGGCATACAAGCACGGGCTTCTTTTCCAGTGCCGACCAGCGCGCCTCCCCGAATTCCTGAAACGTATCAAGCCGCGCCGCCTTGTCATATCCGAAACAGTTTAAAATAAACGTTTCCCAAACCGTACCTATTTTATCCAACGCAGTCCCCACATCGGGATCAACCGTGCCGCCCGAAAACTTTTTAAGCGTAAATGTTATCCCCGGTACCGCCGCATCGATTTCAAGCGTTATCATGTTTGCACTTTCACCCGACCACTTGGAAACAAACGGCAATTTTTTCTCCGTAATATCCTCGGTTTTAACCGGGCATCGCAAAACACCGTCAACAGCCGCCTTTATCGACTGCAATATTGCCGCAGCCTTTTCTCCTTTTTTTACGGCAAACTCGCACGGTACCCCGCCTATGTATATAACACCCGAACCGTTAGCCAGCGCCCCTTTTTCCGAATCCGTTTCGGCAGCCTCAATCGAAGCGCTGGCCGGCAATGCCTGTTCAGCTTTTTTCAAAGGATAAATCGTAACGGGAAAACTTGCCGCCGTACCGTTTTGCGGAAAAAACTGCAAAGCCGCAAGGTGCAGGGGGCTTCCGTAGCCGTATTTTTCCCCGACGGCATTGGCACTGCCTTCAATTTCAAATTTCTCCGAACCGAATACCGCATCATCGTTTCCCTGTCCGATAACCGCCAAACGCTGCGGAAGCATAAACGCTTTCCCGCTGTTAAAATTCTTGTACTCCGTACTTACACCGCACACGCGGCTTACTGCCGCAGCCGAGATTCCCATAAACAACCCCCTGTATTATAAAGTAACCAAAACCTCACCGGTCTTTTGTATAAGCGCAAAATCAATGCCTTCAAATTCGACACCCGTGCCTAAAATTGCCCGCTCGAAAAACGACACTTCAAGCTCAAGCCTCGCTATTGTTATCGCCGCCGCACTGTCTTCAAGCCCGTTCGGAACCCCGGTTTTAATCCCCGACAAATCCCTCTCAAGCACAACCCCGCGCATACCCAAATATGCGTAAAACCCGCTCATTAAAATGTTGCGAACCATACGCGCTAAAGCCCAAGCCTTAACCGCCGCAAGCTCATCATCTTTTCCGTCCGCGGCATAATTCCCGCAGGCATAACAATCAATCGAAAACAACGCCGTATACTTTTTATCACCCGCCGTGCTTCCCGCCTTACCTTCGGCGCGCCGTGTTTCATTCAACGACACATTAACAAGAGGGAAGGGCGAACCGCCGTCGGCATTCTCCGTAAACCCCCACGGCCGGGAATGTTCTAAAAACACCTTAACCTTAAAATCAGCCGCATTATCCGCCGCGGCTTCTAAAGCCAGCTCATATTGATGATTGAATTCCGTCTTTAAAATAACCGCTATCATATCGCGGATTTTTTCAACATTATCGGCCCCGTTTAAAAGCTCCCGTATCACCGCCATCAATTCACCGCCAAATTAAAAGCCAAAGTAAGCCGCCCGATACCGATAGTCCTATCCGCCTCATAGCGCACTACAAAAAGCGTATCAACCTTGCCCGCCAAATCTTTCAAAATAACCCTCCAGCCCCGCCGCGGAACCTCAGCCGTAAGAGCGGCAAGACTCGAAATTCGATAGCTTACCGTTATCATACGGCTCTGCACGGGGGCACCCTCGCCGTCAAGCAAATAGCTTACATCGCCTACCTGCCCCATTAAATCAAACGATTGCCCCCGCGCATCCTGCAATACAAAACGGGAACCGCTTGAATATGCATCCTCCAAAACGAAAGACAAATCATTTTCAGCAAGTTCCCGTAAATTCATAGCGTTCCCTTATTTTTGCAAGTCGGACAAAGCCGAAACCAGTTCGTCTTTTGTTTTCCCTTCAACTTCCAAACCGAACAAAGCGGCAAATTCCCTCATTTGTTCGTCCGAAACTTCGCCCGCTTTTCCGAGGTATTCACCGACAAAAGTCTTTATCGCCGAAGCAACCTCTTCCTTTTTACCCGACGCTCCAAGGTTTAAGCTCTTTGCCAAATCTTCAAGCTCTTTTTTAGACAGGGAATCTATCTTTTTTTGTCCCGCACCGACGCCGTCTTTTTTATCCGCGCCCGTCTTATCCGCGGCATCCTTTTCGCCGTCTTCTTTCACCATGCTGATCATGCCCTTACCGACAGCGGCTAAAAACGTCTCGTTGTTTCCGCCGAACACTTCATCGGTTATTTCTTCTCCGGCATCGTACAACCTGCCGTTTCTCGTAAAAGAATAACCGTTTGCTACAACATACTTCATTACATACCCCCTTTTGCTTAACCGTCAAACAGCCGTAGCGGTCAATCGAAAACGGCCAGCACAACGGACGGCTTTTAAGTTCGGCAATATACGCCTCATTCTTTTTTTCAAACCATACCCGCGGCCGAAAATCGTACTCGTTGTCAATTTGAATTTTCCCTTGAAACAACTCCGGAAACATAGAATCGGGATCAACAGTCGGAATCCCGCCGAACATCTTCCTAAAATCAAGCTCCTCAATATCCGGCAAAAAGATAACCTTATTGTCGTCAACAAACTTGATTTTTTCTTTCGAGCCGAATTTGTTGTACGCGGCATTGTATACCCATAAATCAAAACGGTACGAACCTACATGGATATACCCCATATACTTACCGCCCTTGCCGACCAGTACGGGGTTAAGTGCTCCCAGCTGCAGCCCGTCCTGCTTTACCGCCTCTTTCACTTCGGCATCCGCAATAAAATTATTCCACGCGGCCTTTCCGAAAATCAAATTGCTTATATCACACAGCCCGTCATTACGAATCGTATCCGCAAGCGCACTTATATCCGCAAGCGGTTTTGCACCCGAAGCCCCCCAGTCAACGCCCACAGTCGGAAAATGCGACGTTTTAGGATTTAAGTCCAATTCATACACCGCATTGCCTTTTTCGTCCGTAAGCGTAATCCGTCCCGTCTGCAAAACCTGCGATGCCTGAAGTTCGATAGAGTATCGAAGCATCATAGTCATTTTTGCAAAACCCTCTACAAGAATCCGCGCCAATTTACCCAGCCAATTTACCCGCTCCGCATAAGCGTTTTCGCCGGGCATCCGTTTCATAAGTTGGGCAACACTCGCGGGCCGCGCAAGCGCGTAAACGGGGTAGGGTACCTTTTTATTGGCAAACTTGTCTTCAACAAGCCACACCGCATCGGTGCTTAAATCGCGCACAACCGGAGCCGAATCTTCACCCGTTGCGCTTAAATCATATTCAAACTCCTCGGCATCCGTAAAAGAATCCGCCGTTGTTTTAAAAAACGACGACAAAAAACCCATTTTGTTAATATCGGGCCGTAAATTGAACAACCCTACCACCTTGGTAATAAAATCAGGCATATCACATCTCCTTAAAAGTATTTATACAAAGTCCTATTCCGCACGGGATAAATCCGTAACGGCAATAGGCACAATCGAACAGGCACGAAGCATATCCAGCTCCGCCGCCGTAGCCTTGGTACCGTTCACTGCAATCTTATCCGCACGCACCCTGCCGGATATAAGCGCACGGAACGCTATATCGGCCGTATCGCTTTTTTCGTTTTTAACGTCAAAAGCAACAACCGCCGCCGCCTTTTCACTCGACGAATTCGTCAAAATCGCAAAATCATCGCCGCTTCTTTTTAACACGGTACCCGCTTTTATAACGGCACCGCCTGCAACACTTTTCAACAATCCCGTTTCATAAAAATTATCGCCGAGCGGCACAACCGCCGTATCGATTATCGTTGTATCAACCTTTTTCATTGCTTACCCCCGAAATCCTTTCCAGCAAAACCGCGGTCAAACTCCGCCATCATTGCGGCTTCATCCGCGGCCGTATCGGCACCCTCGGTTTGCACCGGAGGCGGATCGTCATCCGCACGGTTTTGCACCCTGCTTTTATTCATGGCAAAATCCATATACGCCGCCTGTACTTCCGTATCCGCCGTACTCTTGCCCTCCGCAATAAACTTAGTGGCAAGTTCATAGCCGCCGCACTTTTCGGCAAGCTTCAAATGCGCACTTACACGCTCCCGTTCGGCACCCACTGAAGACGAAGCACCCAAGGCAAAAACCTCGTCATAACACGCCTTGTCCTTTGCAAACAATTCTTTTGCGTTCATACTACCCCCGTTATTTTCGGCGGCACCATCCTCTTCGGAAGCACCGCACATATTACCTGTGTTTTGAACCTGTAATAAAGCGGCCGCCTTTTCAATCGCATCGCCGCCGTCTTTTTCGTATGACTGTTTTAAAAAGTCGTAACAATTTTTAATTTTCATTCGGGCATTAACAACCAACGTATCGCGGTTTTCAATCCCTGCACCCGTATCTTCCGGTGCAATCTCTTCAAACTCATTCGCAAACCCGTTTTCGGTTATTTCCTTGCCGACAAAAAAAGTTTCCGCATCCATTAAATCCGCAATCTTTTTTTTGTCCGCCCCTGAAACAGAGGCATACACCCCGTTTAAAACCCCCGCAAGCTGTTTTAAATAAGTCCCTATTTTTTCAAAATCCCGAT
>CAUURR010000118.1:0-6177 GCA_963547555.1 uncultured Treponema sp. | reverse complement strand
TTTACTTGCCAAAACCGCTTTTGAATAAATAGACTCAACCGCCATTGAATTATCTTCAATAGGATATATACCTATAATTATGCGCAGTTCATAATCCGTCCGATATCCCCCGACAAAGGATTGTATATTTTGCTGCATCATCGCCTGCAGTATATTAAGACTGACATTTAATTGACAGCATAAACCGAAAATATCGCCTTCTATGCGGCCGAGAATACAGGAGGGAAGTATAAGAGAAAACTGACGCATCTTAAACGCCAAATACTGCAACAATTTATCGCCTTCTTCCAAACCGAAAAAAGAATTGATAAGCTGAAAATGGTCTATATCAAAGCGCATAAATATAAATCGTTTGTCTGAATCAGCATCAAGGGTACGGCGAATTTCGCTGAAAAATTTTTGCCGCGAATACAGTTCGGTTAAGGAATCGATTTCATGTTTTTTTATAATTTCTTCATAAGCGTTAAGCTTATTTTTCAGATTCTCATTTTCAACAGCAATATCAACGCTCATTCCGGCGACTCCTTTTCCCCTCCTCCCTTTTTTAAACGAATTCCGTATACCACCAACCGTATCTAAAAAAAGCAAGCACTTTTTTTAGACTTTTACAACCGCTTACATACTATATCGTGCACGGTTTTTCGGAGTTTCAAACACATCAACGGCATACAACTGTGCCTCACCCGTACGGGGGAGAGTCTTTTTCAGCCGGGAAAAAATATAAAAAGCTATACGCTCGGCGCTGGGATTATTATTAAACACTGTAATACCGTTCTCTTTCACCTCATTCAAATGAGTGTGATCCAAGCCCTTACACACTTCATTCAGCGCAGCTTTTAAAATACCGAAGTCCATAAGCATTCCGCCCTCATCCAAATCGTCGCCGCGCACATAGGCCTTTACTTTGTAATTATGACCGTGCAGATTTTCACACTTACCGTGAAAGTCCGCTAAAAAATGCGCTGCGGCAAATTCGGACTCAACGCAGATTTCATACATAGTATAACTATACAACCAAGTATCGAATTTTGCAAGTTATTTTTATATAATTATGCAAAAATACTACATATTTAAAGCACAACCAGCTGATTATTTTATCTGTATTTTTAGGGTTGATTTAACCGCAAGGAACGCTAAGTACACAAAGATTTTTTAATACGTTCTTTATGAACCTTTCCTGAATTTACCTTTGCGGTCTTCGCGCTCTTGGCGGTTTCTTTTAATTTATTGCGGATTTCCGGCTGAAGGAAAAACTTTGGATTAAAGGAAAAACAGAAAACCATATATAAGCTGATTAAACTTTAGATTTCTGTTATAGTTGAAGTATGTACGAAATCGAATTGAAAGCCCATGTGTACGACAAAGCCGCCCTGACCGAAAAACTGAACTCCTTTGCCGAGTACAGGGGAAATGTTTCAAAATACGACAGTTATTGGAAACAGCCGCCGCTTTTTTCTTTATTATCTGCGAAAAAAAGCGGAGAAACGGGAACGGTTATCCGCATACGGATAGAAAAATCGAACACTGAAAAAAATCCGTTGCGCACCCTGGTTACCTGTAAGCGTAAGCAAAGAATTGCCGGCTCCGGTACGGACAGCGGAAAAAGCCCCCTCGAAGTAAATGAAGAACATGAATTTACCGTTTCCGATGCCGCAGCCTTTGAAAACCTGATTATAAATGCGGGATTTTCTCCGTTTTTAACAAAGTCAAAAGAATGTACACAGTGGGTATATGAAGATATATTGATTGAATTGTGCGCGGTGGACGGACTGGGCGATTTTTTGGAAGCGGAAATTCTGCGCGAAACCGGCTCGGACACGGATGAGGCACGTATAAAATTGGAAAAGCTTTTCGAAAAATGCGGAATTCCTCTTGAACAGATTGAACCGATGTATTACAGTGAGTTATTGGCAATAAAAAATCGTAAAACCCGTTAGCGGAAAAACCGAAAAATCGTACATCCGCAAAATCGGGACTTATGCACAACAGGAGGCGGTTATGTTTGACGGACAACAATACAAAAAACAAGCACGCGGGCAATTAAAAGGACATTGGACAACTCCCGTTTTATTGACCTTATTTACGCAGGCAATATTACTGATTATTATTCTGCCGCGTGCGGTTTACAGTACTTTGAACGGAAACGAAAGCTATTCTTTTTTTCAATTTATCGTATCGATAGCCGTATCGGCCGCAAGCGCCATTTTTGAAATAGCTTTGGTAAAATACTACCTTATTTTTACCGAAAACCGCGAAAAGGCGACATTTTCGGCTTTTTTGGAAGCCCTGAATTTATGGCTGGACGGTATTTTGGCGGCATTGTGGGTAGCATTGTGGACTTTTTTGTGGTTACAGCTTTTTATAATCCCGGGTATAATTAAATCGCTTGCCTATTCGCAGGTTTTATACATAGTTGCGGAAAATCCGCAACTATCGGTACGCAAAGCTATGAAAATCAGTATGGCAATAACAAAAGGCTATAAGGCGGATATTTTTATACTGGAATTAAGCTTTATCGGCTGGGCTCTGCTGGCGGTTTTAACTTTGGGCATCGGCTATCTGTGGCTTATCCCCTATATGTCCGCAACATTTGCAAATACATACCGTTTTTTAAAAGCCGATGCACTGCGCCGCGGCGTCGTTACAAATGAAGACTTCGGTCTTCCCCCGGCGGAACAGGATGTACCGTGAACGATTTGCATGAAAAGAGCGCAAAAAAGCCCCTCGGTAAAAAGGCGAAAAGAGGCTTATTAATACTGTGTATTACCGTTCTCATCGGTTTGACGGCAGGGATATTTGAGCTTTCAACTGTAGGAGATTCCCTGCACCGCATACGGCCGCTTGATCTTTTACCCTTGCCCGGCAATTTCGGTTTTTCGCCATTCCGTCTAAAAAAGGCGGACGGTTTTTTGTCATCGATTCATTTTAACGATTATATTGCGGTAGTTTATATTGAAGGCGTGATTGAAGATGCAAATGACAGCTACAATCAGGAATGGCTGTTGGACACCATAGCCGAATTGACTGAAGACCGCAAAAACCGCGGCATATTATTGTACATAGACTCACCGGGCGGCGGCGTTTACCAATCCGATGAAATATACCTTGCTTTGGAAGACTATAAATACAAAACCGAAAATCCCGTGTGGGCATATATGGGCCCGCTTGCCGCGTCAGGAGGCTACTATATAGCCTGTGCCGCCGACATTATTTATGCAAACCGCAATACGCTTACCGGCTCCATCGGCGTTATAAGCGCGACATCGGTGGACTTGACGGAGCTTTTCGCACGGCACGGTATAAAAATGACCACCGTTACGGCGGGCAAAAATAAAAATATGTTCAATATAAACAGCCCGCTTACCGAAGAACACCGTGCGATTATGCAGTCGATTGCCGATGAAGCATACGACCAATTTACACAAATAGTCGCCGAAAGCCGCGATATGGAAATTCGGGATGTGCGCCGCCTTGCAGACGGACGTATTTATACCGCTTTTCAAGCCGAAAAAAACGGCTTAATCGATTATGTCGATACCTATGAAAATACCTTAAACAATATGCTGAATTCTTTTTCGGATGAAGACGAGCTTTCAATCGAGCATTTTCGGTTTGAGCGTAAAAAAAACCTTTACGATTATTTGTACAAGGCATCGAAAACAGTAAGCCGATTGCTGCAATCTAAAGAAACGGGAATTGACAGCTTTCTTTTAGAATCGGTACGAACGATTTCGGGCATCCCCGAAAATCTTCCCCTGCCCGCCTACTACTATCATGCACCTTAAATAAAAACGGAGTTACACCGATGGATTTTTCGTACGACCTTTTTTTCCGCCTTTACGGAACGCATGAGCATACCCTTGCCGTGCAAAAAGCGCGTTACACCAATCTTGCAGAGCAATGGTATAAACGCTTTGCGGACGGTACTCCGCATACACAAAACACCGGCACACCGGTCTTGCGCTTTTTCAGTTCTCCGGGAAGAAGCGAAATCGGCGGCAATCACACCGACCATAATTTGGGTAAGGTGCTGGCGGCAAGTATCGCTCAGGATTGTATTGCGGCGGTTCAAGCTTCAGACGACAATACGGTAAGCATTTACGACATTACCTATAACCAAAATTTCGGCATAGACACAAGCGATACCGAATGCCGCAAAGACGAAAAAGGTTCTCCCGCCTTAATACGCGGTATGCTGCAGGGATTTAAGAATGCGGGCTATAAGGTCGGCGGATTTAAAGCGTGCGTTACAAGCGATGTTATTCCCGCAGCCGGCGTCAGTTCATCGGCCTCATTTGAAATGCTGATATGCCTCATACTGAACAATTTATATAACGAAGGGAAAATCCCCCTCGAGGCACTTCCCGCAATCGGTCAATTTGTCGAAAATGCATATTGGAATAAAAAATCGGGATTGTTGGATCAAACGGCCTGCGCAATCGGCGGCCTAATCGCTATAGATTTTAAGGATCCGAAAAAACCGCTTATAGAAAAAATAAACTTTGATTTTGCAAAAGAAGGATATGAACTTGTTATCGTAAATACGGGAAGCGGTCATGCGGACTTATCCGAAGAATATTCGGCTATTCCCGCCGAAATGAAAGCCGTCGCCGCCTGTTTGGGAAAAACGCATTTACGTGAATTAAGCTTTGACGATGTGTACAATCAAACCGGCATAATACGCAAAAAATGCGGCGACCGTGCCGTATTGCGTGCCCTCCACTTTTTTGAAGAAAACCGCAGAGTCGATGCACAAATCGCCGCCCTTAAAGCGGGAGACTTTAGGGGATTTTTAAAACTGATTGAAGAATCCGGTAATTCTTCGTGGAAGTGGCTGCAAAATATTTGCGTAAGCGGTATTTCACGCGAACAACCCGTTGCCGTCTGTTTGGCCCTTACCGAACGTTTTTTACGCGAAAAAGGCTGCGGTGCATGCCGCGTACACGGCGGAGGTTTTGCAGGCGTCATTCAAGTTTTTATACCGTCAAAGCTCTGTACCGAATACCGCTCGTATATGGAAAACGCTCTCGGATATAAAGAAAGTGCAGGAAAAAGCCCCGTCTTTGTCATGGGCATACGCCCCGTCGGAGCCGTAGAGATTCCGATATGCGGTTAAATTGCTTTACAACAGAACCGTCCGTTTGCAGCTTACGCTAAAGGCATTCATCCTATAAAAAATCCCCCGCCGGATAAATCGACGGGGATTTTTTTATGAGCGGCACGGATGCCGCCGGTTCTTAACCGAGGCGATGTTCAAAAATTGACGAGGATGTCAATTCTTGAACAATTATTTTTTCTGTGCGGTTTCGATATAGCCGTTCATAGCTTTTTTGACGGCATAAGCAAGTACGGGATTGGCAGTACCGTTACCGTGTACCGTACCGTTTTCAGTATCGGAACTGTTAGTACCGCTTACAGAAGCCTTTATAACTCCGTAGTCAGCAGCAGTGTTACCTTTCCACACACCGACATTGATATTGTCCTGCCGGACACGGCTCGCGGTCGGTACAAGAGAAACCTCCCACTTACCGGTAAAGTAACCGCTGCCATCAATACCCTGAGCCGAACCTGCAGCACCGCTTATATCCGCAAGATAGGCAAGTTTTGAACGTCCCGCAGAAGCGGAATAATAGCCTATATAGGGAACGGGTTTACCGTTCGTGCCTGGTGTATATGCCACATCCAAGCTTATATACGTTCCCGTTATACCGTAAGAGTCAACCGTAGACCGCTTAAATGCCGTATCCGAATAGCTTGAAAGATACGCGTACTTTAAATCCGCCGTATCCGAGTCGAAAGCGGCAATGTGTATACCGCCGGCCTTATCCACGGCTATCTTACAATACTCGCCCACATTCGTCTTATCAAAAACATCCACAGGTGTCTTCCAGTTTC
Organism: uncultured Treponema sp.; assembly: GCA_963547555.1. Classification (GTDB taxonomy): domain Bacteria; phylum Spirochaetota; class Spirochaetia; order Treponematales; family Treponemataceae; genus Treponema_C. The sequence continues at coordinate 282 of CAUURR010000118.1, read as the reverse complement.
CGTCACCGTCTCCGCTTTGAGAAGCATGATTACCGTTTTGAGGATCCTTTTTATAGGTATACTTAAGCTTTTGACTTGTTTCATCAAACCAGATTAAGACAGCCGTATCGGCTGCCGCAGAGGAACCCGACACAACTCCGAGCGAAAGATAGGTTCCCGTAGTATTCCCGGTATCGGCAATGCCGAAACTGTTTTTATACTTTCCGGCAACAATGCCTACATTGGCTTGATTATAAGCGGTAACGGCGTTTGCACTCTCTTGATCGATAAACTGTCCAAATC
>CAUURR010000117.1:0-6264 GCA_963547555.1 uncultured Treponema sp. | reverse complement strand
AAATCCGCGCCGTTTTCTCCCGATGAAAATTGAATCTTTGAAACATCGAGCCAATCGGAAAAATAATAGGGTTTTTGTTCCGTTTTTTTAATCAGGCTTTTTCCCTGCTGAAACGTCCGGCTCGAAACCCGTATCTTGTACGACATTTTTTCGCTTTCGATAGACCAGTGTCCTTCGAGAAATGCATCCTGTTTTTGAAAAAGAGGACCGAGGGTTCCCTGTGAGTGCCATGATAAAAAAAGGGGCAATTTAAGCGGCGTAAAATCAAGGGACAGTGCTTCCGTTTTTTGGGCACTTGCGGACTGCGGCATAAAAGAATAATCTTCCGAGGCACTGAAAATCCGTGTAAGTAAAAATACGGGCGTTGTGCGTATTCGATGTCCCGCGCTTTGCAAGGTGTAGATGGCGCCTGACTGTGTTCCGGTTCTCAGGTTTCCGAGCCGGCTTGTATGTGCCGCATTTGCAAGCGAAAAAGAAATATTTCCCGAGGTTTCAATACCTGCAAGGTCGATTTGCGCCCTTGTGTCCGCCGCTGCCGAAACAAAGCCCTTTGAATCTTTATGATGCAAATTACCGCTTGCCGCATTTGTGTGGATATTCGTATAGACGCGCGGGTTTGCGGCAAGGGGAAAACCTTTTATTTCCCACATCGTATTTTTTTTACTCCAGTCGAAGCTGAATATATTTTCAAAGTTAAGCCGGTAATCGCGGCCTTCCAAATACAGCTCGTCGATATAGAGTTCTCCTGCGGTCGGGATTGCAGGCGGCGGAGTGCGCGGTGCAAAGGCAAATTCGATGCGGTTTGCCACCGTATTTATATCAAAACGCGCAACCGAAAAATCGGTATCTGCAGTAAGCTCGGTGCCGTCAACGTTTAAACTGTGCCTGCGTAAATCGAATTGCACTTTTTTCCATGCACCATGGGGCGGCTGCTCGCTTTTTATCTTTTCAAAAGCTTCTTTTTTTATAACAAGATGCAGAGCGGTTTCAATGCCTCTGTTTGTTTCGCTTTGCAGGGTAAGAGAAAAAACCGGCATTTCGGCTGTTAGAGGATCGATTTTAGGCATATACATAAAAAAATTCAGGGTGTCATAAGAGGCAAGCTGTATTTCTTCCGTATATATGCGCGCACTTACCGTGCCGTCTCCAGGCGTTTTTCCGTTAGGTATGTGCCACTTAAAATACTGAACCGTATTTACGCCGTCCCGATTAAAGCGCAGCATATCGGCTGTTTCCGTAACGGGAGATGTTTGCCCCGATGAATGCAGGGTACAGTCTTTAGGAACGGAAAGGGCAAAAACCGTACCGTTTATTTCCGCAGCACCCGCAAAAAGTTTTCCGGATTGTTGAGATGCACCGGGTGCTGTCGGGAAGTATATAATAAGGCGCAGATTTTGTGCTTTTGCAAGCTGCATACGGTCTTCATCGCGAAGGCGGACACCGACTTTTTGCCAAATTCCCTCCTTGGAAGCAGAAATATCAAGTTTTTGTTTGACATCGTTTGCTAAAGAAGGAGATTCACTTATTTTCCATGTGGGAAGTGCCGTTCCGCTGTCGTAAGTGCCGCCTGCTGCCGTTTCGAAGGCTCCGAGTTGTAAATATATTTCCGCATTTGTCAGATTTGAATCCGCCGTTTTAAGCAGTAAAGAAAATTCTCTTGCGGAGGCAAGAGAAGAAGCGGCTTTTGAAAAATCGATTGTTTGAACAGCCCAGCCCCCTGCCTGATTTATAGTCCAATCCATGCGGACGGCATAGCCTTCGTTTCCGTTTTCGCGCAGGGTTTCGGTTTTCAAGCCGCCGCGCTTTAGGATGTCCAAGCCCGGCGAATAAGGTGCCACGGAGGCTGAAGAATCAAGCGGCCGTTTTTTTAAAACAGGCACAATTTCTTCGGGAAAAACTGCCGCCGCCTTTTCCGTTAAAAGTATTTTTTTAGGTTTTGCACCGTCCATGCCCAGAACGCGGCGTACACCTGTTGTATCGGGCATTTCAAAAGAAAGAAGCGAAGTATCGCTTAAAGAAAGCTCTTTTTTTTGCAGCTCGATCTTTAAGGCTGCGTTTAAAGAACCGGCGGCACTTTCCGCGCCGTGGCTGAAAGAATCTTTTTGAGTAAGCGGCCATAAAACCGAAGCCGAACCGTCGAGAAAAAAATCATCCGAAAAGCGTTTTTGAATACCCGCCGCCGCCGATATGCGCCCGTTTTTTCCGCCATCTTTTCTCTGCTGCCACACAATGCGCACCTTGTCGAAAGCTGATACCGGACGGGCCGGGTGTACGATGCCCGTTTTTTCATCGTAACGGAAGCCCGCTTCTTTTATGCCGTTTCGGTACATTACAATTGAGCCGGGAACGGCATTGCTTCCTATATCGAGCACTTCGGTTTGAGAACTTGTTTGAACCGAAATAAAAAGGGGACTTGCAGCGGCTTTCCCGAAAGCGTTTTCTCCTTCTCCCGTTCCCGGCGAAGCGGCGGCAAAAGATGAAAATTCCGAAAAGGCTTTCGGGCTCAGATATACCAAGGGATTGTCTTTTGCGGCGGGATAGCGTTCTTCCGGCGAAAGTCCTTGTGAGGCACTTTGTGCTCCCGTACCGGAAAAAGAACGGTTAAAAAGCCGTATATAATTTTTTTTCTCTTTAAAAAAATCGCGGCCGGATAAAGTGCTTTCAAAAAAACTTTCTTCGGCATCAACGGCGGCATAAGAATCCTGTACAGTGCCCGCAGCCGTTAAAACGCTCACGGATGCGCTTTGCGGCGTAAAATCGGCTTCATACAAAGATGCGTCCGTAAAGGGAGAAAAATAAGGCGGATATTGTAAAATAAGAGCTTCGGCTGTACTGCCGCCCGCCTTCGGTGTAACTCCGGTAAAAAAATTATCCAATACGGGCGCTCCCGCTTTTTCGGGATACGAAAATTTTTCAAGTTTATATTCCGAGCCGAAACAATCCTGTACGGTCTTTAAAAAACTTCCCGTAGCGGAAAAAGTGCCCAAAGAACCGATAACGGCACTTCTCCCGCCGTACAATTCGGCAAGAACCCTTCCCGTGGCGGGACGTGCCAATACGAGTACATCCTGCGCCGTTAAAATCAAATAATCGGAGGGCGCAAGTTTTGTATAAGTGTAGCCTTCCGAATCTTTGTAATCGCCCTTTTCGGATTCAACGTAGACGGAACTTATCAAATGTGCGCGGCTTGCAGGAAGGGCAAAACGAAGACCCGCTTTCCACTCGTAAAGGCCTATTTTTTTTTCATCCAATTCATTTGCGCCCGCCCAAGTTTTTTCAAAATTTTCGAGTAAATCGTAGCGCAATAAAGCATCCGCTTGCCATGAGGCCGCTTCCCAGTGAGCCGTAATTCCCGGCGCCAAGTCTGCCGCTCCGCCGGTACCTCTTCCCGCTGCGTCGATGCCGTAAATACGCGGAAAACTTATTCCCCTGTTTCCGATACGTGCATGCCGTAAAACACCCTCTCCGTAATATCCTGCGGCAACCGTACTCTTGTCATAGGCATCGGCAACCGCCGCTTCAAAATACCATTTTTTATTCAAAACAAACCACAACATTAAATCGGTTTTTTGCATAAAAACGGGCGGAGAAAACGAAAGCACGGGCGTTTTATTTTTTTTATCCGTTCCGTCCGTACCGATTATATGATGCCCGAAGAACTTGGCTTCCCAGCTTCCTTTTACAAAAAATTCCGCTTGGTTCGAAGGAGATGCCAAAGAAAAAGATGCAAAGGGGCTGCCTTTCGGCAATGCGGCAAGGGGATCAAAAATATCGCCCGCTTTATTTGAAAAAGCGGAGTTTTGCGGAAAAGAATTTTGTGCAGAGATTTGCGCGTGGAGAGAACCGAAAGAAAAACAAAAAATCGAACACTGCCAAAAAAAGCCGAAAAACACGGACACAACCACAGGTAAAACCGCGGAAAATAAAGAGGCGTTTTTGGGAACTTCCGGCTTTATTTTTTGTGCAGGCGTTTTATTAGGCTGTAATTCTTCTTTTGCATTTAAAATGCGCGCCTTTTCGACACGGACACCGGGATTCTTTTTTTGAATTTGTATAACCGCTTTTTCCACCGCCGCCTTTTTTTTTTCGCCGAAGTCGAACAATTCGCTCTGTACGCCGCCCGTTGAGTCTTCAATGTTTTGTGCGGCAAGACCGAGCAGACGGATACCGCGTCCGTTTTCGTATTTTTTTCGGAACAAATTTTGTGCGCGAAAAAACAAATCGTCCGCAGATGAAATGAAACGGCCGGCGGTTTCCTGAATGCTGACTGTCGTAAAGTCTTCATAACGGATTTTTACATGAACGGTTTTACTGCGCACATTTTCGGTAAGCAGGCGGTACATAATTTCCCATGAAAGTTCCAAAAGGGCCGTGTCTATCGTGTATAAATCGGTTAAATCAAAAGAAAAGGTGTGTTCCGAACTGATTGAACGGCTCTTTGTTTGAGTATCGAATGTTTCGACTTCACAGCCGCGTACCGCATGATACAAAAATGACCCCGTACAGGAGCCGAATAAGCTTTGCAGCAAATTCAAAGATGCTTTATGAAGGTCGTGCGGAGTTCTGAATCCCGCCCGTGTAATTCTTTCCAGTGTTTTTTCGCCGACCCCCCATATTTTTTTTAACGGAAGAGAAAGCATAAAATCTTCTTCTTTGCCGTTTTCGACGATAAATAAACCGTCGGGCTTAGACATTCCAGAAGCGATTTTTGCAATGTATTTATTCGACGCCGCTCCTATGGAAAGCGTAAGCCCTGTTTCATTGCGCACCTGTTCTTTTAGCAGCCGCGCAGCTTTTTCGGGTACACCGAACAAACGCTCAGTGCCGCCCATATCCATAAAGGCTTCATCTATCGACATTTGCTGCACATCCGGCGAAAACCGATTTAAGATAGCCATTACTTCGCGCGACTTTTCATGGTAGCGCTTCATTCTTCCGCGCAAAAAAATTCCCGCCGGACAAAGCGAAAAAGCTCTTCCTATAGGCATTGCCGAATGAACGCCGTACCGCCGCGCTTCATACGAACAGGTGGACACGACGCCCCGCCTGTCAGTCGGCAAAGAACCGACGATAACCGGTTTTCCCCGATATTCGGGATTATCCAATTGTTCAACCGAGGCAAAAAAAGCATCCAAATCGACATGAAAAAAACAGGGCGTATTCATCAATGAACACCCGTAATCGTATAAGCGAGGCGTTCCGTTTTTATACCGTCATCCGTCTGTACAAGGGCGATAACCGTACAAAGAGTATCACGGATTCCTTCCGCCGAAAAATTCAAAGTAAAAGGTTCGGGCGGATAATCTTCCAAGGGAAAGACCGCCGTTGAGGGTTTAAAAAACATATCATAAGGATAGTTTGACTCAAAAACAGGTACTACCGATGAAGAACCTATTTCAATATAATAACGTATAACAGGTTGTTTTGAAGATAACTTCAATGTAAAAAGACTTCGTCCGAATTGGGCTGTTCGCTCAAATGAAAGCGATACCGTGTTTTCTTTTGTGTGCAAATCTGGTAAGGCTGCATCTTCCTGTTGTGCCGAATCGGTTAAAAGAGACAGTGTAAAAAGAACGATAAAAAATAAGGCGATAAATGACATGACAAAAAACGTCTGCATTCGTATGGCTTTTTTCGACTTTGTTCCGCGGCGCTTCCATAACTTAAAGCGAAGCAGAATGCGTATAATCATAATCGCGAAGGGCAATAAAAAAGCGGCATATAACAGATTGAATAAAAAAGAAGCCTCGCTTATAAAGTGTGCGCACAGCTGTGCATCAAAGCCCGCAATACCTTCAATAAACGGAATATAAAGAATCGTCATACATAGACTGCACAGTAGCAACGGAATCACTTTGCGCACACTGCGTGAAATAGAGATAATTATATACTCAAAAATAAAAACGGGAATAAGAGCCAAATCAACGGCTGCAAATAAAAAAATGTTTAAAAATGCCGAAACGGAAAGAAGATAACCGTAAATAAATCCGGTAAGTGGCAGTTTGAAAGTATAGTAGGTAAACGGAAAAAATACAAAGGTAAAGAGCGCGAGTGCAAAAACCGTTTTTACCGCTAAAAAAAACAGCGGAGTTCTTATCCCTGCCGGAGCCGTTTTAAGAACGGCAATTTGTATCGCAAACAGTAAAAATGCGGTAACGCATAGTATCAGCGGAATAAGATACCATGTTTTGAAAAATTCGGCACGGTGTATATAACGGTGTGCGCCGCGTATAAACGAAAAAATAAAAAATAAAAAAAGCGTTA
>CAUURR010000116.1:0-6300 GCA_963547555.1 uncultured Treponema sp. | reverse complement strand
CAGAGCAGCTCATTCGTAATGAGCAGGTACAGGGTTCGATTCCCTGAGTTGGCTTCATCCCGACAATCAATTATACGGGACGGATTATGAAAAAAAGAGCTCTTATCAGCGTATTCGATAAAAACGGCATTGCCGATTTATGCACCTTTTTACATGAACACGATTGGGAAATCGTTTCGACCGGAGGAACGGCTTCTTATCTTAAAGACAAGGGTCTTCCCGTAACGGATGTCAGTTCGATAACGGGATTTCCCGAATGTTTGGACGGCCGTGTAAAAACGCTGCACCCTGCCGTTCATGCGGGGCTCTTGGCACGGCGTTCCGATAAGGTTCACATGGATACAATTGCCGAATTGAATATAGCGCCGATAGACCTTGTCTGCGTAAACCTCTATCCCTTTTTTGAAAAAGTGCAGGCGGCTCTTGCCTTTGACGAAACAATTGAATTTATAGATATCGGCGGCCCTTCCATGCTTCGTTCCGCCGCGAAAAATTTTAAAGATGTGATTGTATTGACCGACTCCGCCGATTATAAAGCCGTACGCTCTTCTTTGGAAAAGGGCGAAGTTGATTTTGCCATGCGCCGTGCTTTGGCGGCAAAGGTATTCAACTTGACTTCCGCTTACGATGCGGCAATCGCGCGCTTTATGTTTGATTCCTCCGCTCCTGCGGCGGGACAAAATAAAGAGAGCGCGGCTGAAACTGAAAATCTTTCGATTTTTCCGACCTATTATACGGTACCCCTTGTTAAAAAGCAGGAACTGCGCTACGGCGAAAATGCTCATCAAAAAGCCGCCCTCTATGTTGAAGCCGACAGGCAGGGAAGCTTTGCTTCGATGGAACAGCTGCAGGGAAAAGAACTTTCCTATAATAATATGCGCGACTTGGATGTTGCATGGAAAGCCGTATGTGCATACAACCGCTATGTCGAAAATAAAAGCTTTTTTGTCGTCGCCCTGAAGCACAATACCCCCTGCGGGGCGGCCGCCGGAAAATCGCTTCTTGAAGCATACGAGCGCGCATTCGATTGCGACCCCGTTTCCATATTCGGCGGTATTTTGGGCTGTTCTCATACCGTTGATGCCGCCGCCGCCGAAAAGATGACCGAATGTTTTTTGGAAGTTATAGCCGCCCCCGATTTTACCGAAGACGCTTTGCGGATATTTTCCGCCAAAAAGAATCTGCGTTTAATCCGCATGAAAGCACAAGCACAGTCCGGTTTCGAAAGCGTATCGGTTGACGGCGGCCTTTTGGTGCAAAGCGCGGATACGGGCTTATTCGATTCGTGGAATGTCGTTACAAAGGCTCAGCCGAAAGCAAGCCATAAAGCCGATGCAATTTTCGGAATGACTGTTGCAATGTTTGCAAAATCGAATGCGATTGTCGTTGTAAAAGACGGGGCTGCAGTCGGTATAGGCTGCGGACAGACAAACCGTATATGGGCAACCGAACAGGCGTTGGAACGCGCAAAAGAGGTAACCGATAAGGCGGGAAGTCCGCAGGCCGAAGTCCTTATAAGCGATGCCTTTTTCCCTTTCGGCGACTGTGTGGAAAAGGCCGCCGAATTCGGCATAAAAACAATCATTCAGCCCGGCGGTTCCATCCGCGACGCCGAATCGATAGAAGCCGCCGACAGGCTCGGTATCGCAATGGTCTTTACGGGGCGGCGTCATTTTAAGCACTAGGGTGATTTTAATACCGGGCATTTAAAGAGTACACGCAAAAATACATAATTGCGAAATTCGTAAAGATGTGTTATACTGAATCTAATGACAACACTTGCAGCCCTGTGCGCTATCGGCACGGAAAAGATTCTTGCAAACGAAATAAAAAAACTCGGCTTTACAACCTGCGGCAAGGAAACGGGCCGTGTGCTTTTTTTGTGTCCCGAAGATGAATTGTTTACGCCGAACCTCTGCCTGCGTACCGCCGACCGAATTTACCTTCAAGCCGGAACCTTTACCGCCGAAGATTTCGATGCCCTGTTTGAGGGCGTGTACGACATTAACTGGCAGGATTTTTTTTACAAAGACGTAAAACTGCGCATAGATAAAGTTCGTCTTCACGGAGGAAAACTCACTTCCGAACACAGCGTCCAATCGATTGTTCATAAAGCTGTGTGCAAAAAACTCGGTGCGGCATGGCATATGGAAGTTTTACCCGAAAGCGGCTCCGAAGCGGACATACGGGTGTATATCGAAAAAAATACGGTGTCGATCTTTCTCGATTTATCGGGTACTCCTCTAAACCGCAGAGGCTACCGAAAAGACGGAGGAACGGCTCCCATACGCGAAACCCTTGCGGCCTCTTTACTTCAGTTTATGTACTGGAAACGTAAAACGCCTTTTCACGATCCTTTTTGCGGGTCGGGTACCGTCGCCGTAGAAGCGGCTCTTTATGCATATAACGTCGCCCCCGGATTCGGCCGCCGCTTTGCCTTGGAAAACCTCGCTTTTTTTAACAGCGCCCGCGCCGACGAAATCCGAAAGCGTGAAGCCGCTAAAATCCGCCCCGACGCGGAAGCCCGCATTACCGGAACCGATATAGACCCCGAAGCGGTGGAACGCTCGCGTGCAAATGCCGAACGTGCCTGTGTTACTGCGGGCAGGGCTTTGCAGCTTATCGGAAGCGATCAGCGTATACCGCGCCCCCAGTTCGACTGTGCGGACTTTGCCGATATAAAGGCGCCTTATGAAAGCGGAGTGATTATCGCAAACCCGCCCTACGGAGAGCGGCTCAACAGCCGGGACGAAATTGAAGCACTGTACAAAAGAATGAATTCCCTGTTTACCGATTTTGCAAACTGGGATATGGGCTTTATCACCGCATCAAGCGAATTTCAAAAATGTATCGGGAAGAATGCAAGTGCCGTAAAAAATCTTAAAGGCGGCAATTTGGACACGTTTTTTTATATCTATGAAGCTGAAAAACGTACCGGCGGAAAATCCGGTCACATATAACGGAGGACAATATGGGAATCGTAGTTGATCACGAACAGCGTAAAACAGTCATATTAAAAAAAGCACTTGATGTGATTATCGAAGAAGGGTACGAAGATGCGACTTTTCAAAAAATTGCCGACCGCTGCGGAATCACGCGTACCACCTTGTATATTTATTTTAAAAACAAACGCGAAATATTTTTATGGAGCATTAAACAATTAACCGAGGGGCTGGAAATCGCCCTGCAGGATATTATCGGCGATACGAGCCGAAGTTGTAAAGAACGGCTTTTAGCCGTGCTTGAAGGTATCGTACACGGCTGTATAGAAAACCGTCAGCTTTTTCAGGTTATATTGGCCTATCTTATTCAAATACAAAAAACGGGTAAAAATCCCGGAGATCGCGTGCGCCGCCGTATTGTCCGCTTGCGCCACTTGCTTTCCACCCTTTTGATTGAAGGCAAAAAAAACGGCGAATTCAAGTCCATAAACGTAAAAGCCGCCAACGAAATGTTTTACTCGCTTATCGAATCGGCAATCTTCCGTCTTGCGATTCTCGACCAAAAAACCGTAGACGAAATGCTTTCTTCTTTGCAGTTGGCGGTTGAAGGAATAAGTAAAGAATAGGGGAAAAGATGGCAGAAAAAAAGCAAGCAGAATTTTTACAGTGGTTTAATCCGACTCTGGATGCATTGAGGGAATTGGGAGGCTCCGGTTCTCCTGTGGACGTATCAACAACTATTGCAAAAAATTTTAATATTCCGGAGTCAAAATTAAATGAAACAATTAAATCGGGAGCTTCAAAATTTCATAATCAAGTCTGTTGGGCAAGACAATATCTTGTATGGGAGGGTTATATTGATCCGTCGGTACGAGGGGTCTGGAAACTGACAAAAAAAGGAGAAAACAAAAAAATCACCGATTCGGAAGCGAGAAAAATATTTTTAAAATGGGTAGAAATTAACGCTTTGAATCGGAAAAAGAAAGAAGAAGAAAAAAGTGCCGTTATCGAGATAGATGAAGAAGAAATCGACGACTCTGCTCTTTCATTGGATTATAAAAAAAGGTGTTGGAATATCTAAGAGCAATGTCGCCTAAAAACTTCGAACGATTTTGTCTTTACTTGCTGCGGGTGAATGCTTTTGAAAACTTACAGCTTACAGGAAAATCACATGATGAAGGAATCGACGGCATCGCAATACTGCGTATAAATCCGGTTATTTCATTCAGGGTTTTATTTCAAGCAAAACGATATAAAGAAGGAAACAATGTTTCCCGTGTTCAAATCGGTGATTTCCGAAATGCGATGATAGGCAGAGCCGACAAAGGAATTTTTATCACGACAAGTAAATTTACTTCGGAAGCGATTAAAGAGGCATATAGAGATGGAGCTCCGCAAGTGGAACTTGTAGATTCAGACAAATTGATCAATATGATGGAATTATCGCAAATAGGTTTAAAACAGGTAACAACCTATGAAGTCGATCCCGTGTTTTTTCAACAATATTTGAAAGATTAAATATCCGTGTAAGAGATCATCTCGATAGATTTGCGGAAAAAAACAGAGATAGGGATCAAATTTTTGCTTGTTTTTTTTACCCGATTGGTTTATACTGTGAGTGGGAAATCCCACTTGTAAATCGGAGGTGTACAATGCGGATGGCGGCAATCAAATCTTATGATGCAAAAATCGATTCAAAAAAAAGAATAACATTGCGTAATACGGCGTATGAATATTTCCATGTTCAAGAATATGAAGACGGAAGAATTGTACTTGAGCCGCGGGAGTTGGTGAAACCCTTTCAAACCTCCGTAAACACTCTTTCGATGATGGACTCTTCTATAGCGAACTTCAAAGAAGGACGCGTTTCCGAGCCTCTTGACCTTTGCGGATATCGGGACATTGAATAATGTTTAAGATCAGAATGGGTATCCCTGAAATGAAAGAATTGTGGGATACTCTGGAAAAAAAGGTTAAGAACCGGACTGCGAATAAAAAAGAAACTATTTTGTTTAAAAAACTTGTCAGCTTTTTCGGGAAACTTGCCGTTGACCCGAGATATCCGAGCCTTTGTACGCATGATATCGCAGCTCTTACAAAACGATATAAGATCAGGGTCCGGGAATCTTATTTGGAAAACAATACACCGGCAGCAGGCAGAATCTTTTGGGTTTACGGTCCCGGCAGGGAAGATATTACGGTTATAGGCTTGGAACCGCATCCGAATGATAAAAAAGATGCTTACGATAAAATCACGCTTTCTTTGGTAGAAAAGGGCGAAGAATAAAGTGTGTTCGTTTGCATAAAATACATCTTTTTTACATCCTTTACACCCTTGTTTTATTGCAAAAAAGTAATGATAATAAACATGAAAACTTTTTTGTGAGGAATTGTATGATTTTAGAATTTATGTTAAGCGCGTTTATCGTTACCGCTCTGTCTTTTTTGCAGGTGTTTTTTAACGGTGCTTATATTTTGCAAATGTATGAGCCTGCCGTAACATTCGGTGTCCCTCTTTTGTCTTTTATATGTATTTTTTTATTCGGTAAGTTAAAGGACTATGCTCTTTTATTTTGCCGAAAAAAGAAATTGGAGCAGGCGGATTTGAGCGTATTAAGGAATTTGAATGAATCTTTGACGGTTTTATTTAAGATAATTGTTTACACTTGTTTCTTTTTTATGATTCTCGGCATAATGTATTTTTATATGAATTATGGAACTTTACAGGCAATGGGGCAAAATCTTGCAATCGTAATTCTTTCGGTAAAAGAATTACTGATTTACGGCTTAATTATTTTCACATTGAAGGGAAATATACGGCATAAATTAATTTTAATGATGGCTGAAAAAAATACGATTCAAAGAACGGAAAAACCGTCTATAAAGGTAATTTTAAAAGAAGGGTTAAAAATTGCAGCTCTTATAATATTTTTGGTCGGCTGTGCATGGGGCATTTCAGCAGTTTGTTTTATTGATGAATCGAATTTGCACATTGCCGATTTTATCGATTTTTTTTCACTTTTATTTTTATGCGGGGGGAGCATCATTCTTCTTTTAGTCTCCGGTGTTTACAAGGGTATCGGGCCGGTTTTTAATCATGCACAAAATGAAGAATTCGATTACACAAAGAAAAAGTTGTACCAAAACGCTTTTCAAACTTTAAGAAGTCTTGTTTTAATGCTCGGTTTGCTGAGCAGTCTTATTGCGTGTATGACGACATTGAATAACCTTTCAGATAAAAAATATCTGGGCGTAGCCATGTATGGCGCAATGCTTACGGCTTTATATGCAGTAGTAATAAACTTCGGTCTTTTGGCTATGGAAGCGGGTGTAGAAAAGCGCAGTTGTAACCGATAGC
>CAUURR010000115.1:0-6308 GCA_963547555.1 uncultured Treponema sp. | reverse complement strand
ATGCGCTTTGGCTCGACCTCGGCTTGGGTGCCGACATTCCCCTCGGCTCGGGCTCCCTGTATTTACGACCGCAGGGAATCTTCGGCATTCAACTGAACACTCCCGCATCCGTAAAGCAGCAAAAAAAGCAAGCGGAAGCTCTCGGACAAAAACTGTCTGTGGGCACTTTAAAATTTAATATCGGTTTGGGTTTGATACGCAAATTTTAAATAAGCACGGCAGTCTTATTCCCGTTTTGCTTGAAGTTCCGAGGCAAAACGGGAAAAAACTTTGTATCCGTCTTTTCCCGCCGCCTTCCCCCCCGCTTGACAATCGGCGCGGCTGAAGTATACTTTAAAGAGTGACACCGAAAAAAATTTCGCCGGTTACGGCGGCGCAGTCGTTCTTTTTTGCATTTACTTTATATTTTCAAAACAACTTGTACTTGTACGCTTTGTCGTGCGCGTTCGGTTTTTTGTTTTCGCTTATTCCCATAGTCATTATGATTGCGGCGGTTCTTATCCGCTTTTTGCACACCTCTCCCGAACTTTTATACGGATTTTTGGACAGCGCACAAAAATGGATCGATACCGCAAATCTGCATGCAATGGCAAACTACCTCTTGGCACAGCGGCGCCCGACGTTGTTTGAAATCATTATCGGTATTACGATTTTTTTCTTTGCACGCCGTTTTTTTTATACGGTTATGCAATCCGTGCGCAGAATTTTTCACGGGCCCATAGACCCGCGGCCGCTTTTGGCCCAGCTTATCGCCGTTGCGGGCGAAGTGCTTTTGGTTATAATCGCGGCTGCGGTCGTTTTTGTAATAAGTGCGGCAAAACCGTTTTTTTATACGATCGCTCGCAGTACCGAAAACTTCTCGTTTTTTTTACCGTTTATCGGAAGCGGCTTTGCAAAAATGCTGCCGCTTTTATTCAACACGGTTCCCTACCTATTGATTTGGATTTTTGCGGCACTCACCTTCCGCTTCGCATCGGGCACAAAACCGGCATTCAAAACCTGCGCGTTCTCGTCTTTGTTGTGCGCCCTTATTTTTGCACTCGTCGGTTATGTATTCACCCTTTTTACCGATACGGTGAAATACAACCTGATTTACGGTTTTTTGGGCACTCTGATGGTTATGCTGCTTAAGGTATCGGTATTTTTTTCGCTGTTTTTGTTTTTCGCCCAATATGTGTACGTGTCGCAGTTTTTCGATTCTCTATTGCTTGCCGAACTCTACCTCTTGCCCGACCGCGGCGAAACCGATATTTTTTTGGGCATACGGCGCATGCTGTTCATTCGGCCCGACCGGTTTTTAAAAGCTGCGGCGCAAGGAGAATCGTGCGAGCGTAACGGCGACCGTCCCGTTTTGGAAAACAAAAAAGCCGGAAGTCTTATTTTTTCAAAAGGCGATACGGATACGGACGTCTATTATTTGGCACAGGGTTCGGTCGAACTGCTGCGCGAAAACAATATTGCCTATCTTGACCGCGGAAGTTTTTTCGGCGAATTGAACGTTTTACTCAATGAACCGCGCAATGCGACCGCGCGCGCAGCCACGGACATTCAGCTTATTAAAATAAGCGAACGGCGCTTTACCGAACTTTTAAACAGCAGCCCCGAAGCCGTGCGCAAAACCTTATCGCTGATTTCTTCGTATTTTGCACGGAACATCAATTTGACCGAAAACGTGGGTCTGTAACAATAATTCAGCATGAAGAAAAATCAACAAAATTGATGAGTACAGCAAGACCTCTGCCCGTATGCGGCGCGGTTACGCTTTTATGGCAAAATCACCTGCGAAAAACGCGTAAAGCGCCTCGCGGTCAGGGTCTTACTGATACACAGCTTTTATTTATTTCACATCATACAGAACTATGCCGTAATGATTTCTGCTTGTTCCCTATTGTCAATTATATTCTTGACAATAGACGTAATAAGAGATATTTTTATAATCGTAAAACAAAAACACGAACCGGTGACGGTAGTCCGGTTGATATGAGCAATCATATTCAGTAACCTTCATTTTTTGATGTCCGGTTTTACCTTGGGATTCCTATGCCCGGAGGTAAAGCATGGACGACTTTACAATCACAACAATCTATTTCGACGGACAATTTTGGTGTGCATTCATTCAAAAAAAGATCGATGGAGAGTTTTACTCCGGTCGATATGTATTCGGTGCCGAACCGACAAATCCGCAGCTCATACAATGGATGCTGAATGATTTTTTGTATGTTCCGTTATATAAAACGGTCGCATATCAAAAAATCCGTATAAAAGATGCTGTGAAAAAAAACAGTAAACCGAAATCGTTAGAACAATATAAAGCGGCGCAAAAAGAATATCTCACGAAGAAAAAAATGTGTAGCCGCAAAGAAAAAAAACTACTTGAGCAAGATAAGTATCGAAATAAAAAACGGAAAAAAGGGAAACGATAAATACGGAACCATCCAGACACAAAAGCAGCGTATAGTTGAATCAAAAACCAGCCGAACGCAAGGCAGCGGAACTGCCGTCAGACGGCTTTTTATACAATTACATATTTTTATATCTTATATTTTCGGGTGCGGTTACGTTCAAATATTGTCAGCTCTTCGCTTTTATGCTATAATTGCGTGCAGCGTGTTTTTACGGAGAGGGGTATGAGCAAATACATTTTTATTACCGGCGGCGTCGTTTCGGGCTTGGGAAAAGGAATTTCGGCGGCTTCTATCGGATTGATTTTAAAAAGCAGAGGCTTAAAAGTCGTAAATCAAAAATTCGATCCCTATTTGAATATCGATCCGGGAACTTTGAATCCCTATGAACACGGCGAAGTCTTCGTTACCGATGACGGGGCCGAAACCGATTTGGACTTGGGCCATTACGAGCGCTTTACCGATGTCAGTCTTTCCAAAAACAGCAGCACGAGCGCCGGCAAGGTGTACCTTTCCGTATTGAATACCGAACGCGAAGGCGGCTACAACGGAAAAACCGTTCAGGTTATTCCGAACGTTACCGACGAAATACGGCGGCGCATGATGCTTGCCGCAAAAGAAACCGAAGCCGACGTTATCATTACCGAAGTCGGCGGTACCGTCGGCGACATAGAATCGCTGCCTTTTATGGAAGCAATCCGCCAAATCAAATACGAAGTCGGATTCGAAAACTGCGCTTACGTTCATTTAACCCTTATGCCGTATATGAAAAAGGCACAGGAACTTAAAACAAAGCCGACCCAGCACAGCGTAAAAGATTTGCAGGGCTTGGGAATTCAGCCGGACGTTATCATTCTCAGAAGCGAAATGCCCATCGATTTTGCAACAAAAGAAAAACTCGCGCTGTTTTGCAACGTTCCGACCGAAGCCATTATTCAAAACCTGAACGTAAAATCGATTTACGAAGTTCCGCTTAAGCTCGAAGAAGAAGGTTTGGGCAATGCGATTTGCAAAGCGCTTCATATAGAAAGCGGCGAAAGCCGCCTTACCGAATGGAAAAAGACGGTTGAACGGCTGCACAACCCCGCGACAACGGTACGCATCGCACTCGTAGGGAAATACGTGGAACTCCACGACGCATACTTATCGGTCGCCGAAGCCTTAACTCACGCGGGAATCCATCACAACGCGGCAGTCGAAATCGAATGGGTAAATTCGGAAGATCTTACCGATACGGCGAGCGTGCGCAAAAAACTCGGCGGCTGTCACGGAATTATTTTGCCCGGCGGATTCGGAACGCGGGGAATCGACGGCATGATCGCAACCGTCCGCTACGCGCGCGAACACAAGATTCCGTTTTTCGGCATTTGTTTGGGCATGCAAATGTGCGTTATAGAATATGCGCGCAACGTTATGAAAATGGCAGGCGCGAATTCGACCGAAATGGACAAAAAAACGCCCTACCCGATTATATCGCTTATGCCGGATAAAGCCGGTTGCCCGATCGGCGGTACGCTTCGCCTCGGGAAATACGAATGCGCGCTCACAAGCGGCACACTTGCGCATAAAGCCTACGGCGAAAAAACGATTTGGGAGCGCCACCGCCACCGCTACGAATTCAACAACGAATTCCGTACCATGTTCGATAAGGGCGATTTAAAATTAAGCGGCGTAAACCCCGAACGCAATTTGGTCGAAATAGTCGAATTCGACAAGGCCGTGCATCCGTGGATGCTCGCCGTGCAGTTCCATCCCGAATTCAAATCGCGGCCGAACAGACCGCACCCGCTTTTCAGGGATTTTATCGGCGCAAGTCTTGCGAACGCCGGTACTCAGGAGTAAACATATGCGGGAAAATATCGCCGTTCTCGATTTCGGCAGTCAATATGCGCACCTTATCGCAAAAAGGCTGCGCCTTATGGGATATTATTCGGAAATACGTTCCCCCTCTTCCGGCACGGACGTTTTCAAACACACAAAGGGAATTATCCTCTCCGGCGGACCGTCGTCCGTGTACGAAAAAAATATTCCCAAATTCAATGAAGCGATTTTCGGCTTGGACATTCCCGTTTTGGGGCTTTGTTACGGACACCAGCTTATGTGCCGGCACTACGGCGGAAGGGTCGAAAAAGGGCGCACGGCCGAATTCGGCATTGCCTCCCTTGAGCAAAAAAAAGGCGCCGACTGTCCGCTTTTTAAAGGACTGTCGTTCCCGACCCGCGTGTGGATGAGCCATCAGGATGAAGTTACGCTGCTTCCCGACGGCTTTGAATGCACGGCGTTTACAAAGGACTGCGCATACGCGGCCGTGCAGGACGGAAAACGAAAGCGATTCGGCTTGCAGTTTCATACGGAAGTAAAAGATACGGCCGAAGGAAATGCGGTTTTGCAAAACTTCGCGCAATTGTGCGGTATGGACAAAAACTGGAACCAAGACGCCGTGCTCGAAGGAATTTTGGACGACATACGCGAAAGAGCGAAGGATCGCAGCGTTTTGTTGTTTTTATCCGGCGGCGTGGATTCCACCGTCGCGTTCGCGCTTTTAAATAAAGCTTTGGGGCAGGATCGCGTAAAGGGTCTTCACATAGACAACGGATTTATGCGCAAAAACGAAAGCGCTTCAGTTGCCGAGCGCTACCGCGGTTTCGGCTTTACCAATTTTATCGCCGAAGACGCGTCAAAAACCTTTTTAAAAGCCGTTGCGGGCGAAACCGACCCGCAAAAAAAACGCCGGGCGGTCGGCGAAACCTTTATACACGTGCGCGACGAAGTCGTTAAAAAACTCGGCTTAAACGAAGACGAATGGCTTTTGGCTCAAGGCACCCTGTACCCCGATATAATCGAATCGGGCGGAACCGAAAATTCGCATACGATAAAAACCCACCACAACAGAGTCGCCGGCATTCAATCGCTTATCGACAAAGGCTTGATTATCGAGCCTTTAAAAGATTTATACAAAGACGAAGTGCGTCTGCTCGGCAAAAAACTGGGCTTAAGCGACGAATTGATTATGCGCCACCCCTTCCCCGGCCCCGGCCTTTCGATAAACGTATTGGGAAGCAGCGGTAAAACCGACGAAAAAGAATTTAAAGCGGCTTTGCACGAAACCGAAAAGATTTTGCCTGACGTACAAAAAATCTGCGGCGCGGTGCAAAAAATCGGCGTGCTTCCGGTAAAATCGGTCGGCGTGCAGGGCGACTTCAGAACCTACCGCTTTCCCGCGGTACTGTACGCAAACGACGCTGCCTCATACGGCGACAAAAAGCCGTGCATTCAAACGCTCGAAAAACTTTTCGGCGCAAAATCGGCCTCGCCTTCGCGGGCGCACGAAGAAGCCGCATGGGACGCGCTTGAAAAATCGTCCGCCGCAATTACAAACGCCTGCGCTTCGGTAAACCGGACGGTGCTTGCCCTCTACGAAAAAGCCGGCTGCAGCCTGCACGAAGCGTACTGCACAAAAGAACGCCTCGACCAAATACGCGAGGCCGATGCGGTTATGCTCGACGAATTGCGGAAAGCCGGCCGCTACGGCAGCATCTTTCAGCATTTGACAATCAATCTGCCCTATGCGGCACAAAGCGGACATTGCGCCCTCGTGCTGCGCCCCGTCGTATCGGAAGACGTTATGACCGCGCGCTTTGCGCATATGGAAAGCGCAATACTGCTTGCCGCCGTCGAGCGCATATTGAATTTCGACTTTGTCGATGCGCTCTACTACGACATAACCAATAAACCGCCGGCAACCTTCGGCTGGGAATAAGCAATTCAAAGAATAAAGGACTGCGATTATGAAAGAAATTATCGAATATGACGACTTTGCAAAGCTTGATATGAGGGCGGGAACGATTGTGTCCTGCGAAAAGGTTGAAAACGCCGAAAAGCTGTACAAAATAATGGTCGATGTCG
>CAUURR010000114.1:0-6335 GCA_963547555.1 uncultured Treponema sp. | reverse complement strand
AGTTTTGCTTCCGCAAAACTCCTTATATTCGGCGTTTGCATACATCCGTGTATGCACCGGAAAGCGACGGGGATAAAAAGTTGACAAAAACGGATGAACACTCTATTTAACTTTGAGTTTCCCTTTTCCACTCACCTATAAACTGTTCGTAGGCGGCTATCGTTGCGGCCATCATAATATCGCCCACAGGGCCGCGTCCTACGTAATTGTTGCCGTCGCTCACGTAAAGAGATTGTAATATATTTTCCAATTCATCTATCGATAGATTGCCGTCGTGTGCTCTGCGCCGCTCAAGTCCCAGTGTTTCTTCGTCAAAAATCTGTTTGTATGCAATGCTTTCCCATTCGGTTGTTTCACTCATGCTTAGAATATACTGTCTTTTTTTTGCGATTGCAAGTATAATACGAATATGGAAAACAAAGAGAAAAAAAACGCGGTATTGGAAGAGGATTTTAATAAAGGATTGCATGAGCTGTATACGATTATTGCCGGTATGAAAAATCCGAAAGATATTGCCGATTTTTTCGGCTGTTTGTTTACCGGTGCCGAACGGGCGGACTTGGCAAAACGCTGGCTTTTGGTGCGCGAAATCGATAGAGGTACCACGCAAAGAGAAATTGCGCGTATGTTTAAAATGAGTTTATGTAAAATTACGCGCGGCGCCAAAGAATTAAAAAAGCCGGACAGCGCGTTCAAAAAAGTGTTGGATGAACTGCGATCCGGCTCGTAAAAGAAAGCGGCTGCGGACTTGTCCGAAAATCAACCGGCTTTCAAAATAATCTCTATTTTAATAAGGCTGCGCTTTCGTTATGTTTCCAGCGTATAGCCGTATCGTAGGGAGTTTCACCTGCAATATTTTTTACCGTGCGGTCAAGTCCCATGGATAAAAGTTTTTGAACGGTTTGTGCATCCGATTCGCGCGCGGCGTAATGCAAAATACTTTCACCCGTTATATCCCGCTGTTTGCCGGCAATTTTTACAATCGTTTCCAGTATATCTCCGTTTTGTTTTAAGGCATGGCTTACCGCACATTTCGATTCATTATCGGTTACAAAAGGATCCGCTCCTTTTGAAAGAAGAATGCGTACGGCTTCCGTTTTATTTTGCTTGACTGCAAGTAAAAGCGGAGTAAAGCCTTCCCGGTTGCGTCTATCCGACGGATAGCCTGCATCTATCAGTGCTGCTAATGTTTTGTACGGCGCATTATTTTGAACCGCTATGTGAATTGCGGTATTACCGTCCGAATCGGCAAGGTTTATGTTTGAACCGAGAACGCTTTTAATCAATTCAATGTTCTTTTTTAAAACGAGCGATAAGGGTGTTACTCCCTGTATATCCCGTGCAAAGGGATTGCCTCCGGCCGAACGTACCGCTTCTATCAGTTCCGTGTCTCCCGTTTCCGCGGCGGCGTGGTAGGCGGTTCTTCCGTACATTTCCTGTATTGAAGGACTTGCGCCTCTTTCAAGGAGCAGTTTTGTCATAGGTTTGTTGCCGCTTTGAACCGCATCCATAAGCGGTGTTTTACCGGTAATATCGGATGCGTTTATGTCCGCCTTTGCATTTAATAAAAGTTCTGCCATGTTAAGCCGTCCGGCTCCCGCCGCAGCATGCAAAGGAGTTTTTCCTGCCAGGTTTTTAGCATTTATATCGGCGGCTTTTAAAATAACCGAAACCGACTGTTCAGCTTCTTTTGCAACGGCCGCATGTAAAAGCGTATTGCCGAGATAGTCGCGTAAATTCAAATCACAGCCGTTTTTTATAAAAAACTTTATCAATGGGGCGTTGTCGGATTGAAGTGCATAAAATGATGCGGTTTCTCCGTTTGCATTTTGACTGTTTATCGGTGCGCCTTTTTCAATTAAAACCGCTGCAGCACTGTTTAATTGCCACTGTGCCGCAAAATGTAAAGGAGTATTTCCCATGCTGTCCGCCGCCCGTATAACTTCGGAGGTTAAAAGCCAATCCTGAACTTCTCCTCCTGCGCTTAATGCCAGTCTCAGGGGGGAGTAATTTGCCGTATTTGCCGCAAATACATCGGCACCCTTTGCTAAAAGCAGTTCTCCGGCGTGTCTGTTGTTGTGCTGTACAGCCGGATACAGAGGTGCATCTCCTTTTCTGTTACGTGCATTGACATCCGCTCCTTTTTCAAGCAAAAATGTAATTTGTTCGATAGGCGCTTTTTTATATACGGCAATATGGAGCGGGGTATTGCCCGTTGAATCGCGGCTGTTTATGTTTTCGTTGTTGATAAGCGGCTTTACAATAGCAAGTCCTGCTTCAATGGAGCGGGTGAGGGGGGTATTGCCCTGAATATCTTCGGCGTGAATATCCGCTCCCCTTTGGGCGAAAAAAGCGATATGTCCGGTGTTTTTCCGTTCAACCGCTTGGGCAAGCGGGGTAATACCCTTTTTATTCCGCCCGTTTACCGCAGCACCCTTTGCGGCGAGGGTTTCCAATACGGCGGTTTTACTCTTGGTCATTGTAGCTATGTGCAGGGCGTTGTCGCCGAAAGTATCGACCGCATTGGCTTGTGCCCCGCGTTCCAAAAGCAGCGTGTATACGGCTTGAGCGCTTTCATCGGGAGTAATGATAAGCAGAGGAGTCTTTCCGATACTGTCGCGCGCGTTTATATCCGCTCCCGCATCTAAAAGCAGTGAGGCAATCTCCCGTCTTCCGTAACGGACGGCTTCATGCAGGGGCGTGGAACCTGAAATATCTTTTGCATTTATCGAAACGCCCTGTTCGAGTAAAAAGCGTACGATTGATGTTTCTCCGGCGATGACGGCAAAATGCAAGGGACTTTGACCGTCGGCGAATCTCATCGAAAGATTATGCGTTTTTACCGCATCTTCACAATATGCGTAAGAACCGCGTTCGGGGCTTGCGTTTGCGGCAATAAGAGCGGCTGCAATGTATACCGAATCAAGGTCTTTTTGTGAATAGGCAAGGGCAAGCGGACTTATTCCTTCACTGTCTTTTATCGAAAGCGGTAATCCTTTTTTTATACAAAAATCAACCGCATTTCTATTGATGTCTTCAACCGCATAATGAACAAGCGTTCTGCCCTGAAAATCTTTACTTTGTCCCGTAAGCGGGGTAAACAATGCTTCGTAAAAAAGACTTCCCTGTGTAAGCGCTATTTTTGCCGCACTTTGTCCTTCACCGTCTTTTGAAAAAACATTTGCATTAAAAGCGGTGAGGGCGGCTGCCGCCTTGGCAGCTCTGTTTTTTACCGCTGTATGCAGAGGTGCATCTCCGCTATAATTTTTAAGTTCGGGATCCGCTCCGTTGTGTAACAAAAAACTTACCAAATCACCGTCGTGTATCTGTGCGGCTGCATGCAGAGCACTGTTACCGTTTTCGTCAACGGTATTTATATCCGTTTGCGTTTCAAACAGAGCGCGCACTTGATTTGTTTTTCCTGCAAGTATCAACTGTTGTATGCTCGGTTTTTCCGGCTCGATAGGCTCTTTAGGACTGCTCGCGCAGGATATGACTGAAAAAAATATCGCAGCAATGGGTATAATCCGTACCGCTTTCCATATACCCGTTGCGATATGCTCAGCTCTATGCTTAATCATACAATTCTCCTCATATATAAATTTCCAAATTGACCTGATACTACTGTATCTATTATCGATAAAAGAGAATAAACAATTAAGCAAAAAGAATATAAGATGTCTCTAAAAACTTCTGTGTTTACAAGTATTCTATTATATAAGGTCGAATTGTTTCCGCGCGCTTCGGATAACGGTTTCGTCCGCAGTCCATATTTCGTATTCGCTGAAAGCGGCTGTAGACATACTGACTTCGGGATTTTTCCACTGCATGGGGCTTTGCACGATTTTTTTTCCCGAAAGATGAAAAAAGCGCACTCCCGCTTCCCGTGCAAGGGGGACGATGAGTTCGGGCTTTAAACCGCTTCCGGCCATTATCACGGGCTCCCCTTCTTTACGCTTCGCGTTTAACTGTGCCAAAAGGGAGCGCCCCTCGTAACAGCTTGGACTTTGCCCCGATGTTAAAATCGTGTCGAAGCCGAGTTCTGCAGCACTGCGGTAGGATGTAAAAGGATCTTTACACATATCGAAGGCGCGGTGCAGGGTTAAAGAAAGACTGCCCCGAGGAGCTGCGGCGATAAGGTCTGCGGCTGCTTCGGTGTCAAGACTTCCGTCGGTTTTTAAGCAGCCGATGACAATGCCATCGGCTCCCGCATCGCGGCACAGCTTTATATCGCGCACCATTGCTTTAAGTTCGGCTTTGCCGTAGCAAAAGTCGCCGAAACGCGGCCGTATAAGCACGTTTACCGGAATCGAAACGGCTTTTTTTACTTCTTCCACAAGGCCGACGGTCGGCGTTGTACCGCCGATAATCAAATTGGCGCACAACTCTATGCGCAGTGCCCCCGCTTTTTCGGCGGTAACGGCACTTTCGAGCGAGTCCGCACATACTTCGAGGATCTTTGAAGGCTTTTTCCCGTTGATTGACATAGAAACAATTATAGCACATTATAGTAGAATATGGAATATTATTTGGGAATAGATTTGGGCGGAACGATGATAAAAACGGCCGTCCTTGATGCGGACTTTAAGATTATATCTTCTGTCGAGCGGCGCACTCTTTTGCCCCGCGATTGGAAAAAAATTCTTGACGACTGCGCCGCATCGGTCTCCGAGGTATTAAAAACGCTTCCCGGCCTTTCACTGCAAAGCTTTTCGCGCGCAGGAATCGGAACCCCCGGTATTGTAAACGTTAAAACGGGAACGGTTGAAACGGCGGCAAATTTGGGCTTTTACGGCGTTCCGATTAAAGACTATTTGGAAAAAAAACTTTCGCTTCCCGTCCTCGTTGAAAACGATGCAAATGCCGCAGCCTGGGGGGAATTTATTGCAGGTGCGGGAAAGGAAGTCCCTCCCGAAAGCCTTGGCATACAGTGTTACAGCGATTTGGTGTCGATTACGATAGGAACGGGTATCGGTTCGGGTATTATCATAAACGGAGAGATTTTCCGCGGCAGTAACGGTTTGGCGGGGGAACTCGGCCACACCGTTATAGAGCTTGACGGGCGCTCTTGTCCCTGCGGACGCAAGGGGTGCATAAATATGTACGCTTCTGCAAGCGGCTTAAAGCAAACTGCCCGCGATTTTATGCAAAAATACCCCGAAAGCGCCTTGTGGAGCGAGGCAGGCGGAAGTCTTGAAACGGTTTCGGGAAAAACTGCTTTCCGCGCCGCCGAAACGGGAGATAAAGCCGCGAAAGAAGCGGTCGATTATTATATAAAATCGCTTGCAGCCTGTGTTGTAAACGCCGTAAGCATTTTTCAGCCCCAAATTATCACGCTTTCAGGCGGCGTAAGTAAAGAAGGCGAAAATCTCCTTAAACCGCTTCGCTCTATTGCCGAAAAAGAATGTCTTCGCGGCCCGAATACTGCCCTGCCGTATATTTGCGCGGGGAAATTGCAGGATAAGGCGGGTGTTGTAGGGGCAGCCCTATTGGGTACCTGCAAATGAAAAAAAGATGCCCGCTTGCATTTTTTATTTTAAAGCTTTTTATCTGTGTTTTGAGCTGCCTGTTTTTTTCCTGTGCGGCCCTATCTTCCCGTGCGGCAGCGCAATCATATGCCGCTTGTTCCGCAGCGCCGCCGTCCGTACCTTCCCCCGTGCCGTCTTCCATGCCGCCCGTTTCCGGTGAAAATTCCGCTGTCGATTGGCGGGAGGAAATGCGGAACTTTGTTATCGCAATCGCTGAAGCGGCACGTAAAGCGAATCCGGACTTTGAGCTTATTGTGCAAAACGCTCAGGAATTGATTACTTCTGACGGGCAGAGCGATTCTCCGGTGATGCGCGGTTATCTTAATGCAATTGCGGGAACGGGAAGGGAAGACTTGTATTTCGGTTATACCGCCGACAATAAGCCGACTCCCGCACCCGTTTCAAAGCAGTTAAAATCGCTGTGCGATATTTTTTTACAAAATGGCAAGGCGGTGCTGGTTATCGATTATTGCACTTCTGCAGCTTTTATCGATGCTTCGTATAAACTCAATCGGCAAAACGGTTATATCTCGTTTGCGGCGAATCGGCGCAATTTAACTTCAATACCGCCGCGCCCGGCCGAGCCTTTTAATAAAAACGATAAAAGCATAGACCGCATAGCGCAGGCGAAAAACTTTTTGTACCTCATCAATCCCGAAAAATTTTCTTCAAAGGACGACTTTATCCGCACTCTTGAGGCAACCGCTTATGATGCCCTTGTAATCGATTTGTTTTGCGCCGATGAAAAGCTCGATTTTTCGGATGTGCAGCGTTTAAAAGTTAAGCCGAACGGCGCGCGCCGTCAAG
>CAUURR010000113.1:0-6356 GCA_963547555.1 uncultured Treponema sp. | reverse complement strand
CTTCTTTTGTCAGCTTCGGACAATCCAAATAATCGGTTGTTTTAAATTCAGTAAGATTTTTTCTATCTTCTTCCGTTAAACGGTAATTCTTTATTTCTTCGAACGTCATTGTTTTTATAGTACTCATCTATTTCCTCCTTTTCGGCTTTTCGTGCGGAAATCAATCGAATGCTATACGCACGTTCCGTATAACTCACAAATAAAACTTTCTCGACCATTCCGATAGTGATATACCTTTCCTCTTCGGAACTTGAATGTTTTGTATCAATTTTTTCAATTCGATTTTTATCAAAAAATACTTTTGCTGCAACTTCAAATCTTATTCCGTGTTTTTTGATATTCGTGTTATATTTTTCTTCATCCCATTCAAATAACATTTTTGGAACCTGTATGTAATACTGTACAACAGTTTTTGCAGTCTGTCAAATACCGGAAAGAAATGTAGCCATTCATCGCAATATAGATATTTTACAACAACTTCTATATAAAATAGCAGCAAAGCATTGAGGTGTCAAATACTTTTTAAGCACCGACCGTGTGCAAGTCAAAATCGCAAGGTCTTGTTATGGAGCTGTCGTACTTTAATATCGCGGTAAGTGTTCATTTCATTCATTTTCAGATTTTGCGACCGTAAACAGTTTTTCCAGTTCGGCGATGTTGGGAGCATCGGGATACAGTTCGGCATAGGATGAAAAAACAACGCGCGCCTGTTCGTTTTTTTTAAGGGCGTGTAACACCAGAATATAGTTTGTGCATACGTCCTTGTCGTATGAGTGTGCGGTATACAAGGCTTCGTATTCGGTTTCGGCTTTTTCCAAATCGCCTTTTTGACCGTAAATCCAGGCAATCGATTTTTTTAAAAGAAGATTGTCCTTATCCTTTTCGAGTAAAGATCCGTATTCTTTTAAAGCGGTGTTCCAGTCTTTTGCGAGGGCGGCTGTCCTAGCGATTTTAAATGAAAGTTCTCGCTCGCTTTTTACACCCGTGCGCGAAGCTTTTTGATAGAGTTCAAGCGCCTTATCGTATTTTTTAAGCTCGGCATAGGAGTCCGCCAAAAGATAGTATTCGCGTCCCAAATCTTCAAGCATACCCGATGAGCGCACAAGAGAATTTGATCCGCCTGAGGCGCAGGAAACAAGCGCAAAGACCGACACAAGTATGAATACCGGCATCGGGAGAAACGGCAAAATAAAAAACGGAGGCAAACGACGGCGCACGGCGGTTAATGTCCTAAAACGGTTTGCTCGATTTTACGCAACTGCGAGCGGTACAATCCTGAAATATTGGAACCGTAATCGGCTATAAGCTGAATGATATTGCGCGGGGAAGCTTCGGCATCCTTTCCGTTTAAGCGGTCGCCGGCATCGCCTAAACCGGGCATAATATAGGCGGCGTCATTTAAAACGGGGTCCATCCACAGAGTATAGCAGGTACAGTTATCCAAGGCGCGCACAACACGCAAACTGCCTTTAAGGGCGGCAATAACGTTAAAAAACAAAATCGAGCGCGGTTTTACACCCTGTTCCAAAAGGTATTTTACAATCGTAACCAAAGAGCCGCCGGTTGCATTCATCGGATCGGCAAACACAAGGTCTTTTCCGTCCATTTCGGAAAGGTTAAAAAAGGATTTTTCCAAATCGAGTACATATTCCATATTCGATTCCATTTTCGAATCGTCGCGTTTGATTTTAAACAAGGCAAAGGGCGTTACATAGCCGTGCGAAGAATATTCTTCGATTTCTTTCGATATAATCATCGAGGGAAGAAGAGCGCCGCGCAGCATAACGCACATAACCGTATTTTCGATTTTAAAGTCGATGTCGGGAATTTTATGTACCGAATAGTTTTGCACGGGAACCGTAACGGGCGTTTTTACAACGAGATAGTTTTTATTGTCGGTTTGGTTTCCGGCAAAGGCCATACGGAACAGCATTTCGTAAGCTCTTTGACAATAGTATACAAACTCGTTGTGTCCCGTTCGTATATCGCGAAGTTTTGCGATAACGCGGGAAGCTTCGGCATGGGCGGAACGTTCGGTTGCAAAGGAAAATACTTTTAAGGCGGGAACTTCCTGGCAGATTTCCTGCATTAAATGCCCCATTTCGTTAAACACGTCTATAATCTTTTTTTCTTCGTTTGCAATCGACGAGCTGAAGCCGCCGGCGGAAATAAGGTTAAACGAGTCCATAGCGCGCTTATACATCGCGTCCATTTGAGCCAAATAGTCCTGATCCTTTTCGGTTAAATAGCCGTCCAAGGCTTCTGCTTTTAATATCACAGTTGATTTCATATATTCTCCCGATTATTTTTTAGGCCGAAATCCCGCCAATAAGGACGGAGAAACGACAAAGTTATCCAACACCAAAATATTGCCCGCTTCCGGTTTTACGATTATATTCGTTCCCAGCACGGCAAAGCGGAACAGTTTTTCGGCGATTTTTAAAGCGCGCTCATCGCTCATTTGAAGTTTTAAATGAACGATTACATAATCGTCCTTATAAGGCTTTACGGTTCCCGCCGCATAGTCGACTGCAAGTTCCAGTGCGGAACCGACCATTTTGGGCAAAAGCACTCCCGCCTGCGGCATATACAAACCGGCCTTTTCGTCATCCTGTATAAAAGAACGAACCGGCACTTTTTCCGCGCCTAAAAGCGGCCAATCCGCTTCGGGAGAACCGAGCAGACGGTATAGGGCGTATTTTTTTTGCATCGAAAAAACGTCCTTATTCGATACAAAGACGGTACTGCTGTCCGGATATGCAAGTTCAAAACCGAAAGATGACTTTTTCCCCTTAAAAAGAAAATCGCCGTCTTTTGCGCTTATATCGGCCCAGCCTTTTTTTTGCGTTAATGCCGCGTTAAGAAAAAATAGGGGATAGTTTCCGCGCAAAACGATTTGAAAAGACACTTTGTTTACCAAGCCCTTACCCGGCTCAACAAAGAACGCCGCATACACCGTAGAGGTACGTCCGAAAATATTCTGTAAGTCGGAGTCGGCTACTTCATCCGTCCATGCGCGTACAAGATTTTGAAGGAAACCCTCATTTCCCTTTACCGGAATGCGTAAATACAAGCCCGCCCCCTCGTCGAAAAGGGTAAAAGGATCGATATGAGTTTCGGGGAC
Organism: uncultured Treponema sp.; assembly: GCA_963547555.1. Lineage (GTDB taxonomy): Bacteria > Spirochaetota > Spirochaetia > Treponematales > Treponemataceae > Treponema_C. The sequence goes on along the minus strand of CAUURR010000113.1, from coordinate 3,232 downwards.
GGACAGCGTTTTACATGAGGCAAAAAAAAGAGCCGATAGTATGCCGAGCGATAAAGCCGCATACAAAAAACCTTTTTGTACTTTTTTTTGCGTATTATACTTTTTCAAGGTCTGCCTTCCATACAAGATCGCCTGCTTCAATGCAAGCGGCGGCACTGCCGGCTATTCCCGAATCCTTCCACACCGCATCGGCGGCAAGGGTTTCGCTCATAATATAATCGCCGAACATTTCAAAGGCTTTGCCCAACTCTCCGTCCGAATCGGTATCGGCCGCAACAAAAAGCTTTATGCGGTCGGTAACGTTTAAGCCGCGCTCTTTTCGCAGGTTTTGAACGCCGCGCACCAAGTCGCGCACATAGCCTTCAAGCTTTAATTCTTCGGTGATTTCCGAATCGAGGGCAACCGTCAAGGTTCCCTCGTTTACGACTTTTAAGCTTGATTTTTCAAGGCGTTCGACGATTATCTTATCCTGAGTCAATTCAATCGTTTTGCCTTCGACATCAATACTTAAAACCGCACCGTCAAGCACCGACTGAATCGCCTGCTGTTCGAGGTTTGCAATAATAGCCGAAGCCGACTTCATAAGGGGCCCCAACTCTTTACCGAGGGTACGGAAATTCGCCTTTGCGCGGTATTCGACCAATTCGTCTTCGCGCTCGTGGAAAACGACCTTTTTAACGTTCAGCTCTTCGCGTATGGATTCTTCCATAGATAAAAGCACGGTTTTTTCGTCGGCATTGCGCGTAACGAATTCGACGCTTTTTAAAGGCTGGCGGATTTTTAAGTTGTACTGATAGCGAAGCGCGCGTCCCATGGAAACGGCCTTTTGTACGGTTTCCATTTTGAATTCCAATTCTTTGTCGCGCTTTTTTTCATCGTAAACCGGATAATCGGCCAAGTGAATCGATTCGGGATCCGCCTTTAAGCCCGTTTTTTCGCCGCCCGCTTCCGAGCCGATACGCAGGTTTTGCCACATAGCTTCGGTGATAAAAGGAATAACCGGGGCTGCGACAAGGGCAAGGGTTTTAAGGGCTGTGTACAAGCTTTCGTATGCTTCGATTTTATCTTCGTCGTTTTCGCTTTTCCAAAAACGGCGGCGGCTTCGGCGGATGTACCAGTTGTTCAGCTGGTCGATAAATGAAACAATCGGGTCTATCGCCCCCGATAGGTCGTAGGCGTCCATCGCTTCGGTTACTTCTTTAACCGTTTTTTGCGTTATCGACAAAATCCAGCGGTCAAGGGGATTGACGGGCGCTTTACTTTCAAAGGCGCTGCCGCTTACCTTCACCTTATCGATATTCGCGTAAGTAATAAAAAAGCTGTACGAATTCCACAGCGGAATTAAAATACCTTTGAGAATGTCGCGTACGCCCTCGTCCGAATATTTTAAATCGTCGGCTTTAACGGCGGCCGAGTGCATTAAAAACAGGCGGATAGCGTCCGCACCGAATTGCTTTATAACCTCGGCGGGGTCGGTATAATTGCGCAGGCTTTTGGACATCTTTTTTCCGTCGGAGGCGAGGATAAGGCCGTTGACGATACAGTTTTCAAACGCGGGCTTATCGAACAGGGCGGCCGCCAAAACGGTCAGCGTGTAAAACCAGCCGCGTGTTTGGTCCAAACCTTCGGATATAAAGTCGGCGGGAAAATGTTTTTCAAAATATTCCTTGTTTTCAAAAGGATAGTGATTTTGCGCATAGGGCATAGCACCCGATTCAAACCAGCAGTCCAATACTTCGGGGATGCGCTCCATCGTCCCCCCGCACGAACAGGGAATCATAATTTTATCGACAAAGTGCTTGTGCAAGTCTTCAGGATAGGTTCCGGACAGCTCTTTAAGTTCTTCGCGGCTTCCGACACAGATAGTTTTTGCGCAGTCGGGGCATTTCCAAATCGGAAGCGGATTTCCCCAATAGCGGTTGCGGCTGATAGCCCAGTCGCGTGCGCCTTCGAGCCATTTTCCGAAACGGCCGTTTTTTATATGAGCGGGCTGCCAGGTGATTTGATTGTTCGCCTTTAAAAGAGCCGGCCTCATTTGTTCGACTTTTACAAACCAGCTTCCGATGGCGCGGTAAATAAGGGGGCTTGAACAGCGCCAGCAATGCGGATAGGCGTGCAAAATCTGTTCGCGCTTTACAAGTTTTTTTTCGTTTTTAAGGCGCTCGATAATATCCTTATCGCAGTCTTTTACAAAACGGCCCTCGTACTCGCTCACTTCGGAAGTGAACTTACATTCGCCGTCAATCGGACAAACCGTCGGAATGCCCGTTCCTTTAAAAACCTTATTATCGTCTTCACCGAAACCGGGAGCCGTATGTACAAGTCCTGTTCCGTCTTCGGTTGTTACAAAGTCGCCGTTAAAAACACGGAATGCGCCGATTGAAGCGGGATTGCCGTCCGAGCCGTCCGTTTTTTCTGCCAAGGAAGCAAAATAAGGGAACAGCGGTTCGTAGCGCATATCGAGCAGTTCGCTTCCCTTTTTTTTCCACACAATCGTATAATCGGCTTCGTTTTTATAATAAACGCACAAGCGCGATTCGGCTAAAATATAGTATTCATCGCCGTCTTTTACTTTTACGTAATCGATGTCTGCCCCTGCGGTAAGACCGAGGTTTGAAGGGAGTGTCCACGGTGTGGTCGTCCATGCCAAAAAGTATGTTGAACCGTTTAAAACGTCTTTATCGTCAAAACCGTCGGGTATGCCGTTTACTTTAAAGCGCACCGTGATTGCAGGATCGTGCACGTCCTTGTAACCGCCCAAATTCAATTCGTGATTTGAAAGTACGGTTGCACAGCGCGGGCAATAGGGCAAAATATAGTGCCCCTCGTATAACAGTCCCTTTTCCCACAAACTCTTCATAACCCACCAAATGGATTCCATGTATTCGGGGTTCATGGTTTTGTAGTCGTTGTCAAAATCGACCCAGCGTCCGAGGCGGGTTACCGTTTGCTTCCATTCTTTGACATAGCGCAAAACACTTGCACGGCATGCTTCGTTGAATTTATCGATACCGTATTTTTCGATATCGGCTTTGCAAGTGAGCTTTAATTCTTTTTCGATGAGATTTTCTACGGGAAGACCGTGGCAGTCCCAGCCGAAACGGCGTTCGACCTTTTTGCCCTTCATCGTTTGATAGCGGGGCATAATGTCTTTTATCGTACCGGGAATAAAGTGCCCGAAGTGGGGCAAACCCGTGGCAAAGGGAGGGCCGTCGTAAAACACATATTCATC
>CAUURR010000112.1:0-6357 GCA_963547555.1 uncultured Treponema sp. | reverse complement strand
TTTGCGCTTGTGTTTTTTATACGGCTGGTACGCCAATGATTTTAATCCGCTATATACTGAAAAAGTTTTTTCCCGTTTTTGCAGGAGCCCTGATATTTTTTTGCTTTGTATTATTGCTCGTAGACTTACTTGGCAATTTATGGCGCTATTTACTTGAAGGTGCTTCATTAAAAGCGATAGCTCGTGTTTCACTTTTCTATATACCTAAGGCCGTTTCTTTTTCCGTCCCTCTGGCGGTTTTATTCGGAGCGGCTTTTACGCTCAGCTCTTTACACGCTTCAAACGAATTAACCGTCATCTTTGCTTCCGGCATTTCTTTATTTCGCTTTACACTTCCTTTGCTGATTTTTTCTCTTTTGCTCAGCGTTGCCTTTTTCTTTTTTGAAGATAGAATTGCCGTTCCCTTTTATGCCCGTAAAATCGAAGCGCAGCGTGCGGCCTTGAATGAGCCCGTTTCTTATGATAACGACCGTATTGTCGTCCTTGCGGATGGAGGCCGTACGGTTTACCGTGCCGATTATTATGATGACGGGCAACAGCGTTTATATAATTTTATGATTTTTATGCGCAGCGAAGACCGCAGCCTTAACCGCATTATAACGGCCGACAGTGCTTTTTGGGATAATCAGCGCTGGATATTGTCCGGTGCGGTGTCTTATATATACGAGGATGGTAAAATCTTTTTTATAGAAGGCAGCGATTTTGTATGTACCGAAACTCCCGATACATTTAAAAATATTTCCGTTTCGGTTGATGAAGTGAGTACCGCTGAAGCCCGTGAATATATAGCAAAGTTAAAACGTACCGGGCTTCCTCATGCCGAAGCCGCTTCTCTGTACCATAAAAAATTCGCCTTTCCGCTTATAACTTTTATAGCGGTTTTTTTATCAATCGGTTTGGCGGGAAAGTCGCGGAAAAATATTTTGCTTGTCAGTCTTGTTTCCTGTGTCAGTGCCGCCGTAGCTTTTTACGTAACCCAGATGGTTACCATGCTCTTATCGCAATTCGGTTATATATCGCCTTTCGCAGGGGCATGGATTCCCGTATTCCTGTTTACGGGAATAAGTATCGTTTTACTCCGTTTTGCACGCACCTGATAAGGACAAAAGATTATGAAAGAGATTTTTACCTGCACACACAAAGATGAACATTCCGCCGCACGCTGCGGTGTTTTGGAACTTCCTCACGGAAGCGTATACACACCCGTATTTATGCCCGTAGGAACAAATGCAATTGTAAAAGGTCTTACCAAGGACGACTTGGACGAAATCGGTTTTGAAATTATTTTAGCGAACACCTATCACTTATATTTGCGCCCCGGAGCCGACGTTTTGGAACAGGCGGGCGGTTTGCACGGTTTTTCTAAGTGGCATAAAAACTTTTTAACCGATTCGGGAGGCTTTCAGTTTTTTTCGCTTGCACCTTTTCGTAAAATTACGCCGGAAGGAGTGCGCTTTCAAAGCCATATAGACGGCTCAAAACATTTTTTAACGCCCGAAAGCGTTGTCGATATTCAAGCGCGTTTTCAAAGCGATATTCAAATGCAGCTTGATGTATGTACCGGCTACGGCATAAGCGAAAAAAAAGCCCTTGAAGCGTTGCGTATTACCGAAGATTGGGCACGGCGTGCCGTCGCCCGCTGGGAAAACCGATGCGATGAGGGCTATAAGGGCTTTTTGTTTCCGATTGTGCAGGGAAACTTTTATAAGGATTTACGCAAGCGCAGTGCCGACTTTGTCGCTTCATTAAATCCTGCCGGAATTGCAATCGGCGGTTTATCCGTCGGCGAGCCGCCCGAGGTATATGAAGACTTTTTACATTACACCGCCTCTCTTTTACCCCTTGAAAAACCGCGTTACGTTATGGGAATCGGTACCCCCGAATACATCTTGGCGGCGGTAGGCGAGGGGATTGATATGTTCGACTGCGTACTTCCGACGCGCAACGGACGGAACGGCTCGTATTTTACGAAGGACGGTCCCATCGCGATAAAAAAAGCGCAATATGCTTCCGATTTTTCTCCGATAGATTCCGAATGTACCTGCAAAATTTGTAAAACATATTCGCGCGCGTATCTTCATCATTTATATAAACAAAACGAAATGGGTGCCTGCATGCTCGGAAGCTATCATAATCTTGCATTTTTGCATACAATGATAAAAGAGATACGGACGGCAATCAACGAAAACCGTTTTAACGATTACCGCCGCGCATTTTTACAGCGTTACGGAGAAAGCCGATGAGATTCATAAAAAACATTTCCTTTTTTTATTTGTTTGTGTGCCTGCTTTTATTTCAGTTTTTTCCCGCTTTTTCTTCGGATAATGCAAAAAGTCAACATGAAAACCGAAAGGAAACTCTTTTATACGGACTTGAAAGCGATGTAATAGAGCTTATCGATACTTTTATAAAAGAAAAAGACCGTGATTTTTTATCCGAAATTCACGATGTATTCGCTTCGGCAAAAAGTACCGCGCTTAAAGATAAAATCATTCTATATTATACCGAATTAAAATATTAAGGATTAAAAGATTATGCGCTCGGCATTTTGGAAGATCCTTATGACGAAAAAAAATCGACGGTTATTTTGCTTATGAAGTATGCCGAAAAACTTCAAATCGCCGAAGCCGCTCCTCTTTTACGTTCAATCATCGAAAGTGACAATACCGATTTTTTTGAAAGCGCTGTAAATGCCCTCGGTGCGGTCGGTTCGGGGGAAGATGCGGCTTTTCTTGCAGAATTGTTTTCAGGCGATTTAAGCTTGATACAAAAGCAAACCGTCGTAAAAGCGCTAGGAAAATTGCGGGCCGAAGAAAGCTGGGATATGCTTGTAGAAGCTGCGGAAAACGAGGATGAAAACACCTTTGTGCGTATGTATGCGGCGGAGGCTATCGGTAATATCCGCCCGGAAGAAGCCTGTGATATTCTTCTTCGCCTCTTTGACAGCACCGACCCTAATTTGCGCCAATACGTTGTAAAAGGACTTGCGCAAAATACCTCACCGGCTGCCCGCTCGCTTCTTTTTACCGCGCTTAAAGACAATCACTATAAGGTGCGTTTGGAAGCGGTTGCGGCGGTGCAGGAACAAAAGCTTACCGAAGCCGCCCCCTCTTTGTTGTACCGCGCCAAAAACGACTCGGAATCTGCCGTAAAATATGCCTGCTTTGAAACGCTTGCTTTTTTCGGCGACAAGAACGGTGTCGATTATATGGTCGGCATTTTAAAAGACGAAAAAAGAGGCGATACCTTAAAAGCGAAAATTGCCGCTTCTCTTTTAAAATACGATGTAAAAGACGGAACGGAGGCGGTAGTCGAACTTGCCCTTAAAACCGCAGGCGATGATAAAAAAAAGAATCTGCGTTATGCACTGGGAAAAGAATTTGCCAAGTACGAAAATAAAGCCTTTGAACCCGTCTGCGAAGCTTATATAAAAAGCTCCGATGCGGCGACCAAGGGAACCGGCTTGGATATATACAAAAAAAATCCCTATCCTTCGCTTAAAGCTCTTGTGCAGGAAATAGCCGACGACGATAAAGCCTCGTCCATTCGCAGCAAAGCAAAATCATTGCTTGATTTGTAAATTCATAATTTTACAGGCGATTTTATCGAAAAGCGTTTTTATAAAACCGGCTTTTTCTATATTTCTGTCGGCAATAAGCGGAACTTCTTTTACCGTCAATCCGTCGGCACTGTAGACGGATTTTCCTACAATATCGCCCGCTTTTATCGGAGCGCGCATGCAGTTTTTCGTTTTAAATATAAAAGTGCGCTTTAATTCCGCTGCGGAAGCGGGAAGGGTAAGTGTGATTTCCGGCGGGACTTCTTCGATTTTTGTTGTATTTGAACGGGGAACGGCTTCCCGCGCAAAAAAGGCGCTTTTTTTCCCGCAAGCGGTACTAAGGGCAATCGGATCGGAATGCTTAACCGAAATCGTTTGAAAATTGTCAAAAGCGTAAGACGTTAAAATGCGGGCGTCTTCCAAGCGGTATTCATTGCCTTGCTTTGTGCCCTTGCCCGGGCCGCCGAGGGTAACGGACAAAACGCTTACCGAACCGCGCTCTGCGGTAAGTGCAAGGTTGTAGCCCGATTCGGGGATAAAACCCGTTTTAAGCCCGTTTACGCCCTCGATAATACCGAGTGCGGGATTCGTATTTTTTTGAACAATCGGATTTGATGCGGGGTAACCGAATTCTTTTACCGAGTGAAATTCATTCAACGATTCCGGGTACAGGTTCAAATAGGCGCGGGCAAAGGAAATAAATTCCCGTGCCGTAGTTCTGTTGTGTTCGCTGTAGCCTGAAGAATCTACAAAGCGCGTATGCTTTAAGCCGAGTTTTTTCATTTCCGCATTCATGCGCTCTATAAAAGCGCTTTGAGAACCTGCAATATAATCGGCAACCGCCGTTGCCGCATCGTTTCCCGAAACGACTGCAAGCCCTAAAAGCAGTTCCCGTAGACTTACGGTTTGCCCTTCCGCCAAAAACATCAGAGAAGAACCGGCAGGAGCGTTTACCGCCCATGAAGCGCTTTTTAGCGGAACAATGTCATCAAGGGATGCCTTTCCCGCCGCTATATCCTGAAAGACAACATACATAACCGCAAGTTTGGTCATCGATGCGGGCGGAATTATGCGGTCGGCATTTTTTTCGTATAAAATACTGCCCGTTTTTACATCGATTAAAATGCCCGAAGCGGCATTGATATCGATTGTTTTTATGCCCGCCTTTTCCGTGTTCCAAAAAAGGGGGGAGATAAGCGGCTCTTCGTATCGTAACAGCACCGTTTCAAGTGTTGTGTTTTCTTCAGCCGTAAGAGTCTGCGGATTCGGATTTTTCAGCCTGTATATCGAAAAACCGAGATACAGCACGCAGACTGCACAAAAAGCAACAAAACTTTTTAAAAATATTTTCATATAAAATCCGTACTCCAATACGCCCCGTTATATGCAGGGGTTTTCTAAAAATTCAGTTTAAACACTGCCGCTGATGCGCGCGCTTTTATTGCGTAAATACATATCGGCAAGGCATATTGCCGTCATCGCTTCTATAACGGGAATGATACGCGGACAAAGACATACATCGTGGCGGCCTTCAATAACGAGGTCGGTCTCTTCATAGATTGTATCTAAATCGCCGATTTCGTCAGCGGAATAAGTATTGCCCCCCCCGTTTTTTTTATCCGCTGTAACGGCCTTTACCGTTTTTTGCGGCATAAAAATACTCGGAACGGGTTTTACGGCGGCACGGAATACAATCGCGTTTCCGTTGGAAATTCCGCCCAATATACCGCCCGCGTGATTCGTTCCAAAGCGCACATCGTCGGCATAACCGTTCACATGCCGAAAGTTGGCGGTACTTTTTACCGTGTGCATTGCATCGTTCCACTCGCTTCCCGTCATTGCACAACCGGCAAAACCCGCACCGAATTCGATTCCCTTTACCGCTCCTATCGATAAAACCGCCTTTGCAAGTTCCGCATCCAATTTATCGAATACCGGTTCACCCCAGCCGGCGGGCACTCCCTCTATGCGGCATTCGATAATACCGCCTGCACTGTCGCCGTTTTTACGCAGCGCTTCAATGCGTTCAAGCATTTTTTGTGCACTCTTTTCATCGGGAACCCTAAACGGATTTTTTTCAAGCTGTTTTTTGTCAAGCGGCTTTACAGGCGGAAGAGAACTTTCCGGGCAGGAGATGCCTGCCGCCTGCACGGTGTATGCATGTATATCTATGTTTCCCGCCGCTTTTAATACAAGGCGCGCAACCGCTCCGGCTGCAACACGGGCTGCCGTTCCTCTTCCCGAAGCTCTGCCGCCGCCGCGGTAATCGCGTATGCCGTATTTTTTATGCCAGGTATAATCGGCGTGTCCCGGACGGAAAGTATCCGCCGTTTTTTCATAATCCGAAGAACGTAAGTCCGTATTTTTTATCTCAAGGGCGATTGGTGTTCCGAGTGTTATTCCGTTAAAAACACCGCTTAAAATCCGCACCTCATCTTTTTCGCCGCGGCTTGTAACGGCGGGGTTCGGCACCTGTGTACCGTCATCCGCGATAAAAAGGTTTCCCGGTTTTCTTCGGTTTAGTTCATATTGTATATCTTCCGCTTTTAAAGAAAGGCCTGCAGGGCAGCCATCAATCAAAGCTCCCAAAGCTTCACCGTGGCTTTCTCCGAATGTGCTTATGCGGAACAGAGTACCGAATATATTTCCCGACATAGGAATATGTTAGCACATTTTACGGGCTTTGTACATTGACTTTTTGTTATAAACATTTTAAGCCGTGTAGAAAGCGGGGGCGGAAGGAATGTTCAAGCGTTTTAGCTTAGCATAAAACATCGAAACCGCAGGATGTGATTGCC
>CAUURR010000111.1:0-6405 GCA_963547555.1 uncultured Treponema sp. | reverse complement strand
GTGCTGAATATACGGTCGGCTTCAACCGCATCGGGAAGCGTTACCCGCATCATTTTACGCCGGGCAGGATCCATTGTAGTTTCCCATAACTGGGTTCCGTCCATTTCACCCAAACCCTTGTAACGCTGCACGCTGATTTTTTCGGTATCGCGTCCGATTTCCGCAAAAACCTTATCGCGTTCGGCATCGTCGTAAACATACCACTCTTTTTTGTTAAACATGATTTTATACAAAGGCGGCATTGCAAGATAGACAAAACCTTTTTCTATCAATTCCGGCATATAGCGGAAAAAGAAGGTCAATAACAAGGTGCGTATGTGCGAACCGTCAACGTCGGCATCGGCCATGATGATTATTTTATGATAGCGTATTTTATCGATGTTAAAATCTTTGCCGATTCCCGTTCCCAAAGAAGCGATAACCGGCTGCAGTTTTTCGTTGTTTATAACCTTGTCCAATCTCGTGCGCTCGACATTCAGCATTTTTCCCCACAGGGGTAAAATAGCCTGCGTTTTGCTGTCGCGGCCTTTTTTTGCCGAACCGCCTGCCGAATCTCCCTCAACTATGTACACTTCGCATTTTGAAGGATCTTTTAAAGAGCAGTCGGCGAGTTTTCCGGGAAGCCCGAAGCTGTCCAAAGAACTTTTGCGCCTGGTTGCTTCCTTTGCTTTGCGGGCGGCAATACGGGCGGCCGCTTCGGACACGCACTTTTCCAAAATCAAATCTATAACTTTGGGATTTTGCTCAAAGAAGAGAGTAAGCTGTTCGTTTACCAAAGAATCGACGATGCCGCGCACATCCGTATTGCCGAGCTTGGTTTTTGTTTGTCCTTCAAACTGGGGTTCGGGTACCTTTACCGACAATACGGCGGTAAGGCCTGCGCGCACGTCTTCTCCCATAAGTTTTTCTTCTTTGTCGAGTTTTTTCAAAAGTTTTGCATTGTTTTTTAAAAACTCGTTCATTACCTTGGTAAGGGCGGATTTTAACCCCTCCAAGTGGGAGCCGCCTTCTTTGGTGTTTATGTCGTTTACAAAAGATAAAATATTTTCGTTATAGCCGTCGTTGTATTGAACCGCCGTTTCCACAAGGATGTCGTCGCGGCTTCCTTCGATAAAGACAGGCTCGGCCGGAATAACGCCTTTTCCCTCGTTCAAATAAGACACAAACTGTTTTATGCCGCCGTCAAACTGGTATACAACTTCTTTTGGTGTTGTAAGTCGTTCGTCACGGAATACAATCGTAATATTGGAATTCAAAAAGGCAAGTTCACGCAAACGTGTTGCCAAAACCTCAAAGCTATGGGTCGTTGTTTCGGTAAAAACCTGCGGATCGGCTTTCCAGCGGATGGTTGTTCCGCGCCTGTCGCTTGTACCGATTTCTTTTACCTGTCCCAACGATTTTCCGGCTGCAAATTTTTGATAATATTTTTTGCCTTCTTTTTCAACGTATGCTTCAAGCCATACCGAAAGGGCATTTACGCAGGACACACCGACACCGTGCAATCCGCCTGAAACCTTGTACGAACCCTTGTCGAATTTACCGCCTGCATGAAGCCGGGTTAATACCAGTTCCAGGGCGCTGATACCTTCTGTAGGGTGAATATCGACCGGAATACCGCGTCCGTTGTCTTCAACGCGCACAATATCGTCGGGTTCAAGAACAATTGTAATGCGGTCGCACTGACCGGCCATCGCTTCGTCTATGGAGTTGTCTACAACCTCATAGACCAAGTGATGAAGACCGTCGGGACCGGTAGAACCGATATACATACCCGGTCTTTTTCGAACCGCTTCAAGTCCCTTTAATACTTGAATATTTTGTGCCGAATAGCTTGCGCTCATGAAAAATCCTTAAAAAACAGGTATAAATATGTTTTTTTTCATTATATATGTATTGCGGAAAAAAGTAAAGGCGGGTTATAATGGACTGCTTATGAGTACATGGGATTATTCGGCATTTTGGACGGAAGCGGTTTCTCAAATACGCGAAGAAGCGAATTCCGATAAAAAAATAGGAGAATTCGATATGTGGTTTTCTCCTATTGGATATGAAAATTCAAAAGAAGGTATTATAACAGCCTCCGCACCGTCGAATTTTTTAAAAGACAATTTTATTTCTCGCGGTTTTGCCGATAAAATTCGGCATAAGCTTTTTGAATTATCCGGAAAAGATATAAAACTTGAATTTATTATAAAAACTCCCGTTCTTTCGGAAAAAAAAGATACACAATCCGAAAATATGCACATCGGCACACAAAAAAATTCGGCACCGATACCCTCACAAATAAAAAAAAGCAAAACCGAATCGGTTGAAGTTCAAAATACGAAAAAACATCCCGACCTTCGTGAAGATTATACATTCGACACCTTTGTTATGGGAGAAAACAATGATTTTGCATACAATGCAGCCGTCGGTATTTCAAAAAATCCCGGCCGAGCCTATAACCCGGTTTTAATATACGGCGGTGTCGGTTTGGGAAAAACCCATTTAATTCAGGCAATAGGAAACGCCTTGCATGAAAAAGGCGGATTAAAGGTCATTTATATTACTGCAGAAAATTTTACAAACGAATTTATACAATCACTTCATAACAAAACACCGCAAAAATTCAAATCGAAATACAGAACCGCCGATGTCCTTCTTATAGACGATATTCACTTTTTACAAAATAAAGAAGGAACACAGGAAGAACTGTTTTTTACCTTTGATGCTCTATATAACTCATTTAAACAGATTGTATTTACCTGCGACCGTCCCGTATCCGAGTTGAAAAATCTGACGGATCGTTTAAAATCCCGTTTTGAGAGGGGTTTAAATGTCGACTTAAAGCCGCCCAAATACGAAATGCGGCGGGCTATTTTGGAAAAAAAACTTGAACACATACAAACCGTTATGTCTCAAGAAGTTATATCACTGATTCCCGATGAAGTAATAGATTTGATTGCAAAAAATGTTGAAACCAATGTCCGCGATTTGGAATCCTGTTTAACCAAAATCATCGCATATGCCGAATTGGTTCAAAATAAAATAACTCCGGAAATAGCTCAACAACAGCTGCGTGATAAATTTTCGGCTGCCCGGCCGGGAAATATCAGTATAGATATTATACAGCGAGTTGTAGCGGACGACTTTAACATATCTCTTTCGGATATACGCGGAAAAAAACGCACAAAAAACGTTACTCTTCCCAGACAAATAGCAATGTACATAGCTCAGGAAATAACCGAATTTTCGACAACCGAATTGGGAATGGAATTCGGCGGAAAAAATCACACAACCGTTATGTACTCATGTCAAAAGATAAGAGAAGCTATTTTAACCGATTCCAAGCTCGATTCAAAAATTCAGTATCTTATAAAAAACATTAAAGATTACAAAAAATGAGATACACAAGTTGTGTAAAATATGTTATAATATTGTGGATAAACGTGTATAAAACCGAAAATCGGTTAATATGTGGATAATTTTGTAAAGAAAATGATGTGTTATTAAACATATAATTCTTTATAAAATAAAGAAATAAATTAAATATCCACTTTTACACAGGCCTTATTATTACTACTATTATTATATTAATATATAATAATAAACGGAGGACTTATGAAATTCACATTCGACAGAGATGCAATACTGAAAGAAATAGGTATAGCACAAGAGATTATTTCAACAAAAAATGCTCTTTCGATACTTTCAAATGTATTGTTCACGGCGGAACATAATACGCTTACAATCAAAGCAACCGATATTAAAGTAAACTTTGAAACTAAAATCCCGGTTGAAATTGAAGAAGAAGGAACGACAACCGTCTATTGTGATAAATTTATAAGCATATTAAATACGCTTCCTTCAGGCGATGTTGAATTTTCTCAAAAAGACATAAACGTTGTTATAAAGCCGATAACAAAAAAAGTCCGATTCCAACTTAAAAGTATGGCAAGCGATAAGTTTCCCGACATTCCCGCTGAACAAAATATTCCCTGGTTTGAGATTCCCGCAGCGGATTTTAAAAATATGATTACTCAAACCATCTTTGCCGTTTCGGATGATGAAACACGCTATTTTATGAACGGTGTATATTTTGAAAAAAAGGAAGAAAATCTTGTTATGGTCGCTACCGACGGCCGCCGTCTTGCTTATGTTGCAAAGCCTTTATGTGCAGGTGTTGCCGATTTTGAAAGTGCAATCGTTCCTCCTAAAGTCTTGAATATTATTTTAAAAAGACTTCCTTCGGAAGGAAATCTTTTTGTTGCGGTAGTAAGTAAGATGATTTACTTTAAATTCGGCAATTACAGTTTTTCATCTTCATTGATAGACGGTCAGTTTCCGAATTACGAACGTGTCATTCCCGAAACACAGGATAAACATTTTCAAATACAACGCAAAGATTTATTGGATGCACTTAAGCGCGTAGGTCTTTTAGTTGAACAAAAATCGCGCCGTGTGTACTTTGATTTGAGCGACGGTATGCTGACTATAACTTCTCAGGAATCGGAAATAGGAACGGCAAAAGAAGAACTTCCCTGCCGTTATGCGGGAGAAGAAATAAGAATAGCTTTAAATTATCTTTATGTAGAAGAACCGATGAAAGTAATAGATACCGAGTACATCACCTTTGAATTTACGGAATTTATGAAGGCTATTACGATGCGTCCGGAACCGGCTCAAGACTTCTTCCATATCATTATGCCCATGCAGATGGAGTAAGTGTGCCTTTTTTGTCGCTGTATACCTCGGGATTTCGCAATTTAAAAGACGGTCAAACCGATCTTTTAGCACCCGAGGTTTTTTTTGTCGGTGAAAACGGACAGGGTAAAACAAATCTTTTGGAAACCCTTTATATATCTTCTTACGGATCTTCATTCAGAACAAAAAGCGAAAGCGAAATTATAAAAAAAGGCGGAGATGCTTATTCTATTCGCGGATTTTATCGTGATGAAACGGGTAAGGCGGATACGGTTGCCGTTCAATATGAAAAATCCGCCGGTAAAAAAAAAATATTAAAAAACGGAAAAATTTTAACCGACCGTAAAGACTTAATACAAACAATACCTTGCGTGCTTTTTTGTCATGACGATTTGGATTTTGCAATCGGAGAACCGGAGCGGCGCCGATTTTTTATAGATCAGTCTTTATCCATGTATGATATTTTTTATGTCGATGTTTTAAGAAAATATAAAAAAGTTTTAAAAAGCCGCAATACCGTTTTACGTGATGATAAGGGGACGGGAAATTCGTCTTATACGGATATGCTTGATGTATACGATATAAGCCTTGCCGAACACGGACGGGAAATGGTAAAAAAAAGACGCGATGCCTTGCATAATTTTAACCGTATTTTTACGCCTTTGTATGAAGAAGTTACCGGTATAAAAAATATTTCTCTTGTTTACGATTCTTCATGGAAAGATAAAAAAAATGAAGAAGTGCTTACTCTTTTAAAAGAAAAAAGAACAAGCGATATTATTATGAAAACGACTTTAAGCGGACCTCATCGCGACCGCATCCGTTTTGTAAAATCGGGGGAGCCTTTTATTCCTACCGCTTCTACCGGACAAAGGCGTCTTACGGCTATTTTACTGCGTGTATGCCAGGCTGTTTTATACACGGAAATAACCGCAAAAAAACCGGTTTTACTTATGGACGATGTGCTTTTGGAATTGGATCCTGCAAAACGCGAACGTATAACAGCCCTGCTGCCCGCCTATGATCAGCTTTTTTGTACCTTTTTGCCCGAAGAACCCTACAGCCGTTATATGAAAAGCGGCACTAAAGTGTACAAGGTACATGAAGGAGCCATAGATGAGCCGTGAAGATTTTACAGTGCAAAGCGCATCAGATTTATTGAATAATTTTTTTACCGATGTTTTGTCTTTTTCTCCCGAAAAAGTTTTTTCCGAAACAGAGGGAGGTTCTTTGGATCGCGGATGGAAAACGGTGCTTTATTCGATTCGCGGGTACGGCGAAGAGAGAGACATAGGAGAAAAACTTGCCGCTCACAGCCGTATTATCGATTTAAAAAACGATGTTCTTTTTTTGGAAACGGATCATTCAGGCTGGATTCAGCTTTTCGGCTTATATAAAAAACGCATACTCACAGCTCTTAAAAAAGAATTCCCCGAACTTAAAATCAACGGTTTTTCATTTACTTTAAAAAAATCAAGGCAAGCATCAAGCAGTGAATTACGGAACATTACGGTTGAAGAAAAAGAACGCTGGCTTGAAAAAATGGGCTTGTAAATAAGTTTATAAATTCATAACATATTTTTATGGAGGAACAAAATGATAAAGAAGCGAGTATTTTTTTTATCGGCATTGTTTGTTTTTTTTATATGCTTTTTCGGTGCAGCTGCTGAAGGTCGGGAAGGACTTTTTTATATACCCGATATGGATGAAATGAGTTTTTTT
>CAUURR010000110.1:0-6448 GCA_963547555.1 uncultured Treponema sp. | reverse complement strand
ATTTGAATTATACATTTACAAGCGGACAGGTGTACGGAATTATCGGTATGAACGGAACCGGTAAAACAACTTTTGCAAAAATACTGTGCGGGCTTATAAGGCAAAAAAAGGGAACGGTTATCTTCGGCGCAAAAAAACTGAGTGCGGTAAAACGGAAACGCTTGATATATTATCTTGCGAATAATGCCGATTCAAATCTTTTCGGAGTGTCCGCCATTGAAGAACTGAAATTGAATGCGCCGTTTGCAGAGCTGCACGCAGTACAAGCTCTTTTGGAGAAATACCGGCTGCTTGAAAAAGCGGAGACGCACCCTTTCAGTTTATCCGGCGGACAAAAACAGCGGCTCACCCTTGCAGCAGCCGAAATGCTGAATCGGGGCGTTTTCATTTTGGATGAACCGACAAGCGGCCTCGATGCAGCCAATATGCGGATTATTGCAAATCGGACAGCGCAGCTTAAGCAACAGGGTAAAATAGTCATCATCATCTCCCATGATTATGAATTTTTACTGGCAAGCTGCGATACCATCCTTGCCATGAACAAAACCGGCTTTACTGCTTTGTGCCCTAAACACGACAAAGAGAAAATACTTGAACGGATGCGAGGAGAAACTGCCGCAAACTAAGGACGCCGGCAACAAAGAAGCGGCAAAAGTATCGCGGTAACGCAATAACTGTAGCATTAAAAAAACGGATGCTTCTTTTGATGCACATATACACAAACTGTGCTATAATTCCTATGAGGTAACTATATGATTTTGTTCGGAAAAAAGGTTGAAATTTATCAAAGCCGAAATCATGCGGAATTTAAAGCACTAAAAAAACTGCTTAAAAAAAACGGTATTACATATGGTTCAAGCTGGGTGCAAACGGAAGTCGCCTGCGGCTGCGGAGCAAAAATCAATATGCGGCAAGTGATAAATCCCGATTACAGTCCGTATATCTGGTATTTGTATGTGCGGCCGGAAAATGAAGAACGGGCAAAACAGCTTGCCGCGGAATTACCTGTCCGGGGCGAGGGGGTAGCGGAAGATGCGCAAAGAGGGAGCTTGAAGCGCAGCTGAAGCTAGGGGGAGCCGCAAGCGGATAAGATTGCTCCCCCTCCTCTATTCTGCTCGATATCCATTATTCCCTATCTACTTGCTTTGTTCGCTTATTCAAAACAGCAAACAGAAGAATGCCTGCAAGGGGAAAGGCGGCGTAGGCGATAAATAAGAAGGGATAGCCGAAGCGGTCTATGACAAAACCGCCGAGGGCGCTTGCCAAAACGCTTGCAATGCCTATGGAGCCGACCGAATACAAAAGCTGGCTTAAGACGGTATCTTCGGTACGGCGAACTTCGCGGGCGGCAAACATAACGGCGGCGGGATGAAAAAGCCCGAAGGTAACGCTGTTGCACAGTTGGGCACAGGCAGCTCCGGTGACGGAGGGAAACAGGACATAGATAAGGTTGCGTACCGATGTAAGCGCGGCGGAAAAAATCAAAAGGCGGACACTCCCCCAGCGGCGTATAAAGCGGCTTGAAAAAACCATAAGAGGGATTTCGCTCAGTGCGCTGACAACCCATAAAATGCCTGCGGCATCGCTGTGAAGATATTCTTTTACATACATTGAAAAAAAACGGCCGAAGGGAATTTGCCCGAATACCGTTAAAAAAATTAAGGTAAGAACAAGCCAATAGCGCGGTGAAAAACGGGAGAAGATATTTTCCTTTCTGTGCCGAACGGCGGAATTGATGTACTTCTTTTGCGGCGATTCCGCAGGGAAGCGGTCGGAATCCTGTATGAGGGGTGTCATAAGGCCGGGGATAAAAACGAATGAAAGAGCAAAGATAAGGGCCGGAGTGCTCATCCATAAAATCGTTTCAAGGGTGCTTATGCTGTCGATACGGATAAAAGTTTGCATAACCAAATTGGCGCATACAAAACCTAAAGAACCGACTGCACGGATTCGTCCGTATAAATCGCTTCGGGTGCCGAGCAGAGCGTGGATAAAACTGTCGGAAACGGGAATTGCTCCTTTTATAAGGGCTGCGTGGAGTCCCAAACAAACGGCGGTAATGCCGAAAAGGCGTACCGAAAAAAGGGGAACGGGAAGCAGCGTCAGGGCTAAACCGCTCATGCACAAAAACAAGCCGTATTTTCCGTTTTTAGCGGGGATGTTTCCCGTAAAAAAGGGGATAATCATGCCGAAGACTTCAAATATTGAAAGCAGCAGCCCTACCTGCGTTACCGAATAGTTCATGTTGCGCAAAAAAAGCGGCAGCCATACGTTTACGCAGGCATAGACTGCAAACAGAAAAAAAGACGGGATAATCATATTCATAAATCAACCTTAACGGGATTGACAGAAAATCCCGTTTTTGATATAGTATATTCCGTTGCATTATAATGTAACGCACCCGCGGGGGTGGTGGAATTGGTAGACACGCCAGCTTGAGGTGCTGGTGGCGCGAGCTGTGCCGGTTCAAGTCCGGTCTCCCGCACAAGGGACTGTTCTAAAACTTCGGTTTCGGAACAGTCCTTTTTTTATGCCTTGCAGAGTTCCTCCGATTATTTCTAATACCCCAAACCGCCCGCTTTTATCTGGAAGCGGCAGAATTCCATGCTGAAAGACGCCCTTCCCTGCGTTACCGAGCGCAGTCCGGTCGAAAAGCCGAACATCTTTTCCATAGGTGCTTGGGCGTGTACCACTTCTGCAGAAGGTTTCGACTCCAAGCTTTGAATAAGGCCGCCCCTTTGGGTAAGAAGGCTCATCGCATCGCCGACAAATTCTTTCGGGCAAACGATATCGACGTTCATAACGGGTTCCAATACCTGCGGGTCGGCTTTTTCGCAGGCGGCTTCAAAGGCGGCGGCGGTACAGGCTTCAAAGGCAAAGGCTGTTGAAGTAAGCTCATTGTAGTTGAGCTCCGTTACGGTAACGCAAATCCCCGTACAGGGATAACCGTAGCGGATGCCCGCGCCGAAAGAATTACATATACCGTTTTTGACGGCTTCGAGAATGTCTTCGGGAATGCCGTTTGTATCGGCGGTACAGATATAGGTATTATCACTTGATGAGCCTTGTGCGGCTGAATCGGATGAGGTTTTGCCTGCGGCGGTTTGGGCAATCGGGGCAATCCGCAGCGTTATGCCGGCCGTCTGTTCTTTTCCGCCGAGAACCTTCGAGTAGGTTTCGCTGTGAGAGATTTCGCAGCCGACCGATTCGCGGTAGGTAACTTGGGGATTTCCGACACGGGCGGCGACTTTAAAGTCTTCTTTCATGCGCGTAACAAGGACTTCAAGGTGAAGTTCTCCCATACCCGAAATCAAAAGCTGACCGGTTTCGGCATCTTCGCGGAAAGTAAAGGTCGGGTCTTCTTTAGACAAAATGTCGAGGGTTTCTTTTAACTTATCGCGGTCGGACAGGGTTTCGGGTTCCAAAGCAACCGAAATAACCGGCTGAGGAAAGCTGAGGTTTTCGAGCAGTACGGGAGCGCCTTCGTTTCCGAGGGTATCGCCTGTCTGCGAAAGTTTTAAGCCGCTAAGCACGGCTATATCGCCCGCGCTTATGCTGTCCAAAGCTTCGCTTTTATTTGAATGCATACGCAAAATGCGGTTTACGCGTTCCCGCTTTTTTTTGCCGACGTTAAACACCTGTTCTCCGCTTTTGATTTTTCCCGAATAAATGCGCGCATAGCAAAGACTGCCGGCTTCACGGTCGTATTGAATTTTAAATACAAGGGCGCTCAATGTTCCCGACTCGGAACAGGGGATTTCGATGCGCTCCTGTTTTTTTACGTGGGTACCGACTGCGGCGGGTACTTCATCGGGAGCGGGAAGATAATCGACTACTGCATCTATAAGCGGCTGAACGGCGCAGTTTTTGCGGGCGGAACCGCATAAAAATGGTATAAAAAAACGCTCGACAGTGCCGCGCCGTATTTCTTTTTGTAAAAGTTCAAGGGGAACTTCTTCGCCCGACAAGAACAATTCGGCTATTTCGTCGTTGTAAGAAGAGGTTTCGTCGATGATTTTTTCGCGCCACTGTTTTGCTTCTTCCAATCGTTCGGCGGCTATATCGCCTTCGATAACCGTTTCGCCCTCGTCTGCAGGGTCGAAGCGGTATTCTTTCATACGCAGTAAGTCTACGATGCCTTCAAAATTGCTTTCCGAGCCGATGGGAAGCTGGAGGGCAAGCGGTTTTGCGCCGAACTTTTGCTTTACGTCTTCCATTGCGGCAAAAAAGTCCGCCCCCGTTCTGTCCATTTTATTTACAAAGCACAGACGCGGCACCCGATATTCGTCGGCTTGGCGCCATACCGTTTCGGTTTGAGGCTGAACGCCTCCTACGGCACAGATAACGGCAACCGCCCCGTCAAGGACACGAAGAGAACGCTCGACTTCGGCGGTAAAATCGACGTGACCGGGTGTGTCGATAATGTTGATTTGGCGCTCACGCCAATAGGTGGTGGTTGCGGCGCTTTGAATCGTAATGCCGCGCTCCTGCTCCTGCGTCATCCAGTCCATGGTAGCCGCGCCGTCGTCTATTTCGCCTATGCGGTGAATTTTTCCCGTATAGTATAAAATCCGTTCGGTTGTAGTGGTTTTGCCCGCGTCGATGTGAGCGATAATTCCGATATTGCGTATATTTTTTAATGACATAATAACCTCGAAACCGAGTATATCACAGTTCGCCGCTCTCTGCAAACACCCTTTGTTTGAATTCCGAAGGAGTTAAACCGTACTTTTTTTTGAATGCACGGCGAAAGGTTTGCGAATTTGCATAGCCGCATTTTTCGGCAAGCGTATTGACCGGTTCGGTTATATCGGACTCTATAATACTTTTGGCTTTTTCGAGGCGGAAATCTTCAAGATATTGAGCAAAACTTTTGTGAATGCGGCTTCGAAAAAAATAATATAAAAAATTTTCTTTTATGTTAAAGTCTTCCGCCATTTGGGAAAGGTTTAAAAGCGCATTGGCGTAATTATCTTCTATATAGGATAAGATGCGCCCGACCGTTTTGGAGTCTGCTTCCTGCACTACGGCACCGGTATCAAGTTCCTCATCCTGCAAGGACGAAAAAGAAGCTTCCCGTTCTTCCGAAAAAGAAAGCGCCCCTTTCGGCATAAAACGCAGCCTGCCCTGCGGAAATTTTATAAAATAAAATGCGCAGATAAAAATTGCCGCGAGTATAAGCGGCGGCAGCAAAAAATACCGCAGCGGCACGGCTTTCAGTATATCGGCAAAAGGAACGAGGACGATTAAAAATGTATTTGACGATTTTAGGGGACGGACAAAGGCTCCATATTTTTTCCCGTTTATTTTGTGTGTAAACGGAGCTAAAGAGTCCGCTTCAATTCGCTCAAAAACGCCGCTTTCCGTAACGGACCGGGTATATGAAGCCTCTTTCGGGGTACGCATAAAGAGTACCTGTTTTTGTGAATCGGCAATAAGAACCTGCGTCCGCGGATATATAAAAAGGGGCTCAATAACGGAATCGAAATGTGTTGATTTTAAAAGCATCATAAGTTTACCCGTATTTGCGCTCGAATTTTGCAAGGGAAAGGTTTGAGCGAAGATGAGCACATTGCGGCTCACCCCGTTTGCCGTAACGGAAGTTTCAGCCATCCACTTATTCATATAGACCGGACGCAAATACCGCGAACGCCACTGGCCGCTGTTCAAATCTTTAAATTCAAAAAGAGAACTGTACATCGCATCTATATCAAAAAAGGCGTTGTCCGCCTGCAAAAGATAATCGCTTGTTTTGGAATAGACGAATATGTCTTCAAGCACCGGATGAACCGGCCTTACATAAGACAACTGACGCTGAGCGTCTATGATTTTTTGTATGTCCGATGAGCCCTGTTCAACCTTCCCCTGTGTTACAAAGCCCTGCACATCGGCATTTATCATAAGCATATGCGACAGACGCTGCATCTCGCGCATAGTAAAATTCAGCCTGTCGCCCGCCTGCATAACGGCATTTTGATAATCGCTTTTTTTGCTGCGGATAAAACGATACAGCACACCGTATTCGATAAAAATCAAAAGTATGACAAAAATAATCACCGCCGAAACGGTATATAATGAGAAAAAGCGTTTATGCTGTTTTTTGCCGGAAGACGGAGCTTTTACCACAAAGAGATTATATCATATTTTTAATAAAAGTACACTAAAAAAGATTTTCTCCGGTCAAATTGCTTTATTTTCGATTTTCACCCAGTATAAAATAATGCCATGAGCCGTATTCTTTTCCGTCGACAATCATATCCTGCGTGTGCTGTAAATCTACGAGTTTGATACCTTCAAAAAGCGCGGGAATGCTTTTGGCGTCGGCAAAAAAATGAGGAATGCCGTTTTCAGGGCCGTCTTCAACCTTTATAACGGTATTTTCGTCTAAAGCGGGAAAACCGGCTTCTTTATAACTCCATGCATTTTTTGAACACAAAGTTACATACAG
>CAUURR010000109.1:0-6468 GCA_963547555.1 uncultured Treponema sp. | reverse complement strand
ACGGCAAACAGAGGCCACCTTCTCCATTATATGAAAGAAAAAAACGTTTCTTTGTATAACTGCGCAAAGGTGGTGTCTTTCGGTAAAAACCGCGTGAACATCGTAAAAAACGTTTCCGCAGGCGTTCCCGATCCCTTTAATACATGGGAACCGATTTTGCCGCCAAACATCGATAATCCGTTTGCAAAAAAAATCGATGAGCGTAAAACAAAGGACATGAGCCTTGAAGCCGATTTGGTTATTCTTGCCCTCGGGGGTAGGGCGGATCAATCGCTCTTTTTTGAACTTCAAAAAGAACGTGCCGCAAAAGAAATATACAATATCGGAGACAGTTATGCCGCAGGCCGCGTTCTTGAAGCCGCCCGTGCCGCATACCGCTTGGCTTTGCGAATTTGATATTTTAAACGGCCGCCGCTTAAGCGCGGGATGAACCCGTGCCGGCGGTTTATGTACGGAAGCGGTGAAAAAGATTTTTTTTACGGTTTTCGTGCACGGCCTAAATTAAAAGGAAACAGTTTCATGAAGAAAACAAATCCGATTATTATCGCCGTTGCCGGAAAAGGCGGCGTCGGTAAAACCTCCGTTTCCGCAAATATCGTTCGCTGTTTGGTTGAAGCTCATCCCGATAAAAAAATCCTTGCAGTAGATGCCGACCCCGCAGTCGGCTTATCCACCGCATTGGGAATTGAGCCGCAGATGACAATCGACGATATTCGCAAAAATATCGTAAAAAATGTTGAAGGCGGAAACACAAAAGAAGCGGTCGAGCTTCTTGCGGAAGTGCGTTACAGGATTTACGATGCACTGATAGAAAAAGACGGCTTTTCTTTTATTGCAATCGGCCGGCCCGAAGCGCAAGGCTGTTATTGTAAAATCAACAGTTACTTAAAAGAAGTTATAGGTTTACTTTCGGAGCAGTTCGACTATACCGTGATAGACGGAGAAGCGGGCATTGAACAGGTAAACCGCCGCGTTATGGAAAAGGTCAGTCATCTTATTTTGATTACCGATCCGAGTAAAAAAGGCACGCAGGTTATTCAAACGATAAAAAAGGTTGCCGACGAACTTGTTATGTACAAAGAGGCTGCCGTTATCGTAAACCGCGTCAGCGATCCTGAGGTAAAAAATCTTATACATACCGGCGATTTACAAGTGCTGTCGTATATCGAAAACGACAATAATTTGGCTTTTTTCGATATACAGGGGCAAAGCGTGTTCAATTTGCCGAGTTCGAGCGTGATTGTCCGGCGTACAAACGAAGCACTGCAAAAACTGGGATTGGTGTAGGGAGCTGCTATGAAAGATTTAAAGCATTTAATATATTTTGAAAGTTTATTGAATGACGCTCACAATGAATTGGTGCGCAAGGCGCAAAAAGACGGTAAGCGCATTATAGGGTACACCTGTTATCACATGCCGGAAGTTTTGCTGAACGCCGGAAACTGCGTTTCAATACGAATCAGAGCGCCGAAAACGGGGTCTATGGACATTGCCACTTATTATATGTCCAATTACGTGTGCGAATACTGCCGCGCAATGCTTGAGCGTGCCGTCGAAGGCGGTTACAATTTCCTTGACGGTATTGCGGGTGTGGACGCATGCGCTCAAATGAACCGCTGTATGGAAAACATAGAGCTGCAAAAACTGATTAAAAACGAAGGCTTTTTTGTCAGCCATGTCGATGTTCCCTACAAACTTGATCCGGGAGCGGTGCCCCATTACATGGAGCAGATTACGCTGAAGGTTTTGAATCCGCTGCATAAAAACTACGGCGTTGATATTTCCGACAAATCGTTTCGCGAAGCGGTGCGCGTTCACAACGAAGTATGTAAAATCATTACCGAAATAGGACACATGCGCAAAGAGGATAATCCGCGCATTACCGGTTATGAGTTCCATATTTTGAATCTGGTCAGTTATTGCTGTCCGAAATATTTAATCGTTGACGCTTTGCGCGAAACGCTTGAAGAATTAAAAACGCGGGAACCCGACCGCGAAAAAAAATTCCGCGCGCGGGTGGTGCTTATCGGAAGCGAAATAGACGATCCGGATTTTACAAAGCTGCTTGAAGAATGCGGCGCTTTAATCGTTATGGACCGTTTTTGCTTCGGCTCCACGCCGGGCAGAGAAGAAATCGTTTTAAACGATAACGAGGATGCATTGGAGCAAATATGCGCTCATTATTTAAAAACGAGTATGTGCCCGCGTTATATGAGCAAAGAAAAAATGGATCAGCGTTGGAACTTTGCAGCCGATACGTTCAAAGAGTACGGTGCCGAAGGCATTATTTATGAGCAGATGAAATTCTGCGATTATTGGGGATATGAGCGTGCTTTGGCAAGCCATATTATGAGCGACGAGCACGGAATTCCGACCCTGTCCATCGACCGCCCCTATATGTCACGCAGTTCGGGACAGCTGAGAACCCGGTTCCAAGCCTTTGTTGAAAGTTTGGAAATCAAAAAAATCGATAAAACGAACAAAGCCGGAGGCCGCGCATGAGAAAAGAAAAAAAAGTAAAGGGGTTGGGAAACCTCTATAACGGCACAATGACTTTAAAACGGCGTGAATGGAAAGGCTTTAGAGATACAATGTACGATTATTTCCGCTGGTTAAAGTGTTGGGGACGCTTAATAAAATTGAGTATGCAGTACCCCGTACAGCTGGTAAAATGTATTTTTACCTACCGCTGGATGTCAACCTATTTAACCGCAGCAGGTTTTATGGACCGCCACACATTGGGACTCAGAGGAACGGAACTGCGCATTTGCCATCGGCAGTTTTGGATAATGCTTGAAGAATCAATCAATATTTTGTGCGTTATCTTGGGTGCCGACCGCCGCTTAAACGGGAAAAGCAAAAAGGCAAAAGCATTGAGCGATAAAATCATCCTGTTCGATGAAATGATGCCGATTCAAATTATGGCGGGCTTTCCGAATTTAAAAGGTCTTGCCATACAAATGATTCCCGTCTTTCTTGCCGGCGAAATGGATCAGCAGGCTAACTTGCCCTATATCGACGCAATCGAAAACTACGGGCTGCCTGCCGACGTGTGTCCGCTTCCGGCATGCGAAGCAGGCTGTGCCGTCCGAAGCGATTATCCCTTACTCGGAAAATGTCTTATTTCAAGCAGTATGCCCTGCGACGGCTCGGTTATGACGACGATGTTTCAGGACAGGTATTTTAATTTGCCCTCGTATCAGCTTTCGCCGCCCGTGCGTTTTAACGAGCCGGAGGTGCAGGCTTATGCCGTAAAAGATATTAAGCAGTGCATTAAGTTTATCGAAGACCAAACCGGCGAAACTTTCGATTGGGATGCTTATTTTACCATTATGAAACGCTATAATGAAGAAACCGATTATATGCTTAAAAAATGGGAAATAAACAGCACCCCGTATCCGCAGGTGTGCGGCCCCTCTTTGGCGCTGCACCGTATGTTCGCGTTTCAAATTGCCGGCAGCTTGAATCCCGCGTTTTTGGAAAACGATAAAATCGTCTACGATATGATGATGAAGCAGTACGAAAAAGATAAGGCCGCCGATATACGGCCGCGTTTCCGCGCGCTGGTATGGTCGTGTCCCGCTCACTACTATTCGAACTTTTCGTATTGGGCGCAAAACTGCTGGGGCATTAAGGTGTTGGTCGATATGGAATGTATGCTTTCGCACCACTTTTTTAACACCGAAGATAAAGAAGCATCTCTTATAGACCTTGCAAAAGCCTACGAACGCATGTCCATGCGCAGTCATACAAACGGCGGTTATGCGAACGTTCTTGACGAATTATGGAAGCAGTGCAAATATTTTAATGCAAACATCGTTATTATGTACGGCCACGTATCCTGTAAAACGATGGCGGGCTTGCAGGGCTTGTTCGAAGATCAGGCGCGCGAGCGGGGTGTTCACTTGATTTGGGTTGAACACGATTTATGCGACCGGCGTACCGTTTCCCGAAAGGAAATGCGGAACAAGGTAAATCAGTATATGAAAACCGTTTTCCGCTGCGAACCCTTGGACGAAAGCTTGGTCGATTACGACGACGATTTAACTTGGTAAAATAATACGGAGGAAATTGATATGAAACGTTATTTTGCGGGCTGCGACGTCGGCTCGACATACACAAAGACGGTTATACTGGACGAAGACGGAAAGATTGCGGCAAGCACTACCATCAGAAGTAAAATAAACAGCGAACAAAGCGCTTTGGCAGGCTTGCAGGAAGCCGTTTCTCAGGTAAGCGATTTAAAAACGCTTGATGATTTAAGCTACATTATCGGTACCGGCTACGGAAGGAACAAGGTGCCGCAAGCCGACGAAAATATATCCGAGATAAGCTGCCACGCGATGGGCGTTCACGTTACGAATCCCGAAGCAAAGGCGATTATCGATATCGGCGGACAGGACGTAAAGGGTATCAGCGTAGATACGGACGGAACGGTTAAAACCTTTGCGATGAACGATAAGTGCGCCGCGGGTACGGGCCGCTTTTTTGAATCGATGGCGAATGCCTTTGAAATGACCTTGAGCGAATTTTAGGAATTGTCTTTAACCGCTAAAAACGTTATTCCGATTACCGCCCAGTGCACGGTATTTGCCGAAAGCGAAGTTATAACTCTGGTGGGCGAGGGAAAACCGCGCGAAGAAATTGCAGCCGGTATTCAGCTTGCGGTTGCCAAACGCTGTTTTGTTATGGCAAAAAAAGCCGGAGCCGTGGACAGCGTTACCCTTACCGGCGGCTGTGCAAAAAATACGGGGCTTAAAAAAGCGATAGAACATGTATTGAGAATCAAGGTTTTGGATTTGAACGTAGACCCCCAGCTTATGGGTGCCTTGGGTGCTGCCGAATACGCGCGCAAAAAAGGTTTAGCTACACAGGGAGCTTGAGATGATTACCTTATTTTTAATTTACTTTTTTAACTTGGATATGAAGCTCGTTGCCTTTATTTATAAACAGCTCGGAAAAAAATTCGACCGGGAAATAAAAGAAGAACGCATATAATCCATGGATTTATTCGACGGCTGTATTGCCGACGTTTTTAAGCTTTTGGCCCCTTATTCGCCGCGCGAGTTGGAGGTGAACCCCGCTTCGGCATGGAAAGATACCGGGTGCAATCAATTTTTATTGGCACAGGAAAGTGCCTTTGAATTGGGGGCATCCGGTTTGCCGTCGGTTAATCTTACCGCGGCGACAAGTTCCGCCGGTGTAATCGATACGGATCGTATTGTGCTCTACGGTCCCGACTTGCCTTCCGTTACGGGGAACGTTCCCTATGCGCGCATTGCCCTTTTGAATATTGACGACATTGCCGACGATACGGATGCCTATCACGCGCTTAAAGATTTTGATTTTATAAAGTACGACATTCATCCGGAAGGCTTTGTTATCCGTACTTCGTCTTTTGATCAGCGCGAACAGGTACGTGTGGCAAAAAGTGCCGTTAAGAACGGTATCGATTTTACCGCCGTGGGCAATCTGTTCTTAAACAAATATAAGGCGCATGAGCGTGTAAAAAATGTTCAGCTGTTGTTTATCTGCGCCGATATTCCCGTTTTTGCCGAATTGACAAAACTCGCCGAAAAAACGAACAATATCGTTCTTGCCCTAAATCACGTATTAAGCGATATGAATTTCGACTGTAACAGCTGCAATATGAAAGCGATTTGCGATGAAGTTGAAGGAATGAGAGAACTGCACTTTAAGCATCGGCATTGAAAATGTTCCGGTAGCATCCGCGACTTCCGTGGTTAAATAAAAAGAAACCGCCAAGCACGCAAAGAACGCGAAGAGCGCAGTGTTTCAATCGGTAATGCATAATGACTAACCAAACAGGAAACGGGATGCACTGGTTTGAAACATTTGCCAAATTGTTCCTTTCGTGTTATACTTCTCGGTAGGAAGGTACGGAAAATGCGCAAAAGCTTTGATGAACTGACCATTGCAGACGATTTTATGTTTTGCAAAGTCATGCAGGACGAAGGTATTTGCAAAGAGTTTCTCGAAATGGTTTTGGCAGACAAAATCGGGAAGATTGCCTACCTGTCATCGCAAGATGCCGTTTTTACCGGTTCGGAATCAAAATCGGTACGCCTCGACTTGCTCGTAAAAGACGAAGCCGGCAAATCTTACGACATTGAAATGCAAGTGGCAAACGAACACAACATCCCCAAGCGCATGAGGTATTATCAAGCGGCTATCGACATAGCATTCTTGGATAAGGGAAGCCACTACAAAGCCTTGAACGATAGCTATATTATTTTCGTATGCTTGTTTGACGCTATCGGGAAAGGTAAGCCGCTCTACACATTCGAGAATATCTGCCTTGAAGATAGGCAAACACCATTACAAGACGGGACAAAAAAGGTTATAATCAATGCGGAAGCATTCGGCAAAGCTGAAGACGCGGAACTTAAAGGTTTTTTAGAATACCTGAAAACAGGTACGGCAAATACGGAATATACGGGGAGAATA
>CAUURR010000108.1:0-6487 GCA_963547555.1 uncultured Treponema sp. | reverse complement strand
ATGAATTTACCGTCATAACATAAACATATCACATAAGGCTTTTGATGGCAAGCAATATAAATTCGGTATAAAAAAAATATACACATCTTGTTTTTATTGTAATATAGTATTAGTATCCGTATATGAACATAAAAAATATACGGGTTTTAATACTGATAGCAATCCTTACCTTTATTTCGGGACTGTTAAACGGAACGGGAGTTTTACTGTATGCAAGTACGGTCAGTCATCATACCGGAAACCTTACCCGCGCGGCCCTCGCAATCGCTCATTTTGATTTTTTAACGGCTTTGCATATACTATTTTTACCCGCCTCTTTTTTAACGGGTGCCTTTATTTCGGGTCTTCTGTTTTATGAAAAAAACTTTACATTTTCAAAACGTTACGGAATTTTATTGATGGGTTTTTCATTCGTACTCGCCTGTCTCGTTTTTTTTAAAGCGGGGAATCTTTTAACTTCGGGTTGCATTTGCCTTATACTCGGCATACAAAACGGTATGTTTATTTTTTTCAAGGGAATTTTAATCCGCACCACCCATTTTACCGGATATTTAACCGAAGCGGGAGTTTGTTTGGGCAGTTTTATCCGCGGCGTACCGGCGGGCGAAAGCAACCGAAGGGAATTAAAGCGAAGTCTTTTTTATCTTATCAGTATCTGTTGTTTTATACTCGGTTCCGTGTTTTCCGTTTTCCTTAAAACCGAGGCAATTCCGTTCGCCGCCCTTATATACTTTATCTGCGGTTTGTGTTATTTTATCTTGCGTAAATTGCGGCAGAGGAATTAAAGCAGTGATAAGGGATATTCCGCTCTTTGCGGCAGGCATCTATTTTTTCTTTTTGATTGAATCGGACTTTATAACTGCCCTCAGTGCGCTTATTTATTTTAAATGTGCAAAATCGATGCCCCGTAAAATCGATGTACGCGATAAAAAATTCGACTTAAAAAACAATTATATAATCTGCATTCTGATTTTATTCATCGGTATCGCTATCGGATTTTATTCTCTTAGGGCCGCAGCGGTATACGCAGCATTTAACGGGATGCTTATCGGCATACTTTTTATTTTTGTACCGAAACAATTTACCCGAATACGCAGTGTAAAAAACGGCGAATACAATAAATGTGTCCGTCTTGTTTTTTCGGTAAAAAAACTGAATATATTATTTTCGCCCTGTGCGCTAAAATCTTACTATAGCGTTACTTATGCAGGCGTTTGGCTGATTATCTTTTGTACCGCCGCCGCGATGATACTGACACGATGATCCGTATCGCGAATACTTAGGCTTCGGGATTCCACGACACCGTGCGTAAAATATCGCCGAACACACCCGCTGCGGTAACTTCCGCCCCCGCTCCGTAGCCGTGAACGGTTAAGGGAATGGGTGCATAGCGTTCGGTTAAAAAGACAAAGGCATTTTCCCCGTCGCGTATATTGTAGAGGGGATCGCTGCTGTCCGCTTCAACCAAGCCTACCCTGCATACGCCGTTTTCGATGGTACCGCCCATACGCAGTACCTTACCCGCTTTTTTAAGAGCTCCAAGTTTTTCGGCAAAAAAAGCGTCCAATGCGGGAAGCTTTTGCAAAAACTCTTCTACGGTACCGCTTTCGTCAAAATCGGCGGGGAAAATGCGGTCGGTTTTAATATCCGAAAGCTCGCAGGGAACACCCGCTTCACGTGCGATAATCAGCACTTTGCGTGCCGCATCGGCTCCGCCCAAATCGTCGCGGGGGTCGGGTTCGGTAAAGCCCTTTTTTTTCGCTTCAAGCACCGCCTTACTGAAAGGAACGCCGTCATCCAGCCGCCCGAAAATATACGAAAGAGAGCCCGACATAATGCCGGAAAAGCGCACAAGCTTATCGCCGCTTTTAATCAGGTTTTGCAGAGTATCCATAACGGGAAGCCCCGCGCCCACGTTGGTTTCGTATAAAAAGCGGCGGTGCATACGGTTTGCAACACTGCGCAGATTTTTATAAAAATCCGTATCCATCGAATTGGCGCGCTTATTCGGCGTTACGATGTGCATACCCGCTTCAAAAATATCGGTGTAGCGCAGCGGAAGGTCTGCGGATGCCGTACAATCGACAAAGACGGGATTAAGCGGCTTTACGCGGGAAATAAAGTTCAGCATTTCGTCAACCGAAGCCGGCTGCGTATTTTTCGCAAACACACGCTTCCACGAATGCAGGTCTATGCCTTTTTCATCCAAAATCATGCCGCCCGCCGAAGCGATTCCCATAACGCGTATATCGATATGCTGGTCGGCAAGCCCCTTTTGCCGCGCCTTGATTTGTTCAAGCAGACAGCCGCCGATGGTTCCCGTACCGAACAAAAATACTTCCGCCGTTTGGGCGGCGTTAAAGAAAAAACGGTGGGCAACGCGGACTGCAGTATCACCGTCGATTCCGTTTATAACCGTACTGATTGAACGCTCGGAGGAACCTTGGGCAATCGCCAAAATATTTATATCGCGGGACGCAAGGGCGTTAAAAAAGGTTCCCGCCACGCCGCGCTTTTCTTTCATACCGTCGCCGACAATCGAAACGATAGCGCAGTTGTCGGTAATTTCGACGGTGTTTACATCGCCCGTGCGGATTTCGTATTCAAACTCCGCATTCAAAGCATTGACGACCTTGGACGCATAGATTTGCTTAACGCAAAAGCTGATGGTATATTCGGAGCTGGACTGGGTAATCAACAGCATGGAAATACCCGAGCGTGCAACGGCGGCAAAAATGCGGGCGGCAATTCCGTGTTTGTCTTTTAAGCCGGAACCCGAAACACTTATCATAGCCGTATTTTTTAAACAGGTAATGCCGCGCACCGCAGCGTTTGACGGAAAGGGGCCGACGCCGATTCTCGTTCCGCGCGAAGAGGGATTGTGACTATTCAAACTCCACGCTTCTATGCCGCGCGCCGAAAGGGGGGCAAGCGTTTTGGGATACAGCACTTTGGAACCGAAAAAAGAAAGCTCCATCGCTTCTTCGTAGCTCATATCGTCAACCAAAACGGCATCGCTTACAATGCGCGGGTCGGCGGTAAAAATGCCGTCCACATCAGTCCAAAACTCAACCTTTGAAGCGCGAAGACCGACTGCAACGATGGCGGCAGAAAAATCCGAGCCGTTTCTTCCCAAAAGCCCGCTTTGGCCGTTTTCCCACGTACAGACAAAGCCGGGAAACAGCAAAATGCGCGCATGAGCGGCTTCCTCTCCGTCCAAATAAGGGGCAAAGGCATCCAGCGTTTTTTTATAGTCGGGATCTCCTTCCTGCTGCAAGCCGGTTGTAAAAATCAGTTTGCGCGAATCGAGCAAAGTTACCTTTTGTTTTTTTGCCTTTAATACGGCTTCCATAATCGGAGAACTGAGCAGCTCGCCCAATCCCATAATGCGACAGTGTACCGAAAGCGGACATTCGCCGAATGCGGAAACGGCGTTCAGCATTTTTTCGTAATCGTCGAAAAGAGGCTGCAAGAATTTTAAGACTGCGGCGGAATCGAAGTTTTCACAGGATTTTCCGATGTCGTTACATACGGCCGAATGTATTTTCTTTACCGAAGCGACATAGGTTTTGGCATCGGCTCCCGCACAGCAGTCGGTAATACTGTCGGCAAGCATATTGGACACACCGGCAACCGCCGAAACCACAACGCTTACGCGGTCTTTACCTGCGCGGTCTATAATAATATCCGCCGAATTAAGTATACGTTTGGCGCTTCCCATAGAGGTGCCGCCGAATTTAAGTGTCAGCATAAATTCTCCGTTTGAACACCGCATATTTTGCGCGGCGTCTTAATAAAGTATAGTAGCACAAAAGGGGATTTGCTTCAATCGGAGAAAAATAAAAGGAAAGCGGCCGCAAAGCGTTGACTTACAATTATTGCAGTTTTTGCTCCAAGGCGGCATTCAGCTTTAAAAATTCGGGGTCGGAGGGATTTAAGGCGATAACCTGTTTAAGATAGTATTGGGCTTTGCGGTAATCTTTTTGGCGGTAATAGTACAGATATAAGTCGTAGAGCGCCTCTTCGTTTCGCGGATTCGAGGTAAGGCTTGAACGCAAATCGGCAAGTTCCAAGCTGTCGTCCGCTGCCAAACGGCTTCGTTCATAATATAAAATGCTTTTCATTTTCCCCGAAGATTTTGGAATAAGAGATTCAATAAGAGAGGCGGCTTCGTTTTTTTTACCTTCGGCAATAAGAAGCCGTATATACCACTGCCGGACACGCTCATCGGCGGTATCGGGACTGTATATTTGTTCCAACAATTCGCGCGCTTCCCGATTTTTTTTCAATGCAAGACAAATTTCTACATACAAAAGCGTATGTTCTGAAGAAAGGCTTTGCAAACGTCCCAGAGAAGAAACGGCATCATAGGCCTTTTGCCAGTCCTTTTTTTTTGCGGCATCCTTTGCAAGAACGGCAAGGGCGCGCGCATTATCGGGTTGTTTTTCCAATACTGCCGAAGCAAAATCGAAAGCCGTCATTCCGTTTATACTTTGACCGGATAACCCGGCAAGTTCGGCGGCAAGGATTAAAACATCGGTATGGTCGTTATAAAGCTTTAAGGCTTCCTGAACCGAACCGAGTGCCGCAGTGATATTTTTATTCCATCCGGCTTGCAATCGCGCACGCAACAGTAAATAATCCTTTGCCGTTTTATCGGTACGCGCATATAAATCAAGCAAGGTTGCAACACCGAGGTAATCTTCAAGTTCAAACAAAACACGCGCACGAAAAAGCAAAAAATCGCTGTTATTCGGCTCATGCTGCAAAAGGCGTGCGGCAAGAGCTTCAGCTTCCTTATAGCGTCCCGACAAAAAAGCGGCATCGGCATTTATTTTTAACAAATCCCGATTCATCGGATTTGATGCTGAAAAATCCCGAGTAAGAGTATAGGCTTCGTCGGCCTTACCCGTTTCCGTAAGAACACGGGCATAGGCAATACCCGCATACACATTTGAAGGATCCGCTTCCAAAGCCGTTTTTAAAAAGTCCGCCGCATTTTTATAGTCCTTTATATGCAGTGCAGCCGTGCCCGCAAGATACAGATTTAAAACCGAACGGCCGTTCATTTGTAAAGCCTTTTTAAGAGAGAGACCGGCCTGTTCATATACGGCATTTCCGGCGGAAGAAAAAAAGACGGCTAAACAGGGAATCGTCAGCATAAAAACGTCATCATCAACGGAAGAAAAAGCGGCAACCCCTTCATCTATTGAGCGCAGGGTTGCGGTATAGAGGTTATCGGGCAGTTCTTTGGGAACGCTCCAAAAGATTTTTTCGTCATGCCATGCGTACTTGAAAACGGAAGCACACAGGGCAAGTAAAACGGCTTCCTGTTCCGAATATTTTCCGCCGTTTTTTTGTAACAGAGAAACGGCTTCGGCAATGGAAGAAGGGCTTCCGTTTTGGATTTTTAAAAGCACATCGACGGACACACCTTTAAAATAAGCCGAAAACATATCGTAAGGGAAAACCGTTTTTACCGCCGAGAGCTCCTTTGCTTCAATCGGAACCGCTATATGATCCGCAGTGCCGGATTTTTCGGGAACCGACTTGCAGGACACGAGGAAGAGCGCAAACAAAAGCAAGGAAGCAAAAAACTTCACCATTTTTATTACATATCCTCGTCTTCATCCTCATCGGAATCTTCCGATAAAACGGGACTTTTTCGTTTTTGAGTATATGCAAACAAAATAATCAAGCCGAAGCCGAAGATAATAAAAACAACCGGCCACCATCGGGAAGCGAATTCGGCAAACGATTGTTTGATTATATCAAGAGAAAAACATAAAAATAAAAGCCCCAAGCCGATAAGCATAATCCCGGGGACAATATAAAAGGCCCGCAATTTACGAAAACGCACATAACCGGACGGAAAAAGCAAAATCCCCGACAGCACAACCGCCGCAGGCCATATTTGATGTAAGGTATACGGAATAAGGCGGGCATCGGTCAACAGCAAAAGTAAACCCGTACAGCATAAGAATAAGCCCGTAAAAATAAAAAAAGCACGTTTTTTTCCGGTCAGTGCAAAATACAATACGGTACTTCCGATTAAAGACAACAGCAAGAAGCGGAACATATAAATCCCCGGTAAAACGGCTGCCGAAACATACACCAACAGGAAAATTCCGCCGAGAATAAAGCCCAGTCCGGCGATAAGTAAGGTATTGTTCTTATTATATTTCATAGGGACAGCATACAGTAAGTCGGCAGTCTTGCCAATAACCCCCTGTACGTGTTACAATAAAAAAATGCCGGGATTAATCAAAAAAAAGATATTTTTGAAAGCGGGTGCGGTATTTTTATGTGCTCTTTTTATATTGTTTTTGCAAGCCGCATGCCGTCCGCGTTCGGGCACGGAAAGCGGTAAAAATTTTAAAAATACGCAAAAAGAATTATTCCGCCTTTTGGAAAAAACATCGGAAAATACCGAACTGCGTTTTTCCGTTATCAATCAAATTGCCGCAAATTATCGAAATGAAAATAA
>CAUURR010000107.1:0-6506 GCA_963547555.1 uncultured Treponema sp. | reverse complement strand
CTCAAAAAGCAGAATTGTAATAAAAAAGTACAAAACCGAAAACAGCAAAAAACAGCCGGTAAAAATCAGCAATAGTAATAGTATATCCGGCATGAATTCGGTACCGAACAGAGGCATAACAAAATCCGCCAGATACGCCCCCGTTTTCATCGGGATAAATACCGCAATAAACGTAAAAAGAATCATCAAAAAAGGAGCTTTACGTGTCCGTATAAAGGAGCGGTACAAAACCACAACGAGATTTACGGCCGTTTGTGCAAAAATAAAAAAAGCAATCGCCGTAAAAAATACACTGATTGTTACGTTCAGCTGTTCAACAAAAGCGGTGTGATAAGTTTTTTGTATCATTTCCGCGTACGTTTCGCTTGCCGTATTGAGCATCACGGCAGCAAGAGGCATTGAAAAACTTAAATAAAAGAAAACGGGAACGGCATAAATAAGAAATTCGGCAAGACCGATAATCATTTTTCCCGCAAACAAAACCGCAGGCTTTTTAGGCAGGCTCAATAAAAGGTATCCCCTGTCGCCCAGTAAATCATTACCGATATTGCCGGCCCCTCTTAAAAGGGGAAGAAAAAATACACAGCCGACAGTAAGCAGTACGCTTATCACAAGCAGTGCAACAAAAACTCCGTAAAAGGGAAGCCGGGATTCGCTGTCGGCTCCGAGAACACCGAGAGGCATACCGATTGCCGCAAACACAAAGAGAGCTGCGCTGGCCAAGGCGATTATATGTTTTCGCGCCTTCCATTCTTGACGTAATACACTTATCATATCATTCTCCTCATTAAACTCTTAAATTAAAAATCCTGAAAAATTTTAATATACAGTTGATCTATCGATGCCCCGTGTTCGCTGCGCAGCTGTTCGGCTTCTCCGTACAGGGCGATTTCACCTTCTTTAATAAAGCACACATCGTCGAACATCGTTTCGATATCGTGAATCAAATGGGTACTTATGATAATAGACGAATCCTCGCTGTAGGTTTTGATGATTGCCGAAACGATACGTTCGCGCGCAACAGGATCGATACCGCCCAAAGGTTCGTCCAGTAAAAACAGTTTGGCTTTACGCGAAAAGGTAAGCGTCAAGTTTAATTTTTCAATCATTCCCTTCGACATAGCCGACACTTTTTCCGTTGCACCGAGTTTCATAAACCCCAGCATATCGCGCGCTTTACCGGAATCGAAGTCGTCAAAATAATCCGCGTAAAATGAGCAGGCATCGGAAGCGGTCATCCAACGGGGAAGCGTATTGCGGTCGGGCAAGAGAGCCGTCAAAGCTTTTGTTTCGCTTCCGATATTCAAGCTGCAAACCGAAATACTGCCCGAAGACGGCTTTTGCAGTCCTGCGGCGATTTTTAAGAGGGTGGTTTTTCCGCTGCCGTTCGGCCCCATAAGTCCCAAAATACGCCCCGCTTTCAATTCAAGATTTATGCCGCGCAATGCCTGTTTTTTGAAAAAACGTTTACTCACATTTTCCGCTTTTAATATCGTTTCCATTATACATTCTCCTGTTGTTCCGTTCGCATTTCGATATGTTTTTGCACAAGGGCAATAATGTCCGCGGCGGAAAAGCCGCATTCGTCCATACCGCTCACAAAATCGCTTACAAGCTTATGCGATACCTCGTTTCGTACGTTTTCTATAACCGCCGTATTTTCGCTGATAAAGGTTCCCATGCCCCGCCGTTTTTCGGCAATGCCTTCGCGTTCAAGTTCCGCATAAGAGCGGATAACCGTGTTGGGATTCACCTTCATATCCTCGGCCGTCTGCCTGACCGAAGGCAGCTGTTCGCCCGGCTTCAATTCCCCCGCAATAATGCGCTTTTTGATTATATCCGTTATTTGCAGATAAATGGGCGCCGTATCGTTAAACTCATTCATACCATCACCTTTCTCCCGATTTAGTGTTATAGATAAATAGTACACTAAAAATCAAAACCTGTCAAGCGGAAGAAATAAAAAAAATTCGATACTATTTGCAAGTATATTGCAAAATTACGGGCATTTTGCATTTAAATTTTACTATATTATGACGAAATTTGACATTTTCTGTCGCAAATCACGATTTTTTTCTCTAATCGCGGCATAATACTATTGGAACTTATAATAAAGTATATTACAATACATGCATAAAAAGGAGACGAAAGTGAACGTTATGCTGATCGGTTCCGGCGGAAGGGAACATGCATTGTGCTGGGCGTTATCAAAAAGCAGTGAAGTATCTGAAATAATATGTATTCCGGGCAATGCGGGAACAGCCTGTGAGTCTAAAGCTATCAATATATCTTTTCCGCCGAAAGTTTCCGCAGCACCCGACGGAATAGACTTTTTTGCGGATATTGCCCGCAAACACAAAATAGATTTTGCTCTTATAGGACCGGAGGCCCCTCTTTGTGCAGGCCTTGCGGATGAGCTATGGAAACACGGTATTCCCGTCGTGGGACCGAAAAAAAATGCGGCCCGCCTTGAAGGCAGCAAAGACTTTGCAAAAACTTTTATGAAAAAGTACGGTATTGCCTGTGCAGACAGCGTAACCGTAACCAATCCCGTAGATGCAAGAATGTTTATAGAACAACGGGGTGCGCCGCTGGTTGTCAAAGCGGACGGTCTTGCAGGCGGCAAGGGTGTCGTTATTGCAAAAACAAAACGTGAAGCTATAGAAACCGTTGAACGTTTTATGAAAAAAGGCATCTTCGGTGAAGCGGGTAAAAAAATTATATTGGAAGAATATCTTCGCGGCAGCGAAATATCCATTTTGGCCGCCGTTTCAATTATACCCGGAAAAGGTTCCGCAGCTAAAGCGGCAATTATTCCCTTTGTTCCTGCCCGAGACCATAAACGGCTGAAAGACGGAGCCAAAGGACCGAATACCGGCGGAA
Organism: uncultured Treponema sp.; assembly: GCA_963547555.1. GTDB lineage: Bacteria > Spirochaetota > Spirochaetia > Treponematales > Treponemataceae > Treponema_C. The sequence continues at coordinate 3,623 of CAUURR010000107.1, read as the reverse complement.
TGGGAGCCATCGCTCCGGTCCCGAATATCGGCACCGAAACAATGCAAGCATTTTCACACACAATACTTGAGCCGACTCTTAAAGGTCTTATCGAAGAAAATATGGAATATAAAGGCTTTATATTTTTCGGCATCATGCTGACGGATTCGGGGCCGAAACTGTTGGAATATAATGTTCGCCTCGGAGACCCCGAAACCCAAGCGGTACTGCCGCTTTTAGACTGCGATTTTGCACATCTATGTACGGCAATTCTCGATAAAGATAATGAAGGCACACTCAAAGATTTTAAAATGCGGTATAAAGAAGGATCGGTTTGCGCTCCGGTAGCCGTTTCCGGCGGATATCCGGAGGCTTACAAAACAGGCTATGAAATAGAAATAAGTAAAACCGATAATTTGGTGCAAAACATAAGCGAGATTTTACAAAAACCGCATAATGTACAGGAAAATCAAAAAAACGGCAACATAAAGCTTTTTATTTCAGGTGCCGAAACACCAAACGACAACAAAGAAAACATACATGCAAGAATTTGTGAAAAAAAACTCCTGACAACCGGAGGCCGCGTATTGTGTGTATCCGCCTTTGTATCCGCAGCCGAAGCAAAAGAAACAGGCCAAACCGATACGCTTGATGCGGCCCGCGAAAAAGCGTATCGAGGACTGAAAAGAATCCGTTTTAAAGATATGTTTTACAGAAAAGATATAGGACTTCCCGGAGCGGCTGATTCGGAAACACTTTAAACCGAGAATCCCCCGCACTCATTAAAGCAGGCAATTCAAATCCATAAATGAGCGCCCGCCTTAGCTTTTCGCTCTCAGCCCTGCCGGGCGCGGATTTCGGCACGGCTTATTTTGCCGTTATGTGTTTTAGGCAAAGCCTCGACAAATTCCAAAGAGCGAGGCGCCTTATATAAGGCGGCATTTTTTTTCGCAAAAAACATCAATTCCTTTTCCAAAGCGGTGCTTGCCGTATAGCCGCGATTTAAAACGATAAACGCCTTTACCGCCTGACCGCGCTTCGGGTCGGGAACCCCCGTTACCGCGCACTCAAATACGGCAGGATGCTGCAGCAAAACCGATTCCACCTCAAAGGGACTGATACGGAAGCCCGAACTTTTTATCAAATCGTCCGTCCGCGAACTGAACCAAAAATAACCGTCCTCGTCACGGCTTGCCGCATCGCCGGTATGATAAACCCCGTCACGGAACACTTCTGCAGTTTTTTCAGGATTTTTATAATAGCCGCCGAACATACCGAAGGGCTTTTTTTTATCCAAACGCAAAATAATTTCGCCGACCTCGCCCACAGCACAGCTTGAACCGTCAGGCCGTACAATATCCATATCGTAACCGGGGGCGGGAGTTCCCATGGAGCCGGGCTTTACCGGCATTCCCGGAAAAGTTCCCGTTACCAAAGTCAGCTCGGTTTGTCCGTAACCTTCGCGCAACGACAAGCCGGTTTTTTGTTTAAAGGTTTCAAATATATGCATATCCAAAGCTTCTCCGGCGGTCGTACATTCTTCGAGGGCGGACAAGTCATAGGATTCAATATGTTCGCGGATAAGATAGCGGTACACCGTCGGCGGCGCACAGAACGAGGTAATACGGTATTGTTCCATTTTTTCAAGCAGTTTACGCGGAATAAACACTTCCATATCGTAAACAAAAACCGCGCAGCCGCACAGCCACTGCCCGTAGATTTTTCCCCACATCGCCTTTGCCCAGCCGGTTTCGGCAACGCTTAAATGACGGCCGCCCTTTTTTACCCGCTGCCAAAACTTTGCCGTAGCTATATGTCCCAACGGATACAAATAATTGTGAGCAACCATTTTCGGATTGCCCGAAGTCCCCGACGTAAAATACATTAAAGCCGTATCTTCACCGCAGGGGTAGTCTTTGCCTTCCGGCGCCTTGAATTCGCAGCTCATGTTTTTAGACAGCTTTTCAAAAGAAATCCAACCGTCCATTTCGTCGTGGACCCATACCAGCATCGGCTTTTTATACACCGCCTCGACGGCTTTTTGAATTTCCTGTTGAAGATTTTTTTCCTGCACCGCAACAACCATTTTAATTTGTGCCGACTGTATGCGGTATTCTATATCGTGGCAGGCAAGCTGAACCGTTGCCGGAACCGCAATCGCACCGATTTTATGCAAGGCGGGCAAAATAAACCAAAACTCATAGCGCCTGCGCAAAAACAGCAATACCGTATCACCGCGGCCGATTCCCATTGCGGTAAAAAAATTCGCAGCCTTATTTATTTCTTTTGCCAATTCCCCGAAAGAAAAAATTCTCTCCTCGTGTTCATCGCACCACACAAGAGCTTCCGTATCGGGCGCATCCTTCGCAAAGCGGTCTATAACGTCATATGCAAAGTTAAAATTCTCCGGTATATTCAGCGAAAAAGAGTCATGCGTTTTTTGCCAATCACCGCTCTCGTCGCAAATAAGATAATCTTCATAAAACATAATAAACTCCGAGTATTTATATTTAGACAAATTTACATAAAAAAGGTTGCATATACTATACCGTATTATCGATTTTTTTTACATGGGTTCTGTTTGCCTGATAAAAATGAGTGTTTCCCGTTTTGGTTTTAATCAAATATTTTTGCCGAACAAGATTATCCAAAATGTTTTTTCTAAAATAGGTTGAGTCGGTAAGATTTAAAAAAGCCGCAATTTCTCCGGCCTTTCTACGGATTCCGAAACAGTACGACAATATTTTTTCATCGTATTCGCTCATCGTCTTCGGCGGTATAAATTCTATTGCAACAGGAACTTCTTCGGATTTTATTCCCGCTTCAAAAGTCAAATCCGGAAGCACAAGAGTAAAATGGTCGGAACTTGAATAAATAAAGGGGTTATGTTTTTCATCGGCGGTTTTATATTCCTGAATGATTTTATCAAAACCGGTTCCGGCGGCTTCCATAAGCTTACACTTCACAAGGATTGCACAGATAAGTTCATTACGGCGTTTGGAAATGATATTTGAAAGGTTGTAGGTTTTACCGATTTTTTCTCCCTGAAAAAAACTTCCGGGCGATGAGATTTCCAGCCTGTCTTTAAACATATCAACCTGTATTTGAGTTCCGTCAAGAAAATAATCACGATGAGCAACGGCATTTACGGCACCCTCAAACAGAGCGCGTTCGGGATATGCATCGATATTCTTACGGCCGTCCGGCAATTTTATAAAAGTATGATTCATGCGCTGCTTTACAAAGTCGGTTATGTAAAAAATCGAATCGGTAATATTTCCGTTAAATTTATTGATTGTTATAATCCGTTCGCTTCCTTTATTAAAGCCCGAAAAAACGGAACACTGCACCTGCGTTTTTACATCGGCATATTTATCTGAAAATAATAACGCTCCGTTTTTAAGCTTTTTATTTTTTGTAAAAAACCCGATAGACGATAAAGCCTTGTCGGTAAGTTCTTTTCCGTTGTTGCGCTCCGCATAAAATAAAAACAGCTTTTTAAAATTCTTCCGTTCGTAGTCTTCATCGGAATCCGTAATATCGAATTGTATTTTACGGCTTTGTATACTCATTTGAATAATCTCTTCATAGGTGGCACCGTTTGTAAATCCGTCGCGGCGCATATAAATTGAAGGTATATTTTT
>CAUURR010000106.1:0-6601 GCA_963547555.1 uncultured Treponema sp. | reverse complement strand
CGTTTATACCCCACGCTACAGAGTTTCATCCTGTCAAATAAACAACGCCGATGGAAGCAGTATATACGACGATACAACCTTTGATATGAATACGGTCGTATATGCTGTTAGCGAAGAATTGCCTGAAGCTCCCGTTTCCGAAGGAGTAAAAGTAAACGGTGTAACTATCACAGGCAAAAATCCGTCTTGTCCATTACCTGCAGATGCCGATGCTTCATGGCATGGTGTTTTGCCTGCAGGACGCACTGTTACTTTAAGCAGCTATTTCATAGGTAAAAACGAGGTTACCGTAGAAACATGGAATACTGTATATGAGTGGGCAAAAGCAAACGAATATGAATTTAAATTTGACGAAGACTACTACTATGGAGAAAATTCTGAACATCATCCTATAACGAATGTGAGCTGGCGCGACTGTGTGGTCTGGTGCAACGCCTATACCGAACTGAAATACGGTACCACCGAGCACTGCGTATACCGCGAAAGTTCTGCTGCAGACGCGAAAGCTCTAAAACATACAGATGATGCCGATATTGCCTATTTTGACCAATCAAAAAGGGGCTACCGGCTCCCGACCGAAGCAGAATGGGAGTTTGCCGCCCGTTATCAGGGTGCTGACAGCACCAATGCCGAACAATACGGAAGCGGCAGTAACAGCGTTTATCTAACCCACGTGAATTCTGCAAGCGGGGCAACAAAACCCATCGGTTTTGAAGGTATGGATGCATCTACAAACTATACTGCCTTATGTACTGAAACGGCAAAGGTTGCGGTTTTCAACAAATGGTGGAACGGCACGGCTTTTGTGGAACAGTCCCCGGCCGTAACCGAATTATCCGATGTCGGGGAAAAAAAGCCGAACAAACTGGGGCTTCACAATATGAGCGGCAATGCTGCCGAATGGTGCTGGGATATATATTCCGCAACACTATCTTCCGGTGCAGTAACGGATCCGATCGGATCTACATCTCCGGGCGACACTTACCGTGTTTTGCGCGGCGGCAACTGGTCCGAAAATACGGATAATGCTATCTATGACTGCATGACCGGCAAGCGGGATAAATTGGGTTCCGATAAGGCTGATCCTGTCGTAGGCTTCCGCTTAGTATGGAAAGAGTAGTCGACTGCACTCGGTCTTTTGAGACCGAGATTGCCGCGCTCTAAAAATATAACGGAAAGGCCGCTAGCCGAACAGGGTGCGGGCATTTTGTAAAACCGAGGCTGCCAATTCTTCTGCGCCAAGACCGCGGATATTTGCAACAAAGCGGTAGGTATGTTCGATAAGGAGCGGGGTGTTCGGTTTTCCGCGAAAAGGAATGGGCGCAAGGTAGGGGGCGTCGGTTTCCAAAAGCAAGCGGTCGGCGGGAATAAAGCGCACCAGTTTTTCGGTTTCGCTCATCCGTGCCTTTTTTGCGTATGTTACCGAACCCGAAAGCGATATGTACCAGCCCTCATCCAAAAAAGCGCGCGCTTCTTCAATCCCGTATGAATAACAGTGAATAACACCGCGGCTGCCGCCCGCATTTTTAATACCCGCAAGGGTTTGCTCAAAGGCATCACGGGAATGAACGATAACGGGAAGCTGCAATTCGCGCGCCAAATCAAGCTGCATATCGAAAAGCTCCGCCTCGCCTTTTTCATCGGCGTCGTCGGTATTCCAATGGCGGTCTAAGCCGCATTCGCCGATTGCACACAGACGTTTATCGTCTGCGCAAAGCTCTATTTGTTCGCGCAAAACGTCTACGTGCAAAAAGCGGTCGGCAATCGCGTCTTTATCGGGCCAAATTCCCGCGGCAAAACGCAGCATTGAAGCGGCTTTCTCTTTAAGCGATGAATCCTGAATAGCGGCGGTTATGCCGTTTACAAAATCGATACGTTCTTTTAAATCGTTTGAACGAGTCCCCGCATCCAAAACAAAGGGGACTTCTTTATCGGCAAGTTCACGTATAACCGAGGCGGCATCTATACCGCGCCCGGAAAGATAGCTTAAATGGCAATGAGTATCGGAGAACATAGGCTGACAGCCGGTTTTATTTTACGACTTCATACGGCCAGCTCATAATACCGCCGAAATCGTAAATAGCCGTATAACCGAGCTCGGCAAGTTTTCCCGACGCATTGCGGCTTCGTGCCCCCGAACGGCAGTATACGAGGATTTCGGCATTTAAGTCGGGCAGTTGAGCAGGACGGCTTGAACCGATGGTTTCGTTCGGTATTACAATCGCATTCGGAATATGTCCGGAATCGTATTCGGCTTGAGTACGAACATCGACAATGATAACCCCGCCCTTATCCATGCGAGCTTTTGCTTCCTGCGCGGAAATTGTTGAAAAAGTGTTCTTTTGCATATTTTTCCCCTTTGCACCTGCAGCTCCTAAACAGGAAGTGCATACAATTAAAGCGGCATATATCAAAATTGTTTTTACCGCCGGTGCGGTTTGTTTTTTCATACGAACCTCTTAAAAAATATTTTTAGAAATATCTTATTTTGACTTTGCGGAAAGCCGCTCCAAAAGTTTAATGCCTTCAATATACATACGCGGAATATGAAACGGCCCCTTGTACATATTGCCTTTAAGCGGCGTTGAGAGCGTTCCGTCGCGGTGAAAATAGCCGTAACATTCACCGTATTTTTTATCGGGGAATCGCTCGTGAAAATAATCGTGTGCAAGGGTAAAACGCGTTTGATATTTTTTTTGTCCCGTTAAAGAATAGGCGTACAGCGAGGCGATAACCGCTTCATTTTGCGGCCACCAGAATTTCATATCCTGCCAATATTCGCTTAAGCTTTTATTTTCGATGTCGCGGAAGTAAATAATGCCGCCGTATTTTTTATCCCAGCCGCGTTCCCACATCCAATCGAACATATCGATACCCAGCTTTTGTAAGTCTTTATCGCCGCGCTCAATTCCTTCTTTCATGATAAACCACGCGCCTTCTATCGCATGGCCCGGATTTAAAAGACGGCCTTCAAAATGCTCATATTGAACCGAACCGTCGGGTGCACACTGTTCGAGTACCGCCTTTAATTCGGGACGGATAAAATACGTTTTGATTTCTTTTAAAAGAGTGTCGATATACCGATTGCAAAAATCTTCGCCTTCCATATTGAATTGACGCAAAGCCGCACGCAATTCCGAAACGGTGTTCAATAAAATCATCGGCACCCCGAATCCGCGCGAAGGTGCATTTTTCTCATCGAATTTGGGAATAAGCAAACCGGGTGTCGATCGGATTTCGTCGATTTTTTTCAGCAGATTGAAGGCTTTTTGCACATATTCTTTTTTACCCGACGCCCGCCCGTATGCGGCAAAACCGACAACCGCAAAGGTTTCGCTGAAAAAATAACGCAGGCGTTTTATAACCGGCTTTCCGTCTTTTGTAAGGCGAAAATACATTCTTCCGTCGGATTTATCGGTGCAGTGCTTTTCGATAAAGTCCGCCAAAGAGCGGCAGGCGTCGAGATATTCGGGGTGTTCTTCGCCGTAGGAAGCTGCCGTCATATAGGCTTGCGCGAAAGTCCACAAAGCGCGCCCTTGAAACCACACGGACTTATCGCTTTCCAAAAGGCTTCCGTCCCTGTCCAAGCCGGTGTATATACCGCCGTGAACGGAATCCATACCGTACTTGAGCCAAAAGGGCAGCACCGAATCGGTAAGGCTGCGCTTGTAAAACGAAAGCAATTTTTTTGCATTGAATTCTTCAGTCATATAAAATCCCCCGAAAATTTAAAGTATACCAAGTACTCATATTTGTCAAGTTGGGTTTTACATATGTGTTTTACATATGATTGCTACATATAACTTTGAGGTACTGGATATATTTTACGGAATAGTGTAAAATACTTCGGTCAATAATCTTACTAACTTATTTTGAGGCGGTCATGAAGATAAAAACATCGGCTAATATTTTTTTGACGGCAGCACTTGCCATTGCTGTATGCGGTGCCTTGGCTTTTACGGTTATGCATGCCCGCAGGTACATTGAGAACAACTTTTACAAAGATGTTCCCTTTATGCTTGAAGCGTCATGCGCGGATTTACAAAAAGACCTTGCAGTCGGTTTGGCTCTTTCGGAAAATTTGGCAAGCAACGGTTCTTTGGTACGCTGGTTTTCCGAGTATGAAAAGAATGCGGCAGATGAAGAAGCAATAAAAAAGATGTTCCTACAATTAAGCGCTGCGGAAGGATTTTCCACCTGTTTTGCCGCATCAAAACTTACCGGCAGCTACTATGTTGTCGATGAAGATAAAAAGATAATACGAGATCAATTATATGAAGGAGAACCGAAAGATTCATGGTTTTATAGTATGCTTGCAATACCGCAAAAAACTTTTTACAATATCGACTTTAACAAAACCTTAAATATCACAAACTTTTGGTTCGATGTAAAAATCTTCGATGAACTTGAAAATGCAATCGGGTTTGCGGGCGTTGCCGTAAACATCGATAAAGCAATCGAAAAAATAAAGCACAATATTCCCAGCCCGAACTCATGGATTGCTCTCGTTGACGATAAAAATATCATTTCGCTGTGTTCCAATCACGAATTTGTAAATCAGAATATGGAAAAACTTACCGGTCCTCTTTACGATTTGAAAAATTCGGCGGAACTGCACTATTATGAAGATGCACAACTGGGCAGAATAATTGTAAAAAAAAGAAAACTTGAAAATCTGCCGTATTCGATAATACTCGCCGCTCCGTACAAAGACTTTGTTCCGCGCATTATACAGATATTGGGGATTTCGATTATATGGACACTTATTCTTTCGGCAATTATTATCGTTTGCAGCAGTCTTTTATTGGGCTTTTTCTTTTCTAAATTCGGAAAAATGAATGTCGTATTCAGCAGTATATCTGAAGGCGATTTTACCATGAAGGCGGAAACAAGCAACGATGAACTCGGCATTATTACGACTTCATTAAATAACGCGATTGAAAAAATCCGTGCTGCGCTTTCAAATATCGCTCAACACACACATGATATGCAAAGCGTTGGCGAAGATTTGTCCTCCAATATGATTGAATCGGCAGCCGCTTTAAATCAAATTACCGCAAATATAAACAGTATGAAAAAACAAATTAGCATGCAAAATACGAGCGTTTCGGATACGGTTTTTAAAATGGATTCGATTATGCAAACCATTTCCCTGCTCGACTCTCAAATTATAAATCAAACAAAGAGTATCGACATATCTACCGATTCCGTTACAAAAATAGTAGATACGATTCAACTGGTAACATCCAATGCCGAAAAAAATATGAATGCCGTAAAAGAACTCAACACGGTAACGGATATGGGGCAGGAAACAGTCGGTACGGTTGTCGATGTGGCAAAAGTTATAACGGAACAATCGGACGGGCTTCTTGATGCAATTTCGGTTATTCAAAATACGTCAAATCAAACAAATCTTTTGGCTATGAACGCCGCTATTGAAGCCGCTCATGCCGGAGAAGCGGGCAAGGGGTTTGCGGTTGTTGCCGATGAAATACGTAAGCTTGCCGAAGAGTCGGGGGAACAAGGTAAAAACATTACAAAAGTATTGGAAGATTTAAAACAAAAAATAGAAGATTTGAATACCGCAGGCCCGATGGTATCAGAACAGTTCGAAAAAATCAGAGCGATGACCGATTCGGTTCATAAACAGGAAGACGGCATAATAAAAATTATGTATGATCAAATCAGAGACGGCCGTGAAACCCTGAATGTAATTGCCGAAATGAATGAAATAACGGGTACGGTAAAAAAAGGTTCCAATGCTATGTTATCAAGCGCAACGCAAATTTCAAACGAACTGCAAAAACTGCACAACTTATCGGAAAACATAACCAGAAGCATGGAAGAAATGTCTGCGGGCGTAGAAGAGGTAAACAGAGCCGTACAGGAAGTAAACGAAATAGCGCAAAGCAACAAATCAAACACCGGAAAAGTCGCTTCGGAAATAAACAAATTCAAAGTATAAAAAAGGCGGCAGCCGAAGCGATCAAAAAAGAAAGTTTTTTTGAAGAAAGAAAAATAAGCATGTTAAGGAGTATTAAAAACAAACAGCCCTCTTCTAAAAGCGCGCTATACAAAACCGTTTCTCCGGAATTAAAAATAGCGATTGGAGCTGTTGCTTTTTACACGATAGAGATTGAAACGTTAAAATGAAAAATACGGAAAAAAAAATCAAATTTATGAAAATATTATTTTGGGTGAATGCGGTTCTCTTAAGTGCTCAAATAATTTTTTTGGTTATGAGTACAAAAGCGACGGATATTTTCGCTGAGATCGATAATGAAAATTCCTTGAAACTTGAAATGATAATTAAAACAAATCCCCGAATGTTGGAGTCAAAGCATAAACATTTATCCGGCTATAATTATAATGTCCCGTTGCATTATGCAATTAATAGAGAAGTCCCCAATAAAAAGCTCATTTTAAAGCTGTTGGAACCGACAGTTGCATATTATAGAGAAAATCAAAAAGATAGTGAATTGAATATCATTTTATATAATGTTTTTAAATTAAGTCTTGAAAAAGCATACGAATTGAACTCCGCACCTTTTAAGGATTCCCCCGATTTTGAAATACCGGATAAAATACTCGAATCGGGATT
>CAUURR010000105.1:0-6623 GCA_963547555.1 uncultured Treponema sp. | reverse complement strand
AAGGGAGAGGATATAAGGAATACGTTGTTCTCGGATGAATTATACTCGATGGACTTGCATGAAAAATATGTATTGTTAAAAGAAATGCAGCGTTTTTGTATCAATATGTACGTCTATGAACGTGATGAACTTTTACGCCGAGGAGGTTTAACAAAGGTACCGGATTTTAAAAATCTCTATGTTCTTGCGGAAGACGAATACAATGAAGTTTGCGGTTCGTCAGGAACCGGCTTGCAAAAACTGTTGATTACTTAACTTATACAAGGAGGATTTGAAATATGAAATTGAATCGGCTTACCTATAGGGTGAGAGCTCGCAATGCGCTTTTTTCCGAACCGATTACCCGTGCAGGCGGAGAAAAAAATTCGCTGCTTGTACCGACCTATCAGGCGTTAAAAGGAATCACGGAATCGATTTATTTTAAACCGTCGATAATGTGGATTGTAGAGCGTATTCGAGTTATGAATCCGATTAAAACCGAAGTAAAAGGCATCCGCCCGGTAAAATATTCGGGGGGAAACGATTTAAGTTTTTACAATTACTTATGCGATGTTGAATATCAGGTTGAAGTACGTTTTGTGTTTAACGAAAACCGCCCCGAATTAAAAGAAGACTGGAACGAAAACAAACACTTTTTTATCGCCAAGCGCAGCTTGGAACGAGGCGGACGCCGCGATATTTTTTTGGGAACGCGTGAATGTCAGGGCTATGTTGAACCTTGTGAGTTCGGTTCGGGTATCGGTCATTATGATTCAATAGAAAGCATGGAATTCGGCTTGCAATATCATTCAATCGTATATGCCGATGAAAATGCTCAGGCACAGCGCATGGTAAAGTTTTGGAAACCCAAAATGGAAAAAGGCATTATTACCTTTATACCTCCCGAACAGTGTTCGATTGAAAGGCTTATCTCGAATAACAGTATCAAAACATTTACCGTAGGAACCGATTTTCAATCGGTTGAGCGGGAATTTGTGCTGGCGGGAGGACAGTGATGGGGTGGATAAACATATTATGCGAAACCTATGACAATGTGTACGGCACGGATACGGCAAACAAAGCACAGGTAAAACTCTTGCCGCGCTTTCATACAACGCAAAATGCCGAAATAGAAGTTACGGTTGATATGAAGGGAAACTTTGTCGATGCCCTTGTCGTACCGAAAGAGGATAGGATTACTTTTATTCCCTGTACCGACGAATCGGCAGGCCGTACAAGCGGAGCTGCAAAACAACCGCACCCCTTACATGATAAGCTCCAATTTACAGCTGGAGATTATGAAACCTACGGCGGAACAAAGGGGAGCGAAGCCCACATTTGCTATACGGATAAACTGCGCCTCTGGTGTGAATCCGAATATACACATCCCTATATTCAAGCAGTATATACGTATATACAAAAAAAGCATTTGATCGCGGACCTTGTTGCTCATAAGATTCTTTTTACCGATACAAAAGACCGGTTGTTAAAGAAATGGGAAGGAAAAGAAAGCGAAAAACCGCCGATTTTTTCCGTGATTACCGGAGAACAATCCGAAGCTTTTGTCCGCTTTGCCGTTCGCGCTGAAAATAAAATCGACAGAATCAAATTATGGGAACATAAAGAAATAGAAAAAAATTATGTCGGCTATGCGCTTTCAACGGGGACGGAAAAGGGTCTATGTTATGCTACGGGCGCACACACCCTTCTTACGTATAATCATCCTAAAAAAATTCGTCATGCACGGGATTCGGCAAAATTGATTTCGGCTAACGATAACACCGGTTTTACCTTTCGAGGACGCTTTATCAACGATACGGAAGCGATGCAGGTAGGATATGAAGTTTCCCAAAAGGCTCATAATGTGCTTAAATGGCTGATACAAAACCAGGGTACCTTCATAGGAGATAAGGTTTTTGTATGTTGGGGAACATATGCTCCGGCTATACCGGATACGCTTGCCGCCTCGTGTGTAATCGATGAAATGTGCACCCTCGATACACTTCAAGAAGAAACTCAAAAGAAAGCAGGAGTGAGTTTACAGAGTGCATTTGCAGCCGGTTTTAACAGGGCCTTGCACGGGTACAGGGCGAATATACGGTCCGGGGAACATATTGCGGTACTCTGTCTTGATGCGGCAACTCCCGGGCGAATGTCGGTCGGTTTTTACCGGGAAATCAATTCCGCCGAAATATCCGCTTTTTTTGACAGTATTGCCGATTGGCATATCAGAGCCGGATGGTTTAATTCGTATTATGATTTTAAGAAAAAAAAGACTGTTTATTTTGTAGGCGCCCCCTCTTTGCAGGACATTGCCGCAGCAGCCTTTGACATTCAGCATTCGGGTAACAGTTCCGAAAGCAATAAACGGCTCATGGCTTCGACCGTACAGCGGCTTCTTCCCTGCGTTATTCAAAAAGAAACATTGCCGCCCTTCGATATTGTACAGGCCGTATATATCAGAAGCTGCCGCCCCCTGTCTTATACAAAGGCGGAATGGCAAAAACAATGCGGGATTGCCTGTTCTTTGATAAAAGCATATCGGAATAAAAAATATAAGGAGAATTGGACTATGGAAACGGATGAAAAATCGCGTGATGTAACCTACAACTTAGGCAGACTGCTGGCTGTTTTGGATGAAATAGAAGCTCGATGCCTGTATCGGGCAGGAGAAAAACGTTCCACAACGGTAATGAATTATTTCAGTAAATTTGCCGAACGTCCGAACAGAACTCTCGGCATTATACAAAAACAATTGATGCCCTACCGAAGAAAATTAGAAAAGATGGGAAACGACCTGTATACTCTTGAAAAACAGATATCCTCGTTAATTCCGCCCGAAGAACTGTTTAAAGCATCTCATCTTGACGGACGTTTTTTACTCGGCTTTAATGCCCAAAAACATGCACTTTTTACAAAAAAGAATAAAGATACAACTACGGATATCGTATCCGAAACAACGCAGGAGGATTAATATGGCGTTATTACAAAACAAAATCGACTTTGTTGCAATCATTTCGGCAAAGAATGCAAATCCGAACGGGGATCCTTTAAACGGCAACAGACCCCGTATTACCGATTCAGGCTTCGGTGAAATATCCGATGTGTGCTTAAAGCGGAAAATCAGAAACCGCTTGATGGAAATGGGAGAGCCTATTCTTGTACAATCCGAAGACAATAAGGTTGACGGATTCGGCAGTTTGTCCGAACGCGTCGGTGCAAATCGGGAGTTGAATGCGATATTGGAGAAAAAAAATGATAAAAATACCGATATTAAAGAGGCTTTTACGGCTAAAGCCTGTGAAACATGGTTGGATGTCCGCAGTTTCGGTCAAGTCTTCGCTTTTAAAGGCGAAAAAGCGGGCGCCGGCGTTTCCATAGGCGTAAGAGGACCGGTTACCGTACAATCCGCTTTTTCAATAGATGAAGCTGAAATCGAATCCATTCAAATTACAAAAAGCGTCAACAATGAACCCGGCGAAAAAAAAGGCAGTGATACAATGGGCTTAAAACATAGGGTGTCTTTCGGCCTCTATGTACTGAAGGGCAGTATCAACGTTCAACTTGCGGAAAAAACCGGATTTTCAACCGAAGATGCGCAAAAAATCAGGCAAGCCGTTTTGGAAATGTTTGCAAACGATGCCTCATCGGCACGTCCGGAAGGAAGTATGATGCTGCATACGCTGTACTGGTTTGAACATAATTCAAAACTCGGACAGTATGCTCCTGCACGGGTTCATGACAGCATCGTAATTAAAAAGAAAAGCGGTGTTGACATTCCCAAATCGTTTGATGACTACGATATTTCGGTTTGTCCCTTGGACGGTTTAACCCCTCAGGTTTTTACTAACTGATATGCCGTATCACGAAAGGGATTATCTGATGCTTTCCGGCATCCAGCATTTTTATTTTTGTAAACGCCAATGGGCTTTAATCGATATAGAAGCTTGCTGGAAAGATGATGAAGCGACACAGGAGGGGCGATTGCTTCATGAAAAGGCGGATAATCCCTTTCTCAAAGAATCGCGTCCGAATAAATTTTATTCACGTTCGATACCCGTTGCTTCACATACCTTGGGCTTTTCGGGTATTCTCGATGTAGTAGAGTTTGAAAAGGCCGAAGACGGAATACCGATCGAAGGGAAAAAAGGCTTATGGCGGCCGCATATAGTCGAATATAAACGCGGAAAAGAAAAAAAAGATCTATGCGATATTATGCAGTTAGCCGCCGAAGTTATCTGTCTTGAAGAAAGCTTAAACGTTTCGATGAATCGGGCAAGCGTCATGCCTTCGGCAAGTGTCGTGCCTTCGGCAAGTATTTATTATTTTGCATCAAAAAAAAGAATGACAATCGATATAACGGATGAATTACGTTCAAGCGTACAGACAGCCGCTGACGAAATGCATACATTGTATCGCGATAAAAAGACACCGCCTGCCGAACCGGGAAAACATTGTACACGATGTTCTTTATACGATATATGCCTTCCCAAGTTGACACTTAAAAAAACTGCCGTACAGAGATATCTTTTAAACCGTATTGCGGACAACGTAATTGAAGACAGTATAATCGAGGATAACTTATGAGAAAATTGTTGAATACCCTATATATAACGAATAAACACTGCTATGTTTCGCGCGACAGGGAAAACATCGTTATATCGGTCGAAAAAAAAATTGTAAAACGGTTTCCCATTCACATTTTGGAAGGCATTATTTGTTTTAATTATAACGGTGCAAGCCCCGGCATTATAAAGCTTTGTGCCGAACATAATATAAGCATCGCTTTTTTAACCCCTTCAGGAAGACTGTGCGGCCGTTTTGTCGGTAAAACCAACGGCAATGTTTTTTTACGCCGTGAACAATACCGCATTGCCGACGATAAAACACTTTCGCTCGGCATTGCCCGCAATATGATTTATGCAAAACTGATTAATTCGCGCAAAGTGTTACACCGTCTTATACGCGATCATAAAGAAAAAATAGATGCGGATAAAATCAATCAAAGTGCACAAAAGATTTTAACTCGAATTCAAAAACTTGAAACCGTTCAGGATGCCAACGAATTGCGGGGCATTGAAGGGGACTGCGCTCGCGAATATTTCGGTTGTTTTAATGCTATGATTTTGCAGCAGCAGGACGATTTTTATTTTAACGAACGCATCAAACGCCCGCCCAAAGACAATGTAAATGCAATGCTGTCTTTTTTTTACAGCGTCCTCACCTACGACATTCAATCCGCACTGGAAAGCGTCGGCTTAGACAGCTATGTCGGTTTCTTACATACCGATCGTCCCGGACGGCCGAGCCTTGCTCTCGATATGATTGAAGAACTGCGCGCCTACCTTGTCGACCGTTTTGTTATAACCTGTATCAATAAACGTATTGTCGATCCGCAGTGCTTTCAAACAAAGGAAAATGAAACCGTCCTCTTAAATGACAAGGGACGCCAGCGAATGCTCGACGCCTGGCAAAAGCGCAAACAGGAAGAAATCCGACATCCGTTTTTACACGAGGACGTAAAAATCGGCTTACTGCCCTTTGTACAGGCACAGTTATTGTCACGCCATATACGAGGCGATATAGAAGCCTATCCTCCCTTTGTTATCTAAAGCTGTAGATATTCAAACAGCAGGAGTTTTCTATGATGATGCTCATAACATACGATGTAAATACAACCACACCCGAAGGCCGCAGACGCCTCAATGCAGTGGCAAAGATTTGTACAGATTACGGTCAGCGTGTTCAAAATTCCGTTTTTGAATGCATGCTTGAACCCGCCATGTACGTTGAAATAAAACATACATTACGCGGCATAATCGACCACGAAGCCGACAGTCTGCGCTTTTACCGCTTGGGAAAACATTGGCAATCCCGCGTTGAACTGATAGGGAAAAACAATACCTATGATCCGGAAAAAGATACGCTGATTATTTAAGCAGCCGCATTTATCCCTGTGCCGATTTTAGGAGCATAGATTAAAACGCTAAAATTTTCATAACGGTATATTTTTTTATTGACGTCATTATTTTACCGTGCTATAGTATTCATGTTTGAGCTGTGCAATAAAGAGACGTTTACTTCTTTTGAACCGACGTCAACCCTGTATACGGTTTCCTGTAAGCCATGCAACAAGGGAACATCGGCTTTATTTTAGTGGGTGTCAAACCTGAACATGGCTTACTTTTCAGGCAACTTCTGCGAATGTCGCGTACACATAAAATTCAGGCAGTTTCGCAACGGAAATAGCCGTTGTAACACTACAAAGTTTACTCTTTTACCTTATTTTTTGAAAAATCATTCTCAAAACACTTTCATTATTTTAAAAATCGTGTTATTATGCTACATATTAGATGTCGCACCCTCACGGGTGCGTGGATTGAAATATTATCCGAAACGGTAAACGACTTCAAAGGCATTGTCGCACCCTCACGGGTGCGTGGATTGAAATTACAAGGAGAAAACAATGCCTAAAATCGAACCGGCGGTCGCACCCTCACGGGTGCGTGGATTGAAATATTTCGCAGTTCCAGATTGTTTTTATTCCGGCTCTGTCGCACCCTCACGGGTGCGTGGATTGAAATATAATCAAAATAATAGTCTTTATTTTTTGATAATGTCGCACCCTCACGGGTGCGTGGATT
>CAUURR010000104.1:0-6677 GCA_963547555.1 uncultured Treponema sp. | reverse complement strand
TAGAGCTTTATTCCTCACAGGAGTTTTTCAATATGGCAGATCAAACCATTGTGCCGGCAGACCAAACGCTTTCGAACAAGCTGCGCATCATTCCGCTTTCCGGGCGCCCGATTTTTCCCGGTATTTTTACGCCGCTTATGATCAATTCGGCCGAAGATACGAAGGTTATCGAAAGCGCCTGCGCCGAAGACGGACTTATCGGAATCGTCATGCTTAAAAACGATGCCGAAAATCCTTCCGTTTCGGATTTGCACCGCGTGGGAACGGCGGCACGCATTATAAAAAAAATCAACTTGCCCGACGGCGGCGTAAACGTTTTTATTTCGACAATCAAACGCTTCCGCATTCGAAAGGCAATCAATCAAAAAAATCCCATGGCCGTTATTGCCGAATATCTCGATGATTACGAAGACGATACGTTTGAAGTAAAGGCGCTGACCCGCGCATTAATAAGCGAAATGAAGGAAATCTCCGAAAACAATCCGCTTTTTTCCGAAGAAATGCGCCTTAATATGGTAAACATCGATCATCCGGGAAAAATTGCGGATTTTATCGCTTCCATTTTGAATATCGATAAAGACGAACAGCAAAAAGTTTTGGAAATGCAAAACGTGCGCCGCCGTATGGAAAACGTTTTGGTTTTTATAAAAAAAGAACAGGAACTTTTGCGTATTCAAAAAAAGATTCAAACCGAATTGAACGACCGTATCGAAAAAAATCAGCGCGAATATTTTTTAAAGGAAGAACTCAAATCGATAAAAGAAGAATTGGGTATGGCCGGAGATGCAAAAAGTTCGGACTACCAAAAATTCAAAGAAAAGATAGATTCATTTGAATTTGAAGGCGAAGTGCTTGAAACGGTCGAAAGCGAATTGGAAAAATTTTCTCTTATGGACGCCTCTTCTCCCGAATATACACTTACGCGCAACTACCTCGACACCATCGTCAATTTGCCGTGGAAAGATCCCGTGCCCGAAAATTACAGTATGGGCAAGGCGCGCGAAATACTTGACGAAGACCACTACGGGCTTGAAGACGTTAAAAAACGTATTATAGAATATCTTGCCGTGCGGAAATTAAAAAACGACAATAAGGGTTCCATCGTGCTTTTGGTAGGCCCCCCGGGTGTCGGAAAAACGAGTGTGTGCCGCTCGATTGCGCGCGCGATGAATAAGCCCTTTTTCCGGTTTTCGGTAGGCGGTATGCGCGATGAAGCCGAAATAAAAGGGCACCGCAGAACCTATATCGGCGCTATGCCGGGAAAAATCATTCAAGGCTTAAAAATCGTTAAAACAAAGGCCCCCGTTTTTGTCATCGATGAAGTGGATAAGATGGGCTCAAGTTTTCAGGGCGACCCGTCCAGCGCCCTTTTGGAAGTTCTCGACCCCGAACAAAATATAGCCTTTAGAGATCACTATCTCGATATGCCCTTCGACATTTCAAATGTTTTGTTTATGCTGACAGCAAATTCCCTTGACGGAATTCCTGAGCCGCTTCGCGACCGCGCCGAAATCATTCATCTTTCGGGTTATATCGATCAGGAAAAAACTGAAATCGCAAAAAACTTTTTGGTTCCTAAAAGCCTCGAAAAAAACGGTTTATCGAAAAATCAAGTTCATTATACAAAGGGCGATTTGCTTTTTATTGCAAACTCTTACGCACGTGAGGCGGGAGTGCGCAATTTTGAAAAAAACCTGGATAAAATACACCGTAAATATGCGGCCGAATTGCTCGGCGAAAGCGGCATATCTTCGCTTATGGATGAAGTATTCGCTTTAAAGGAAGCGTCGCGCAAAGAATTGGAAGAACGCATTGCCGCACAAAAAGCGGCGGAAGAAAAAACAAAAGAAGAAACAAAAGACATTCCCGATACAGGCCGCAAACCAAAAAAGAATAAAGAGCTTAAGCGCATTATAAGTGCGGAAGAAAAAGAAAAGCAAAAAGAGCTCAACCGGCTTTTAGCCCGCCCGGTAAGCTTGGATAAAGAACTTATCGAAAAATACTTGGGCAAGCCCGTCTTTACCGACGAAGACAACCGTAAAAAAGCCGACCGTCCCGGAACGGCAATCGGTCTTGCATGGACAAGTATGGGCGGCGACACCCTGCTTTTGGAAGCTATAAGCGTCCCGGGAAAAGAAGGCATCACTCTGACCGGACAAATGGGCGATGTAATGAAAGAGTCCGCATCGATTGCGATGAGCTGGGTGCGCTCTTACGCTATCGAAAACAAGATAAAGGATGCCGCCTTTTTTGAAAAACACAATATACACTTGCACATTCCCGAAGGGGCGACCCCCAAGGATGGACCTTCCGCCGGTATCACGATGACAACCGTTTTAATGTCGCTTTTGAAAGAAAAGACAATCCGCAAACACCTTGCCATGACCGGAGAACTTTCGCTTACGGGGCAAGTCCTTCCCATCGGAGGGTTGAAAGAAAAAACGGTCGCCGCAAAGCGTAACGGTATAAAGCAGGTTATAATCCCCAAACAAAATATGCGCGATTTGGATGAAATTCCCGAACGGGTAAAAAAAGGCATTACCTTTTATCCGGTTACGCATATAAATCAGGTTCTCGATTTGGCCTTTTAACCGCACAAAGTGTCACAACGGCATTTATTCGTGCGGCAGTTTTAATATCGCGACACTCGCGTCGCGCTGTTGATTTGACTTTTTTTAATTGTTAGTATATACTTACTTTATAAGAGGTTCATAAAATGAAACTTGAAGGTTTACACATATTTTTTAAAAAAATCGGTGAATTTCAATTAAAACACCGTTGGTTCTGTTTGGCACTGCTTGCGGCAGTAACGGTTTTGGGGCTTTTGGGCGTAAAAAACTTTAAGGTCGGTTCGGCGGATGAAGACGAGTTTATCAGCGTACGGGAATCCGCAAAAAAGAACGATGCGCGGTTCAAAGAGCTGTTCGGCAGTAACGATTCGATTGTGCTGCTCTTTGAATCCGATGACGTGTTTAAGCCGGAGGTGCTGCAAGCAATTAAAGATATCGGCGCCGATCTTTTGGAAAAGGTGCCGTATGCGGATTCCGTCACTTCTATTACCGATACGGATATTACCGTCGGTACCGAAGAGGGAATCGAAATCACCAATCCCTTTAGAGACGGTATTCCCGCAGACCCTGCCGAGCTGCAAAAGGCGAAGGATTTTATTCTGTCGCGCAAGTCGATTGTCAATAAACTCGTAACGCAGGATGCGACGGAAACGTGGCTGGTACTTTCGCTTGAGGCGACACCCCCTGAAGAAGTGTGGAGTAAAACGTCGACAAAGGCACCTATGTACGTTATCGGAGATGCGGCAATCGATGTTGTTACCGACCCGAAATACCAAAGCTCTGCATATACGATAAAGCCTGCGGGTCTCCCCTACACCGAAACGGAAGAAAAGGCAGTGATGAGACAAGAGACGACAAAAAGCGTCGGCTTGAGCTTCCTTTGTATGATTATTTTGCTCATCGTATTTACCCGATCGCTTCGCGGTACGATAGTGCCCTTGTTCGCAACTTTTTTCGGAATTACCACGGTACTCGGCATCATGGGCTTTTTGCACATTTCGGGAAAGTCGGAAATGATGTCGGTGCCGATTGTACTCGCCATGGCGCTTTCGGTCGGTTACTCAATCCACCTCGTCAATTCATTTAAAACGAGTTTTTATGCAATCGGCAAACGCAAAGAAGCTGTTATCGATTCAATTGAAAATACCGGCTGGCCGCTCTTTTTTACTGTCCTTACTACCGTTGTTTCGGTACTGTCGTTTTTAACAACCGACCTGAGGCCGATACGGTGGATGGGAGCTGCAAGCGCCGCGATGGTATTTGCAGTGTATGTCTACGTGAGCGTGTTAATTCCGATTTTGATGAGCTTCGGAAAAGATGTTGAAGCCGGTAAAAATACGGAAGTCCTTCACAATGCAAAGGCCGCGCGTGCTCAAAAATTGGATGCACGGTTTGAACGGTTCGGGCAAACCGTTATTAAAAAGCGCAAAGCGCTTATTGTTGCATTTACGCTTATCACCGCCGCCTGCATTCCCGCTCTTTTCAGGATAGACGTCAATATGGACAGCTTTAAGTTTATGGGCTTACGCATTCCGTATATCAGACGTATCTATGAAATTACGCAGTCGCAGCTCGGTTCTTATTTTAACTACAACATTATGCTCACCTTTGATGAAGAGGATGCGGTCAAAAATCCCGATGTGCTTAAAAAACTCGATAAACTGAGCACGCTTATCGGAACATTCAGGCTGACCAAATTGAATAACGGTGTGCCGAAAATCTTTTCGATTTTGGATATCGTCAAAGAGATGAACCAAACCATGCATGCAGACGATCCCGCGTTTTACACGATTCCCGATGACGAGGATCTGCTCGCACAGCTGTTGTTTTTATACGAAATTTCAGGCGGGCAAACATCGCGGTGGGTTGATGAAGAGTTCCGCACACTCCGCATGGCAATCGATGTTGCCTCGTATGACGCTAACGAACTTGCGGCAAATATGAAAACCATCGAGCAAACCTGTGCGGAACTTTTTCCGCAGGCGGATTGCCACTTAATCGGAGCCGCCGTACAATTTGCCGAATTGAATAATAAAATCGTATTCGGCGAATTGTATTCGTTTTTAACCTCGCTTGCTGCGATTGCGATTTTGATGATGCTCGTATTCGGCAGTGTGAAAATGGGATTGATCGGGCTTATTCCGAATGTTTTTCCCGTCATCGTCATAGGCGCGATTATGGGTTATCTGGATATTTCACTTGACCTTATGACGATGGCGATTATGCCGATGATTCTGGGTATTGCCGTTGACGACACCATTCACTTTACCAACCATACAAAGTATCTTTTCGACAAAGAAAAATCATACGACCGTGCAATTTTCGAGACGTTTTATTCCATCGGAAAGACGCTTGCAATGACCACGATTATTTTGTCTGCCACTTTTTTAGTATATCTTACGTGTAAGATTGATGCGATTTTGCGCCTCGGTGTATTGGCAGCCGTCGGTCTTATTTCCGCCCTCGCCGCCGACTATCTTATGACCCCTATACTGATTTATATGACAAAACCGTTTTCGGCGAATAAGAGATAGGTAACCGGATATAATTTTCGTATGAAGTTTGACTCTGCCGCTGCGGGGCGCATTCAAAAAGAACTGTTTTCTTTTCGTGATGAAGCATACAAAGCTTTTAATAAAAAGCTTGTGCCGAATGTCGACGAAAAAACGATGATAGGAATCCGCACCCCCGTACTGCGCAGCTTTGCAAAAAACTTTTTTAAATCATATTCGGATGAAGCGGAAGCCTTTATGAAAGTCCTTCCGCATACCTATTTTGAAGAAAATAATCTGCACGCGTTCTTTATCGAGCAAATCCGCGATTTTGAAACCTGTCTTGCAAAGACGGAAGCGTTTTTGCCCTTTATCGACAACTGGGAAACCTGCGACCTTTTTTCGCCGCCTGTGTTCAAAAAACATCCCGATGCGGTATATCAGCGCATTCTTGTTTGGCTTAAATCGCAGCACTGCTATACCGTGCGTTATGCCGTCGGCCTCCTGCTGTCGAATTATCTTGACGCCGAATTCAAAACGGAAATGCTCGAACTTGCCGCCTCGGTCGAATCCGATGAATACTATATAAAGATGATGGTTGCCTGGTATTTCAGCTTTGCCTTGATTAAACAATACGATGCGGCGCTTCCCTATATTCAAAACAGGCGGCTTGAACCTTTTACACACGCCAAAGCGATTCAAAAAGCAATTGAAAGCACGCGCATCCCGGCCGAAACAAAGGCCTACTTAAAAACGCTCAAATAAAAAGCCTTAAAGCGGGCGGCAAAATACTCAATTCGATTTGCTTGAAGCGCGTTTGTTTTGCCGAAGTAAGACGCATACATTCAAGTAGCGCCGCTTTTTCCGCTCTATACTTTAAAGTTTTTTACTCCCGACGACAGATTTTCTATACAGCTTTTATTTTTTTGCGCTATTTCATTTACTTCACTTGCGGCATTGTTGATTTCCGATGCGCCGGCTGCCATTTCATTCATACTGTCATTTATAATTCGGGTAAGTTTGTCCAATTTGCTCATTTCGAGAGCGACATTTTCTCCGCCCCGCAGCATTTCGGCGGAACCGTCTTTTACTTGATGCGTAACGGTATTTATGTCGCGTATGGCGGTTAAAACTTCACGGCTGCCTTCTTCCTGTTCGCGCATAGCTTCCATAACCCTGTGGCTCATGTCTTTTACCTGATCCGACAAATCAAAAATTATGTTGAATTTATCTTCGGTAATTCTTGCGGAATTTGACAATATTTCGATTTCGCCGCTTAGAATTTTCAATGTTTCCGTTATGCTTTTTCCCTGTGCACTTGATTCTTCCGCCAACTTTCTGATTTCATCGGCAACAACGGCAAAGCCCTTTCCGGCTTCGCCCGCATGGGCGGCTTCAATCGCGGCATTCATGGCCAAAAGGTTGGTTTGGCTCGCAAACAGGCAAGAGGAATCGTTTTGGTTTCGATAATCGTTTTAACTGAAGCTCCCTCACCCATTGCAATCAAAGGAGTAAGTGCAATCAGGATAGTTCCGGTAAAGCTGAAAAAAGCGGTAAGAACCGACCGTATTTTAAGGGGCATACCTTTAAAATCTTTATGCAGGGGAATCGGATG
>CAUURR010000103.1:0-6750 GCA_963547555.1 uncultured Treponema sp. | reverse complement strand
GCCTCCATAAAGCGGATCAACTCTTTTTCAAGCTCGTTTAGCATTTCTTCCATTTTTGTAATACGGCCGGAGACACCTTTTTCATGCAATTCTTCCAAACGCTGAAAAACCGGACTGTCTTCTTGAAACGCGGGTTCTCCGTTAATCCGTGAAATTCCGCACCATGGACAAAAAATAAAGGCTCCGTCTATTGTCCGGCCGCAAAACCGGCATACCGTTACCGACTCCATACATACCTCTTAAATTAAACCGGCGGCGATATGTAAGCCGCTCGGTTTAAACCGTCTAAAATTTGAGTACAGCTGCCGGATTTATCAGTTTTCCGTTTTTATATACCGAAAAATGCAAATGTACTCCCGTTGAATAACCGGTATTGCCTGCATACCCGATGCGGCCGCCCTGCTGTATATATTGCCCTTTTTTTACGGTTGAAGAAACCATGTGGGCATAGAGGGTTTGATACCCGTTATCATGATCTATTATAACATGATTTCCGTATGTATTTGAATAGCCTTTTGTAGAAACCCTGCCTCCCATAGCGGCTTGAATCGGTGTGCCGTGCGGAACAACCAAATCTATGCCGGTATGGAAACTTCGGACGCCTGTAAAAGGGTCGGGACGCCAGCCGTAGGGAGAAGATACCCGCCAGCCTACAGCCAGCGGATAGGCGAATAATTCTCCCAAAGCTTTTTTCAGCATACTGCTGTCCAGCCGCGCGCCGGGAATAAAAAGCGTATCTCCCGCATGTAAAACATCCGAGGATAATTCGTTTACATCGAGAATCTCTTCCACTTCTATGCCGTATTTTTGAGCAATCCCCGCCAAGCTGTCTCCGCTTTTTACGCTGTAAGGAAGACCGTCCATTGAAGGAATCTTTAAGGTTTGTCCCGCGCGCAGAAGGCGTACATTGTCAATGTTGTTTACGGCAATCAGGGTGGAAATATTGTTCAAACCGAATTGCTTGGTTACCGACGATATGTTATCGCCGGAACGCACTTTGTATTCCGTATATGTTACCGGCATTTTAAATAAGGCGGCGGCATCCGTACTGTCGGGAAGCGAAACATTGCCGTTTCCGTCAAATTCTTCGTTTCCGGAGTTTAAAGCAAAATTGCGCATTTTCCCGTCTAAAATGGGGGATTGGACATTGTCAAAATCAATAAGACGCAAAGGAACCGCAAATGATTGTATATACGATAAAATCTGTACGGTACATAGAGCGGCACATAAAAATAAAAAAACGGATGCAATAAAAATACGCGCCTGTATCATCACGGGACCCAACCGGCTGAATGCCGCTGCCGCCCTTGCACAGGTACGCGAAAAATCTTTCCCCGCCGAGAATACGGAACGTCTTGTGCGCCGCTGCGAATTCAAAATATCTTCTATGGTCAAAGTCGCACAGGAAGAAGCGTAGGCGGCACGTTTGGGTTCAAAACAGCTGATAATTTCCATACATAGACTATCGACATAACAACGGGTTCATATTAGAATATATGAATATGAAGATGCGCTTTTTTTTAATTTCCGGGGTGTGCATCGGACTGGTACTTAAAATTTTTGTCTTCGATATGGCACGGGTACACGGTTCATCGATGGAACCGGCCGTTCACGAAAATTCTCTCGTGTTTATCAATAAATCAGCCTACGGTTTGGCGCGTCCGTTCGGCACATCGTTACTTGTGCAATGGGCTCAGCCTGAAAAAGGTGATGTTATTTTGTTTATTTATAAGGGAAAGGCCGTTATCAAACGCTGTGCGGCCTGCGCGGGAGAAGCACTGGATTTTTCATCGGATTCGGGATATAGTGTAAGTGTGAGAGGAAAAACCTATCCCCTTACGGAAAAACAATACCGGCGCATTAAATTCGATACTGTCGTACCCGAACGGACGGTTATGGCAATCGGTGATAATTATGCGGATTCGGTAGATTCTCGGGACTACGGATTTATACCGGTGACACATATTCTCGGCAAAGTGGTGGGCAAGTAAAATGCAGTTTAACGGTTTTTTTTCAAAAATCAGAATGGGAATTGTAACAGCCGTATTCGCTTTTGCCTTTTTATATTTAGCTTATGTCTATGCGAATCTTGCATTTACTCCGATAAAAGAAATCGGTGTCCCGCGGGAAATTCCGCAGCGCGGTGCAATTTTAGACAGAACCGGAAAACCGCTTGCCGTTGCAAGTCCCTTTTACCATATAGGTTTAACCCCGTCGGCAATTCCCGACCCGGCCTATTTTGCAGAATCTCTGGCCGAAGTAACGGGATTAAGTGCGGAGCATATAAGCGCAGTTTTGCGCAGTGCTTCTTCCGATTTTTTATATCTCAAAAAAAAGATAAGTCCGGCTGAAAAGGATGCGGTTGCGGCTGTAGTCCGCGAAAAATCCTTAACCGGCATACGTTTTGATAAAATAGCGGGGCGCATATATCCTGAAAATGCGCTTGCTTCGCAGGTAAT
Organism: uncultured Treponema sp.; assembly: GCA_963547555.1. GTDB lineage: Bacteria > Spirochaetota > Spirochaetia > Treponematales > Treponemataceae > Treponema_C. Next base: position 4,291 of record CAUURR010000103.1, on the reverse strand, counting down.
AGGTTTTATGGGCGATGCGGGGCAGGGCTTATCGGGTATTGAATATTCCATGCAGGATGTTTTAGCCCCGAAAGAAACGGAAACAATCAGCGCGGGTAAAAACGTTTTTTTAACGCTGGATGCCGATTTACAGTATAAACTGGAACATATCGCCCATAGTGCCATGGATGAAACACAGGCGGAAAGCCTTATGCTGTTGGCGTCCGAAGCCGATACGGGAGAAATTCTTTCATATATCAGTTTGCCGGCAGCAAACTTGAATACTTACCCCGCATCGAGTACCGAAGAACAAATCAACAGACCCGCCGTCCTCGCCTATGAGCCGGGATCGGTTTTTAAAATATTCAGTGCGGCGGGCTTTTTGGATTCGGGGAAGGTCGGAAAAGATGAAACTTTTTTTTGTGACGGCAAATACGAAATTCGTTCATCGACCGGAGAAAAAGCCGTCATCACTTGTTTGGGGAACCACGGCAGGGTAGGTATACGCGAAGCTTTGCAATACTCGTGCAACGATGCAATTGCTCAAATGAGCGGCAAAACGGGCTCGGAAGAATTTTTGCAGAGCTTGCGGCGATTCGGCTTCGGGGAAAGAACCGGCATCGAGCTGCCTTCCGAAACGCGCGGCACGCTTAAAACCGTAGATGACCGCTATTGGTCGCTGCGATCCAAACCCACTATTGCTATCGGGCAGGAAATAGCCGTTTCGGCCCTGCAAATAGTACAGGCGGCAACCGCCTTGGCAAACGGCGGTATTCCGGTCAAACTTACCTTAATTTCAAAAATCACCGATGCAAACGGAACCGAAGAATACCGCCACATTCCTTCTCAAAAAAAGCGCGCGGTATCAAAACAGGCTGCGGATTACATTCTCAGCTGTATGGAAACAACCGCACGCTACGGTACCGGAAGCCGCGCCTCTCTTGCCGACTTTTCCATAGGGGTAAAAACGGGAACTGCGCAAATGCTTGATACGGAAACGGGTAAATACAGCACAACCGACTTTGTGTCGAACTGTGTTGCCGTTTTTCCCGTAAACAAACCTAAAATAGTGCTGTATATCGTCGTTACCAAGGCCAAAGGGGAAACCCTTTCAGGAAGAATTGTCGCGCCCATCATCGCCGATGCCGCGAATGTCATTATCGACTATCTCGGTTTGGCGCGGGGAAACGCATCTTCTTTTGCACATTCAGGGTATATCAGTGTTGAAACGGAAAAAGAAGCGCGCATAGGAGAACGTTTACCCGACTTTACGGGTAAACCGAAGCGCTTGTTATTACCGCTTTTAAGACGGCCGGATTTGAATATTATTATACGGGGTGAAGGCTGGGTGGTCAAACAGGAGCCGCCTGCAGGTACTCCGCTTACACAGGGTATGACGATTGAATTCACTCTTGAATGATGTTCAGCGGCAAAAAGCCTTGCTCGAAAAAAACCTCAAAAACTTTGCGGAACGTTTTCCCGCCCTTGAACGGAGCCTTCGTTTGCAGACGGACACTTTTCCCTGCGCAGCGGTTAACCGTTCCGGCGAAACCGATAACCGCTTCGACGCAGTCGATAACGATTTCGGTGCAACCGATAACGATTTCCGCGAAGCTGATAACCGCTTCGCCGAAGCCGACAGCACTTTGCACATCTTTGAAGCAAAAAACGGAGAAATTACCGCTTCTTATAAAGACCTGCTTTTGCACTCACGCTATAATCCTTCAAACGAAGCCGCTAAAACCCTGCACACGGAATTTATAAAACAAGCCGAAAGCCTTGTGTTTTTCGGTTCGGGGCTCGGTTACGGACAAGCCGAAGCGGCACAAAGCTTTCCGTCAAAAAATCTGATTGTCATAGAACCGGATCCGCTGCGCCTTTTACAAGCCTTTTGCGTATTTGATTGGGACGCCGTTTTTAAGGTCCCTTCCTGCATTTTTTTAGTCGGAGCGGATACGCAAACGGTTATAAGCGTTCTTGAACATTACGGTCTTCGCGATGCCGCCGTTATCGCACCGAAGGCCTGTACCGCTCATGCACAAGCGTATTTTTCGGCCATTGCTTCATTGATTGCGCGCAATAAAGACAAACAGGATATAAACGAAAAAACTTTGCAAAAATTCGGTACGCTGTGGCTTTCGAATATGTGCAAAAACCTCGCCCGCAGCATGAGCCTTAACGGCATCAACCGCTATAAAGACGGTGCCCCGCACCTGCCTTTTTGCATACTGGCTGCCGGGCCGAGTTTGGATGAAATTCTGCCTCACCTGCGGGAAGTAAAAAAACGCGCGGTTTTGGTATGTACCGACACCGCCCTCCGCTCCTGTCTGCGCGTCGGAGTACAGCCGCATTTTATACTGGTAACCGACCCCCAATACCTCAATGCCCGGCACATAGCGGACTTAAAAGCTCCCGAAAGCATTTTGATTACCGAAACCGCCGTATATCCCGATATTTTCAGATTTAAATGCCGAGAAATCATACTGTATTCGTCTTTATTTCCTCTGGGACGCTATATCGAACAATTCGGCGAAAAAAAAGAACCGTTGGCTGCAGGCGGTTCGGTTGCTTCTTCGGCATGGGATTTTGCACGCTTTTGCGGGGCGAAAATCATCTACACGGCGGGCTTGGACTTATCCTATCCGGCAAATAAAACACACGCCCGCGGCAGCACCTTTGAAGAAAAGACACATTTTATCTCCCATCGGTTAAAAGGCACCGAAATGCACAACGCCGCCGCCGTTTATACAAACCCCGCGTACACTAACGATAACAAAGCCGCCGATTATGAAGGAAACCCCGTAATAACCGATGCACGGATGCTGTTGTACGCATGGTGGTTTGAAAGTAAAGCCGCTTCTTTCCCCGCCGTAAAAACAGCTTCTCTTTCAGCCAAAAGCCTGTGTATCCCCGGATTTTTTCTTGCAAATGTTTGTGATCTGTTGAGTCTTCCCGTCCGCGAAAAAGAAATCGATGATTTTTGTTTTTCTCAAATCGCCGGTGCCGAAAATCTTACGGATACCCCGTCTTCGCCGCGGCAAAAGGAAGATAACAAAGCCCATGCGCTTAATTCATTGCAAAAGGATTTATGCGAATTGCAAAACACCGTAAAGCAGGCAGCCGAAGTATGCGGACGCCGCTGCCGCACGGAAGCCGACTATACACAGGTTTTAAATGAATTAAGCCGCATTGACGAGCTTATATATAAAAGCCGCGTAAAAGCACTTGCTTCTTTGGTTTTTCCTCCGCCGTCACAGCTTGAAAGCATAGCGCAAAAAAGTTTGCCGCCTGCGCCGCCGCCCCCGCCTCGGGGAGATTACAAAACCGCGGCCGCTTATAATATTTTAAAGTCAAAACTTATTTATACTATTATTTTGCAAAGTATAGATACGCATATACACTATTTAAAGAAAAACGGTTTATTTTTATAAACCGCTTAAGTTTTTAGACAAAGCACCGATACTTTACATAGGAGCTATAAGTAACGGTGGGTTATAAGACATCCGGACATCGTTGCAGCTCTTCATAAGGCTGAAAAACGATGTGCGGTTTTTCAGCTTTTTTTTTGAAAAAAGCTGAAATATTGTATTCGGTATATAAATTTATTGCATATTGATATATAATCGGCTACAAATAATTAGCTGCAAAAAATATTTTACGGCAGGAGCGATATGACATCTTTCAATATAGCGGAATTAAAACCCGGCATCTTTTTTAGTGAAGATCTGGTACTCGATAAAACTTTTATTCTTTTGAATAACATGATACCTTTAAGCGAACCTCTTATACAAGCTTTAACCGACTGGCAGTTTACACAGGTGTTTTCAAACGGAACAGTTCAATATGAAAAACCCGCGGAAAAAGAAGAAGAGGAAAAACAGGAAGAAAAAATACAAACTGCGGCAAACACAACGCCGATTCCCCCTCCTGTAGATGTAACCGATGAAATAAACACAATACTGAATGATGATACAAAAGAAGCCGAAAAAACAATCACACCTATAAGCGATTCCGAAAAACTCGAAATGGCTGAAAAGATTTATAATGATTATTTGAATTATACGGAAAGAATGTTTACCCGTTTTGCAACGCATAAAGAATTGGACATAAAAATAATATCGGGACGAATAAAAGCCCTTTGTCTTTTTATGAGAGACAACACCCGGTATCTGTTGCGTATTATGCAATCGTCGATACCGCAAAATAAAAATTTTCTTGTTTCGCATGCCGTCAGATCTACCGCTCTTGCAATCAGCATAGGATTGCAGCTGCGGATCCCGCTGAATAAGCTCATAGAGCTTGGTATATCCTG
>CAUURR010000102.1:0-6816 GCA_963547555.1 uncultured Treponema sp. | reverse complement strand
GTACTTCTTCATCGTTTTTTCCGGCGATGAGGGCGTTCCAGTCTTTTTCAAAGTCGGGAAGAACAAAGCCCGCAATAAGAGTGCAGTCTTTAAGACGGCGCGCCGTATGTACCATAGCTGCGGTAAAAGCATTAAAAAGTTCAGCCGTTTGTTTTTCCGCACAAGCCCAAAAATCGCCCTTACCCGAATAAAAACGCGGCTCTATATAGATGCTCTTTCGGCATCCCGATTCTTCTTTTTTCAAATCTTCGCGCAGAGAAGCTAAAAAAGCTTCATTGTATTCTTCGGGTGCGGCTCCTTCAACATCATTCCAAAAAACCGTATAAACGGCAATACTCATACAATGCTCCTTTAGAACAAACCGGCTAAAACAGAAATCGGATCCCGAATCCGTTTTATTTATGCCTTCATAACACGGACAAAAATATACATAAAATAAGTTGAATTTTGCAAGCGTAACATTAAACGATAAAACCTAAAAAAGCCGCCCGAAAGCAACAAGTACTCGGACAGCCATTTTTACAGGTAAAGAGAACGGTAGATTGTATAATCCGAAACTATTCGGTTAAAATTTTAATAACTTCCGCTTTGTCGGCCGTTTTTAATATTTCCTGACGTTTGTCCGCGCTCTTAAACAGCAGACTTACTTCAGCCAAAAACTGAAGGTGCGGTCCCGTTTTATTTATGGGCGACAAGGTCATAATAAAAATACGGCAGGGCTCCTGATCCAACGAATCAAAGTCAACGGGATTATCGGAAATACCGATACAAGCAACCAAATCGCTTACCGTGTCGGTTTTTCCGTGCGGAATAGCAATACCGTGCTTCATGCCGGTTGACATCTTTTTTTCGCGGTCAAGAACGCAGTCAAGCGCTGCTTTTTTATCCGTTACTTTGCCGGCTTTTACAAGGATTTCGAGCATCTCATCGATGATCGCCTCTTTTGTTGTTCCTTTCAAATGAAGTTCAACAGTGTCGGTCGTTAAAACAGTTTTCAAGTTCATACTATTATCTTACGGCTTGTTACGGGAAAAGTCAAGGATAAAATTCATATTTTATGCAAATTTTCATTAAAATATGATATACTGATTTTTATGGATACCATTCAAAAATTCTATACCGATATTCGTAAAGCGGTTAAGCAGGCGCGACCCGAAGGAAAACCCGATAAAACCGAAGCCTTGTGCCGGGAAATTTCAAACCGATTTTCACATCTTTTCGCTCATTTAGGCAGTTTGCCCGAAAGTATAGCCGACTATTGGCTGCAAAATAAAATCGTAAAGTCGGCACAACCTGAAAACGAACCGTCAGAGCAAAATCTTTTATGGCTGGTAAATGCCGCCGAGATTTTAAACGGAAGCTATACGGATGAAGCCGACGAAACGGATGATACGTTTACCGATCAAGACTGGAAAGAATTATGCGAGCTTGTCACGGCCGAAGCGGAAGAATTGCCTATCGATGAATTGACCGATTTAATGTCGATTTTTATGTCGAAAAACGTTCTGTAAAAAATATGGCCGTTATGGATTTATTTGATGATAAAACACAGCTCACCGGAACGGAACGCACAACTGACGCGGTATATACAGCTTGCACCCTCTGTCCGCGCCGCTGCGGCATAAACCGCACCGAAGGTAAAACAGGTTTTTGTAAAGAAACCGCGGAATTAAAAATCGCCGTCGCCTGCCTTCACTTCGGAGAAGAGCCTCCTGTAACGGCAAGGGGAGGTTCGGGAACGATTTTTATAAGCGGCTGCAATTTGGGCTGTTCATTTTGCCAAAATTACCAAATTTCGCGCGAGGGCATGGGACGGACGGTAAGCACTGCCGAGTTTGCGGACATGTGCCTGGTACTTGAAGATGCGGGTGCCGAAAATATCAACATCGTTACGGGAAGCCATGCGATTCCGGCTATTGCAGGAGGGATTGCCGCGGCAAAAAAACGGGGATTGAAACTTCCCGTGTGCTGGAACTCTTCGGCATACGAAAGCCTTGAAGCCGTCGAAATGCTTGCGGGCTTGGCGGACATTTGGCTTCCCGACTTAAAAACGCTGAATACGCAGCTTTCTTCGACACTTTTCGGCGTAAAGGATTACGGTAAAACAGCACGGGCGGCAATAAAGCGTATGATTGAACTTTCGCCTTTACACTTTACCGATTCGGAACCTGAAAAAATACTGTCGGGGGTTATTATCCGACATCTGGTACTGCCCGGTTGTCTTGAAAATACGCATCAGGTATTGGACTGGCTTAAAGAAAACGCCGACGGTAAAGCCTGCATTTCGCTTATGAGCCAGTATACGCCCGTTCATCCCGTATCGGCAGGCACGGACAGCGGCGTGTTTCCCGACCGCTTTATAAATCAAGCCGAATTTGAGGCAATACAAAACCTGATATATGAATACGATTTTTCGCACCTGTTTTATCAGGAACTTGAAAACGACGATTCATGGCTTCCCGATTTTAACCGCATACAGCCTTTTTCAAATGCATTGGCAAAACCGCTGTGGCACTGGAAAAAGGGTTTTACAAGTAATGAATTATAGTGTAAAATATAGCTTATGGAATTTCTTGTTTTAAAGAATATACGCACCGTATGCGGCTTTTCCGACTCTTTGTTTTCATCATCGGAAAAGACTTCGAAAGCAAACATAAAAAATGTACGTTTATTTGCAAAAAAAATAAACGATAACAAGGCTCTCTTATTGAATAAAACGCCCTTATCGTCAACCGAATCATCGGCCGATTTTTTTGTAAAAGCGGGCGATTTAAATGCAATGGGACTTCTTAACAGGATTTTTCATAGCGTGTGTGAAGAATACCGCAAACAAAAAAATCCTCAAGCCTTTGTTTCGGCCCTGCAAAAATCGGAAGAAAGCGTCGGCGTAAAAAAAGTATCGGTTTTGCTTAGCGAATTTAATGCGGAATTTCCGCCGGCGGATGTTTACAACGGAAAAGAAAGAGCCGAAACCTATCTGAACAAAACGTGCGGCGGTATGCCGAATGCAACCCTTATCCTTGAAGATACGATTTTATTGCATTTGGCACTTGAAAATCCCGCATACAAGCCTTATCTGTTTTTATTCGACGATACGGTATTGACACAAAACCCGCAGTACGCACCCCTGTGGAATTTTGTGCAATCATATTTTAAAACACAACCCGGTTTCGGGCCGCACAACACCGATCTTATTTCCATGCTCAGAGAGCCCGCCCTTGCAAGCCCGGACAGTTTACGCGGACAACTCGACTACATCAGGCGGTATTGGAGCGGCGTTATCGGAAGCGCAATGGCGGAACTTTTATCCGCTATGGACATTATCGCCGAAGAAAGCAAAGCCGCATGGACGGGAGGCGCGGGACAAAACTTTAATCCGCCTCCGATGCAGGCCTACAGCTATGAAAATTTAATGAAAGAATACGAAAGGTTCAGCCCCGATACGGATTGGATGCCGCGCGTCGTTCTTATGGCAAAAACAGTCCTCGTATGGCTTGACCAGCTGTCAAAAAAATACGGACGCGATATACGCCGCCTCGATGAAATTCCCGATGAAGAATTGGATATGCTTGCAAGGCGCGGCTTTACGGGCTTATGGCTTATCGGTATATGGAGAAGATCGCAGGCAAGCAGGCGCATTAAACAGATAAACGGCAATCCCGAAGCGGCGGCAAGTGCTTACAGTTTGGACGATTACGATATAGCCGAAAATCTGGGCGGCTGGGAAGCCTTGGGCAATTTGCGCGCGCGCTTATGGGCACGGGGCATACGGCTTGCTGCGGACATGGTGCCCAACCACACGGGAATGGATTCCAAATGGGTGATTGAAAAACCGCATCTGTTTATTCAACGCCGCGACAATCCCTTTCCGTCCTACAGTTTTACGGGAGAAAATCTTTCACCGGATAACCGTGTGCAAGTCTTTGTCGAAAACGGCTATTTTTCAAAAACGGACTGCGCCGTTGTATTTAAGCGTGTAGACAGTTATACCGGCGATGTGCGCTACATCTATCACGGGAACGACGGTACCGGCCTTCCGTGGAACGATACGGCTCAAATCGATTTTCTTAACCCCGAAGCGCGCGAAGAAGTTATTCAAAAAATCCTTCACGTTGCGCGCAATTTTCCGATTATACGTTTCGATGCCGCGATGGTTTTGGCAAAAAAACATATCAGGCGGCTGTGGTATCCGGAACCCGGACAGGGCGGCGATATAGCAAGCCGGAGCGAATCGGCAATCAGTATCGACGATTTTGAAAGAGCCATTCCGAACGAGTTTTGGCGCGAAGTAGTAGACCGTGTTGCACGGGAAGTTCCCGACACCCTGCTTTTGGCCGAAGCCTTTTGGATGATGGAAGGCTATTTTGTGCGCACACTCGGTATGCACCGCGTATACAACAGCGCATTTATGAATATGCTTAAAAAAGAAGAAAATTACAAATACCGCTCGACTATAAAAAATACGATGGAATTCGATCCGCAGGTATTGAAGCGTTTTGTAAACTTTATGAACAATCCCGATGAAGAAACCGCCGCCGTGCAGTTCGGCAAAGGCGATAAATATTTCGGCGTTTGCACCCTCATGGTTACGATGCCCGGCCTTCCGATGTTCGGGCATGGACAAATCGAAGGCTTTACCGAAAAATACGGCATGGAATTTACAAAAGCGTATTGGAACGAAGGCGACGATTACGGACTTATCGAGAGGCACAATAGAGAAATATTCCCGCTGGTAAAAAGGCGGTATTTGTTTTCGGAAGTCGAACACTTCCGCCTCTACGATGTATGGAACGAGGGAAGCGTAAACGAAAACGTATTCGCATATACCAATCGAGCCGGCAATCAAGTGTCCGCCGTTTTTTACAACAACGTATACGAGCGCGCCGCAGGCTATATAAAAACATCATGCGCCTACGCCGTTAAAACTGAAAGCGGTTCCGCTTTGCACACGGAAGATTTTGCTCACGCATGGGGACTGACAAATCACGGCGATTATTACTGCATATTCAGCGAGCAAAAAAGCGGCTTGCAGTTTATAAGGTCAAGCAAAGAACTTTTTGAAAAGGGAATGTACATTCAATTAAACGGGTTTGAATGTCAAGTGCTGTTGGACGCACACGAGGTACAAGACGATGAAAGCGGAAAATACCGCATCCTGTGCGAACACTTGGGCGGACAGGGCAGCAGGGATATTGAAGCAGCTTTGCAGGACTTGCACCTTAAAGATTTGTATACGCCCTTACAAAGCTTTGCCTCAAAGGATTTTTTTGCGGCAATCGCAGGCCTCTGTTTTCCGCACTTGCAGCCTAAAGATGCGCAAAAGCCCCCCGCCCTGAACGAACTTTTGATACAAAGCGAAAAAGCGGGGCTTGCCTATATTGAAGCCTTACATGAATTTATCGACGGCAATTACGGCGCATCTTCGGTTTTAACACTTGCTCAAACGGCACAAAAAATTCCGGCTCAAAAGGTATGGATGCACTTTTGCTCACGCGTACAAAGCCTCGTAAAAATCGCATCTGAAGGAACTGCAGGGACCGCCCCCCGGGAAAAAGAAAACCCGGCGGATGCTGTCGAAAAAGCCGCACTGCCGGCAGCCTCTTCGGCAAAAGGCGGAACACCGGAAGACTTTTATCGGGAATTTGCCTCGTATGCCTTTATGCCGCAGGTTTTAGCCGCTTATTGTATGCTCTTGTGCGTAAAAGACAGCCTTGCAAATCTGAACGTAAGCGGTGCCTATAAAATCATCGATTTATGGAAGCTTGAAGATAAAATGCTGCGCATTTTAAACGAATACGGCTATCCTGCAGGCGAAACAAGCGGCCGGCTTATCCGTATGCGGGAACTGCACCTGCTGTATGAACAGCTCGCCTTTAGTTCCGATACGTCCTCTAAAACGAAAAAAGCAAAAACGGAGCGGACGGTAAAACCGAAGCCTAAAAAAGTTACCCTCGCCGATTTCGCAAACGCCCTTGTTGCGCACAAAAACGCACCGCTTATTCTCGGCCTAAACCGTTTTGAAAATATCCTCTGGTTTAACCGCGAGTGCGCCCTTGAAACTTCATGGACGGCCTCTATGCTCTATGCGCTGGAAACGGCAGACGAAAAAGGAGAAAAGAACACAGTAAGTGCTCTGAATGCCGCCCTGAAAATTAAGCAAAAAGCGGACACCGCCATCGAAAAATCGGGCTATAAGGCGGAAAATGCCCTTATTTTGTTAGAGGCACGGCGGTAAGTTTTCATAACTATTTCCGGATAACCATGTCAGGCACGGATGCCGTTGGTTTAATTGTTAATAGTTAATGGTCGTTTCAAAGGGTAATGTGCAATTTCTAATTATTCATTACCCCCTGCCCACATTCGGCAGGATGCCGCAAAAAGCTGTAAGTACGTGATGTTTTAGGTGGTGGAACATCGCACCCGACACCTTCTGCCGCACATCCCGCACATGTCTATTCGGTTTTGAAGCTATTATCGAATTCATATACAAGAGGAACGCGGTACAGGACTACCGCTACTGAAAGTCCCACTCACTTGCCGTAACAAAACAGTTGCTTACATCAAAGATATGAGGGCAGGCAGCAAAACACCGGTAACCGCATAGACAGGCGGCAATACGCAAAAAATTCTGCACAAGCGAAGCAGCGGTATCGGCCAGCGAAGCTTCGAGGCAGCCTTTTTGCGTATTGCCGCCTGTCTATGCAGACTTTCAAGTGTTCGTCGCCTCTTATACCTTAAACTTGTTCACTTCATTGGACAGAGTTTCTATACTTTGCTTATTCTTTTGACTTATGTCGTTTACATCTTGTACCGCAA
>CAUURR010000101.1:0-6847 GCA_963547555.1 uncultured Treponema sp. | reverse complement strand
GCTACCACAAGCTGCGGGTCGTAAAATGCTTGATAACACAGGGGCGGTTCAAGCGATGAAAGATAAGAATCAGCTGTAATTTCTTTGAGAAAATTCGTTACGTCCTGAGAGGAGCCTGCCGTCGGATTGTCGCCGCTGTCGGAAAGCACAACCGGATACACACCTTCTTCTATGCTCAACTTCGTGTGCTTGAGGGCATCGGCGGTTTCGCGGGTTTCGTTGTAAAAGCCGAATTCGCTTCTCGTATCCCAAAAAAGCTGCGCAAGCTCCCGGGCCTTTTTGCGCGCAAGCTCTCTGTCGCCGTCGGCAACGACCATAGCGGTAACACCGTTGTCTGCCGTATCCGCCCACGGAAAGCCGAGTAAATACGAAGCCGCCATAATGCCCTTTTCTTTTTCAACTTCGCGCAATACCGCTATAAGTTTTTTCATAGGCTCGACGCTTGTTTCGGACTGTTCGCCCGCGATTAAAAAAGGGATTTTTACCGCTTCCAAAACCGGCTTTACACCTTTTTCGAGGGTGTCAATCGTCATACGGGCGGCATGAACGCCGGTTTCGTAGGTGTCCGTATGAGGCGCGCATTTATAGCCCACGTAGCCGTCAACATAGCGCAGCATCCTGTCCGAAACGGTCGCGTGCATATCGAGCGATGATAAAATCGGAATGTCGGGGCAGATTTTGCGTATGTCTTCCAAAAGGTCTCCCTCGGCCTCTCCGATTTCCCGCACGCGCATGGAACCGTGCAGCGAAAGACACAGCGCATCCAAAGGTAAGGCGTCTTTTATCGCCTGCAAAAACTCGCCTTTAAGCTTTAAATAATAGTTTTTGTCCCACTCGCCGTTCGGAACCGCGCGCGCAATCAGAGCCGGAAGCACTTCATAACCTGCCTCTTTAAGCGTTGCAATCGCCCCGCATACCGAACTTTGCCCTTTCGATTCAATCAATTCTTTTCCGCGGATAACCCAAATATCGTTTTCGCCGGTTGTAATCGGATTAAAGGTATCCGATTCATGATGCATTCCTCCGACAAGTACACGCTTTTTCATATAAAAACCTCCGATAAAATCCTTTTCATGGAATTCAGTATATCACTCGTCAAAAATTCGCACCAGTGTCATTATTTGAAAAGCATACGTCAAAAATTAAAAAAAGGGGCGTTTTTTAAAAACCGCTTTGATAAAAATACGGCTGTACTAAAAATGCCTCTGGTGCTTTGCTTTTTTTCGCGTTACACTGTTAATATACACTGTCGGTGCTGCACAGCAAAACCAGCAGCAGGAGAAGCAAACATTACTATGAGAACCGAACACGATTTACTGGGCGAGCGCGAAGTTCCGGACGAAGCCTATTACGGCATTCAAACCCTGCGCGCCGTTGAAAACTTTTCGATAACGGGCATAAAACTGAATCTGTATCCGCAGCTGATTTACGCCTTTGCCAAAGTAAAATCGGCTGCCGCCCGTGCAAATTTCGATTTGGGTATTTTGGATAAGGAGCGCTATGAGGCCATAGAACAAGCCTGCACCGAAGTTGCCGAAGGTAAATTCAACAAGGAATTTATTGTCGACATGATTCAAGGCGGTGCGGGTACTTCCACGAATATGAACGCAAACGAAGTGATTGCAAACCGTGCCCTGGAATTGCTGAAACATAAAAAGGGTGAATACACATACTGCCACCCGAACAACCACGTCAATTTGTCCCAATCGACAAACGACGCCTACCCCACCGCGGTTAAAATCGCCCTTTATTCAGGCAACAAACCCTTAACAGAAGAATTGCAAAAACTCATCGCGTCAATGCACGGCAAAGCTGCCGAGTTTTCGTCGGTTTTGAAAATGGGGCGCACCCAGTTACAGGACGCCGTTCCGATGACGCTCGGACAAACCTTTGAAGCCTATGCGGTAACCCTTACCGAAGAAGTGGAACGCTTAAACGAAAACGCACGGCTTTTTTTGGAAATCAATATGGGTGCCACCGCCATCGGCACGGGCATAAACAGCGAACCGGGTTATGTTGAAAAAGTTACCGCTCATTTAAAAGAAATTACCGGTATGCACCTCGTTTCCTCGCCCAACCTTATCGAAGCAACGCAGGACACCGGCTCCTTTGTTATGTATTCGTCGTCGGTAAAGCGGCTTGCGGTAAAACTTTCCAAAATCTGCAACGATTTACGGCTTTTGTCGTCGGGGTCGCGCTGCGGCATAAACGAAATCAATTTGCCGCCCATGCAGCCGGGTTCTTCCATTATGCCCGGAAAGGTCAATCCCGTTATACCCGAAGCAGTAAACCAAACCGCCTTTAAAGTTATCGGAAACGATTTAAGCGTAACCCTCGCATCCGAAGCGGGACAACTGGAGTTAAACGTCTTCGAGCCCATCATCGCATTCAGCCTGTTTCAATCGCAGGATATGCTGTGCCGCGCTATGGAAACCCTGCGCAAGCGCTGTATAGACGGCATTACGGCAAACGCCGGCTTATGCCGCGATATGGTGTACAAAAGTATAGGCTTGGTAACCGCCGTAAATCCGTTTATAGGCTACGAAGCGGCAAGTGAAATCGCGAAAACCGCCCTTAAAACGGGGCGCGCCGTCTACGACCTCGTATTGGAACAGGGCTTATTGACGCGCGCACAGCTTGACGATATTTTGAATCCCGAAAATATGACACACCCGAGAAAAATATGTACATAAAATATCTACATAATGTAAAACATCAATCGGTTTGAGCGTATTTCAGGGCTTTTTCGGCATATATTCCCGCAGAACACAGCTGTCCTAAACCGGTAACCCCCTCTTTTGCACCGTCGATATCGGGGTTAACGTAGTCGTTAAACCATTTTTCCAATTTGCAACGCATATCGATTACAATATCCGCATAGCGCTCATCGTCTATAAGGTTTACGTTTTCTTCAGGATCATTTTGTAAATCATACAATTCGTTTTCGCCGTAAGGATAGCGCGCAACATATTTATATTTTTTTGAGCGTATCATCCGCACGGGGCCGTATTCGTCGAATACCACTACGTGCCCCGCAAAAGAGTGCTCTCCTTTAAGCGCGGGAACAAAGCTTTTGCCGGGTAAACGTTCGGTAACTTTAAAATCAAAGCCGAGCATATCGAGGATGGTCGGAAAAAAATCGTATGCGCTTACCGGGACATCAGTACGGCTTCCTTTGCGTATCATCGGCGGATAAGATATAATAAAGGGCACTTTTACCGACGTATCGTACATATTCATGGGGAACGTACCGTTACCCTTACCCCACACGCCGTGGTGGCCCATATTCATACCGTTGTCCGCCGTAAAAATCACGATGGTATTATCGGTAAGACCTTTTTCGTCGAGTGCGCTCAAAAGGCGTCCCACATCGGCATCCATGGCGGTAATCGAGGCAAAATAACCGCGCAGGTTTTCAAAGCGCTTATCGGTACCGTATACCGGAGAACAGGTCAGTCCTTTGTGGTCGGGAACATCGGGAATGCTTTCAAATGCACAGTTTTGATACATATCGATAAATTCGGCAGGGTGATGTTCTGCCCCCCACGGAGAATGCGGCGCGGTATAGTGTACGCTTAAATAAAACGGCTGTTTTTTTTCGGACAATTCGTCCAAAAATACCAGCGCTTTATCGGTTATAAGGTTCGTTACATATTTTCCGTCTTCTACGGTTATGTTGCCGTTTTCGACTATATCGGGGTGGTAATAACAACAGCCGCCCATACCTATCGTATACCAGTACGAAAAACCGTGCTGGGGATGGATGCTGTCGCCTAAATGCCATTTTCCCGAAAGAGCGCAGGTATAGCCGTTTTGGCACAGCACATCGGTGTACGTTGTTTTACCGGCCAAATACTGAATAGGTTTGTCTTCATCTCTGTAACCGCCGCTGTAGGGATTTTGTTTTCCCTGCCGTTCAAATTTACTTTTATCCACATTGCCCGAACGCAGCCAATCGTGCACACCGTGAGAAGACGGTATGGTTCCCGTTAAAAGCGACGCACGCGCCGGAGAACACACCGGCGATACGCAAAAGAAATTTTCAAAAAACATTCCGCGATCCGCTATCTTATCGATATTCGGCGTATGCAGTTCTTTTGTTCCCGCACAGTGAAGCGCCCACGGCCCCAAATCATCGCACAAAATAAAAAATATATTCGGCTTGTCGCTCATTTTTACGTAACAACTCCCTTATCTTACAAAATACACAAGGGGATGTTTCAAAAGTTAATTACTTTTTCGCCATCCCCACTGTGCTTCAAATTAAATCTTTATACAGTAATGACTTAATTCAAAATATCGTTATTTACTGTTTTTATATATATCGTTGAGTGCTTTAAGCAATTCGTCTCCGCCTTGAGAACGCCATTTTTCGCTCAGTTTTTTTACGCCGTCTTCCACCGATACTCTGTTTTGAATCATATCGGAAAACGCTTGTATATAAATATCGTTTAAAACGCCGCTTTTTTCGATTTCAATAGGCGGTATCGTTTTAATAAGATTGGGTTTTTGCGCCTTTGTTGCAAGTGCAACCGTTTCCAGTGCACGCGGCGCATTCGGATCGGTTGCCGGGAGATAGGAGCTTTCAAGCGGCCAAAAGAAACTGCCCCATGCAAGCGCATGAGCCCATCCGTTCGGCGAAAAAGAATCCTTTGCGCGTTCTTCTTCGTTGAAGACGATTTTACCGTTTTCTTTTGTGTAGTGAATACCTTCTATACCCAAGCGCAACAGGTCGGTACCCTCTTTTGAAATCATAAAATTGATAAAGGCTGCGGCTTTTTCGGGATTTTTGCAAGAGCTTGTAACGCAGGTAAAAAAGCCCGTTTTACCCTGTCTGCTTAAACCGAAATCGCCGTTGGAGCCTGCAGGGGGCAATGCATACGTAAGAGAAGCGTCCGGATGTATTTGGCGTAAATTGTTTTCGTGGCGTGTAATGTGGCGGAACAAGGGAAGCAATGCGGCACCCGCCCTACCCTGATACAGTTTTTCTTCCGCCTTGGGCTGTTGGTTAAGCATTATTTCATTGTCGACTACGCCGCTTTTGTACAAATCGCATATATAATGCATTCCGGGTATAAATGAAGCGTCTTCAAACCACGGAATAATATTGCCGTTTGCATCCAGCGCATAATCGGCATATTTTTGACCGAACGCAAAAAACACCCAGTCGAACGGCGTAGTACCTGCAACGGCATCGGGGCGGGCTGCCGTAAAACCGACCGTATCGTTTTTGCCGTTGCCGTCCGGATCGTTTTTCGTAAACGCCGTAAGTACGGCTTTCATTTCATCCAAAGTGCGCGGATAACTCATGTGCAGTGCATCAAGCCAATCCTGCCTCATAAGAATAAGCCGGTTTGCCGCTTCATACTGGGTAATAAACGGAACACCGTAAAATTTCCCGCCAATAGCCGACCACGAATAAATATCCTCGTCCCAATGTTTCATATCCGGATTGGCGGCAAAATAGTCGTTTAAGGGTATAACCAAGCCCTTATCTATCCACTGTTGGGTTGCCGAGGTTCCGTATGCTCCGGTTACAATGTCGGGCATATCGCCTGAAGCCATAATGACGTTTACTTTTTCCGTGTTGTTTTCGGGAACCACTTGTACGGAAAGTTTTATTCCCAATTTTTTATTGATTGCTTCAACAATCCGGTCATCGCTTTTTATAACCTTTGCCGCAGTATCGCCGGTTGTCAGCCATTTAATCTGCACTTCACCGCTTTTTTTGCCGCCGGAAGAACCGCTGCAGCCGAAAAGGACAAGCGAAAGTGCAGTCGACAGCACAGCACACAATAAGGCTGCCATCAACGAATGCGGCAGTGTTTTTACCGATTTTTTTTGTTTCATAGTTTTCCTCCTAATAAATATCTATACTCCGTTTTTTATCCTTTTACCGCACCGACAAGCATTCCCTTGGTAAAGTATTTTTGGAAAAACGGAAAGACAAGCATAATAGGTAAAATCGCCGCTATAACGGCTGACATTTTCATCGGCTGACCGAGCAAAAACAAACTTTCGCCGCCGCTCGAATATGCCGCATCGCTTTCAAAAAGCATGGAGCGCAAAAATAATTGCAGCGGCCATTTAAATCGGTCGTTCAAATACATTATCGCATTAAAAAAATCGTTCCAGTGATCGACCGAATAAAACAACGCAATCGTAAGCACTCCGGGTAAAGATACGGGCAGCATGATTTTGAACAACACCCCGACTTCGGTGCATCCGTCAATCACGGCGGATTCTTCAAGTTCTTTGGGGATACCGAAAAAGAAATTGCGCATTATTATCATATACGACGTGGTGATTGCCGTCGGCAATATAAGCGCCCACAGCGAATTGATAAGGTGCACTTCTTTTACGATAATATACGTCGGAATAATTCCGCCGCTGAACATCATTGTAAACACGGCTAAAAAGGTAAGTAAACGGTGCCCTTTTAGATTTTTTTTGGAAAGCACGTAAGCGGTCATCACCGTGATGATGACATTTACAAAGGTACCCGCAACCGTTATAAACAGCGAATTCGCATATGAAAGCCATAAATCTTTATTGCCGAACATATACGCATAGCCTGCAAAAGACCATTCGCTCGGCCATATATGAACGCTGGTACCCAAATAGCCTTTTAACGAACTGAACGAAACGATAAGCGTATCCCAAAACGGGTATATGCAGCTTGCCGCCAAAACAATTAAAAAAACAACATTGACGACATCGAAAAGGTAACTTGCAAAAGATTGTTTGATTTTTGAAGCCATCAGTACACCCCTTCTTCGCCTGCCATACGGGCAAGCCGGTTTGCAATAACGATGAGCGCAAAGTTTATAAGCGATTTGAATAAACC
>CAUURR010000100.1:0-6887 GCA_963547555.1 uncultured Treponema sp. | reverse complement strand
CAGGTAGCTAATTATATAGGTCTTGTACCGAGGGTGGACTGTTCAGGAACGATAGAAAAGTACGGTCATATTACACGCAAGGGAAATAATTATCTGAGAGCTTTATTGTATCAGGCAGCGTGGAGTATGGTTCGCAGTAAAAATGGAGGAGCGTTAAAGGACAAATTTATATATATGGTATGGAGGGGAAAAGGAAAGAAAAAATCAATAACGGCAATAGCCCGTAAAATGGCCGAATTACTTTATACGGTTACAAAAAATAAACAAGAGTATAGGCCGATGCCGTCTACCGTAGACATAAGGGGAATGACGGCTTAACATCAGGTATTAAAAGGACAGGAGTGCTCAAGTAAGAAAAAACAAAAAATGCTATTCCTACTTGATAAAAAACATAGGAGAGCGCAAAGTTCGCAGGGGAAGTCCGCGTACCGGATAATTGCTCTCCTGCCGAAAATCTTGGCGTTCTCTGCGTGCCCTGCGGTTAATTCACCGCTAAGAGCGCAAAGTCGGCAAAGGGAAACCGCGTGCCGGATAATTGCTCTCCTGCCGAAAATCTTGGCGTTCTCTGCGTGCCCTGCGGTTAATTCACCGCTAAGGGCGCAAAGTTCGCAAGGGAAGTCCGCGTGCCGGATAATTGCCATCTTGTCGAAAATCTTGGCGTACTCTGCGTGCCCTGCGGTGGGTTCACCCTTGCTAATTCCACAAACTGACCGGATTGACTGCCGAACCGTATTTAAAAACGGAAAAATGCAAGTGCGGCCCCGTACTCAATCCCGTATTGCCGACCCAGCCTAAAACGCTTTTCGTATCAACATATTCTCCGGTTTTTACTTTTATACCCGCCATGTGACCATAGAGCGTACGGTAGCCGGAATGATGGGTAACAATCACATAATTTCCGTAGACGGCACCGTATCCTGCAAAAGTAACCTTGCCCGCCAAAGCCGCATACACGGGTGTCCATGCCGCAGCCGCCATGTCTACACCGTTATGAAAAGTACGTTTTCCGGTAAAAGGACTCGCCCTCCAGCCGAAACGGGAACTCATATAATAGCGTCTGTGAAGAGGACGCTTGAACAAGTCGCCGTTTATCTCCTGCCGCGTAACCCAATCCAAAAAAGCATCGGGCACAAAGACAGTTGCACCGGCAGGCAGCGGGTTTTCTTCTATCAGGTGATTTACGGCTGCCGTTTTTTTTGCCGAAACCTGATAGGATTGTGCAATGGTTCCGACGGTTTCTCCGGCTTTTTTTGTCGTATATAAAATTCCCGGCATAGACGGAACACACAGATATTCCCCGATTTGAATGCGCCGCGTTTGCCGTATATTGTTTACGCTTATCAAGGTATCCTGCGTAACACCGAAACGCTCGGCTATGACGCTTATCATATCGCCCTGACGGATACGGTAAGCCGTATAAGTCAGTTCGGGGTACAAAGCGGCATTTTGTACAGCCTGCGCCCAAACGGCGGGATCGGGAACCGAAGATGATCCCGAAACAATCGGATATTCGCAGGCAAAAACATCGTAGCCGCCCTGCCCTGCAAACAGTTCATCTACGGCAATACCGGTATCGGAAGCAGAAGGTTCGGCTTGTTCCGAAAAATCGGGAATACATATTTCTTTTCCCAAAAGATTTTCGGGAAGATTATTATTTTGTTCGTGAAACTTTTGCTCCGAAACGCCGCGGATGATAAAAACCGACAAACCGAAAATACCGACAAAAGCAATAGCGATATACAATATACGCCGTTTCGGGAAAGCGAAAAAACACCGGAAAACCGATATACAACGGAAAAAAATCAATCGAAATATATTCTTGTGCATTATATACTGCCGCCTTTTTTTTGCATACCGATTAAATACGTTTCAAAAGATTCCGAGCGACAGGCAGTCGGTTTAAAACTGCGATGCACCAAAAACAAATCCTTCATTTGATTTGTCAATGCGCGGGTATCGGAACCCTGAAATATTTTTACGGCAAAATTGCCGCCTTCTTTGAGCATTGTCTGCGCATAATAAAAGGCCAGCTCAACCAAACCTGCCGAACGCGACGTATCTATCAGGCGGTTTCCGGTCGTAGGGGGCGCGGCATCGCAGACAACCGCATCGTAGGGACCTTCGGCTTTTATGCGTTCTCTCAAAGCTTCATTGTATAAATCACCCTGAAAAAAGACCAAATTATTCCCCTTTACATTTTTTGCAAGCGGTTTTAAATCGACCGAAACAAGCTTTCCCGTATTTTCGAGTGTCCGCAAAATAAAAACCGTCCAGCTTCCGGGAGCGGAACCCAAATCGAGAACATGGGCGTTTTTAGTAAACAGATTATATTTTTCGTTTATTTCTTTCAATTTATAGACCGAACGCGCAGGATAACCTTCAGAGAACGCTTTTTTAGACCAAAAATCCGGTTTTTCATACGAGTTTACAGACATATACACTCTCACGCATTAAATCTAAGGAGAACGGGGCTGACTCAAAAGTCGATTACTTTTTCAACAGCCCGCTGAGTTTAAAATTAAGTCTCTGTATTGTAATAACTTAATTTTAAACATCGCATATTAAATCAAGGAAACTGTCCGAGAACTGAAATTTTCGGACAGCCCCGTTCTCTATTCTCTTTATCGGCCGAATCCGCTATAATACATAGCATGAATACACATTTTACATCAAGACTGGAAAAAATTGAAGCGGTATTGCGCGAAAATCTGCCGGAAATTCCGTATGCATCGGCTTGGCAAACAAAGGCATTCGGCAAAACCGATTCTGCAGTTACTACCGAACATATTGCGGAACTCGTTGAGCCTTGTAAAATCCTCGTTGCATCGGGAGGAAAACGCTGGAGACCGCTGTTTGCCGTTTTGTGTGCCGAAGCTGCAAGCGCATCCGCCGAAAACCGGAACGAACGTATCGCACAGGCATACGCGATAACACCCCTTATTGAATTCGTGCATACGGCAAGCTTAATTCATGACGATATAGAAGACGGTGCCGATATGAGACGGGGAAAGCCCGCCGTACACATAAGCCGGGGGATCGACACGGCTTTAAATGCGGGCTCATGGCTGTATTTTCAGGCGGCCGCATGTTTGCAGGATGTTGAACCTGCTTTGAAAGCTCTTTTATACGATGTGCTTATGACGGAACTGCGCCGCCTTCATTTGGGGCAGGCAATGGATATTTCATGGCATAAAGATAATGCAAAACTTCCGTCGGTAGAAGAATACCTTGCCATGACCGCCCTTAAAACCGGCACCCTCGCCTCTCTTTCGGCCCGCTGCGGCGTTTTAATCGGCGGAGGAACTGCACAACAGGCGGATCAAACAGCGGAAGCGGCGGCGGCAATCGGAGTCGGCTTTCAAATCCGCGATGACATTATAAACCTTACAACCGGCAATGCCGGAAAAAAACGCGGCGACGATATAGTCGAAGGCAAAAAAAGCCTTCCCGTCCTGTATCATATACAAGAACGCCCCGAAGACTTTGAAAAACTTGCCGCCTGTTTTAAACAAGCCGTTGCCGAAGGCATCGAATCTTCCGCCGTGGAAAAAGCAATCACCCTTTTGAGTGCGGGCGGGGCATTTGAAAAAGCATCGGTCAAAAGCAGGAGCCTGATTGCCGATGCCTGCAAAAAGATTGAAACGCTTTATCCCGATACGGAAGGAGCCGCCCGGATTACCGAACTTTTTTCGGCAATGTAATTGCCCCTTTTCGGATTATATCGTACAATAGGGTACGCAAAAAGCGTTATATTACAGAAAGGCGGGAGCGCACTAGCGGTATGGAGGCGGTATGTTTGAAAGTCCTGAAACACTGAATACTCATGCTATCGAGCTTGCATCGCACGGAAACTATGCCGAAGCGATTGCCTGCCTCAAACGCGCCATCTACATCGAAAAATCGAATTATCTTTTGTGGTACAATTTAGGCATAACTTACCGCGATTCCGGCAATTTACAGGCGGCAAAACAAGCCTTGCTTACCGCCTACG
Source organism: uncultured Treponema sp. (assembly GCA_963547555.1). Taxonomy (GTDB): domain Bacteria; phylum Spirochaetota; class Spirochaetia; order Treponematales; family Treponemataceae; genus Treponema_C. The sequence continues at coordinate 2,896 of CAUURR010000100.1, read as the reverse complement.
AACTTGACCCGACCTATGAAGACCAGGAAGTTTTGGAAGGACTTTCCCTCGTGTGCCTTTCACTCGGAGAAACGGGAGAAGCATTTGAATACTGTTCCATAGGTCTTGACATGAACGAATACAATCCCCGCCTGTGGAACAATTTGGGCGTTTTGCATTTTACGGAGGCGGAATATGAGCAGGCATGCCGCTGTTTTGAAAAAGCCCTCAGTTTAAGTCCGTATTATTACGACGCGCTCTTTAATTTGCGCGACACCTATGCGGAACTGGGAAATAAGGCCGGAGAAAAAGAATGTGCGCGCTTACTCAACGAACTGCGGCAAGGAACGTTTAAAGCAAGCGTCTGACATAGCGCCGCTTGCTTTTAATTGAGTTTTGCCTGTTAACGTTTTCGGGAGGCAAAACTCTTATTATTTTTTGTGCTTTCTCTCTTGCGTTACGAAAGCACGAATAAAACAGCTTCCAAAGCCGACGCTTTGTTCTGCTGTTTTATTCTAAGGAACGTTTAAAGCAAGCGTCTGATATAGCGCCGCTTGCTTTAAACCTTATTAAGGAACGAAGAATGTATGATTCTGCAAAAGTATTATCGGTATACGAGGACGGCAACGTTTCGGTTTTGCCGCTCATAAAAAACGCATGTATAAACTGTACTCAAGGTTCTTGTGCAAAACGCGGCAGCCCTTTTACCGTTATAAATCCTCAAGGTTTTTCTTTACAACCCGGAATGAAAGTGCTTATACGCGCCCATAAGGGAAAACAGGCCGTACAAGCCCTCGTTGCCTTATGCATACCGATAGCCTGTGCCGTACTCGGATGGTTTGCAGCGGATATGTATGTTCAGGCAAATATGAAAGAAGTTCGGCATGAATGGGTACAGGCGGTCGGAGTCTTGGCAGGGATTTTTATTCCCGCAGGCATTATCGGCATACTCAGCAAAAAAATACGCCCCTCATACGGTGAAATCATCGAAATAGAAGACTAAAAAAAGCTGCCGAAAACTCTGCGGTTTTTACGGCAGCTTTTTAAAACCGTCCGAAAACTTCAATTTTCGGTTTTCGGACGGCAACCCTGTATGTTGATAAAATCACGTCAAGTTGTTTACATCAATACTTCAAAGCAAGTTCGTTAATAGCTTCGGCCATCTTATTTAAAGGAACCTGTTTTTGTACGGCACCCATTTCAAATGCGGCACGGGGCATTCCGTATACGATACAGGAATCGGCATCCTGTCCGAGAGTACGCGCACCCTGACGGCGCATTTCGGCAAGTTCGACAGCCCCGTCTTTTCCCATACCGGTCATAATAATACCCAACGCATTTGCCTGATATTCTTTTACAACCGACTCAAAGAGTACGTCTGCGGACGGACGATGACCGTTTCTCGGCGGATCCTGATTCAAGTGCACAATCGAAGCAAGCGAGCGTTTTTCAACAACAACATGATAACCGCCCGGTGCAATCAAAATACGGCCGGGTTTAAGCAAATCGCCTTCGGCGGCTTCTTTTACTTCCAAAGGACAAATATTGTTTAAGCTGGCGGCAAATTCGGCGGTAAAACCCGCGGGCATATGCTGAACGACAACCATCGGCTTTTTTATATTCGGCGACAAACCTGCAAATACTTCGCGCAGGGCATTGGGACCGCCGGTGGAAATACCGAACACAATAATCTCTATAGGACCGCTTTCACGCACTGCCTGAATGGGACCCGACTGCGCAGCCGCAGGTACGGTAAAGGAACTTGTAACGGGCTTTGCGGCGGAAGCGGCGCTTTCTGCGGACGAAGGTGCGGCAGCTGATGTTGAGGGCTTTGCCGCGGATGAAGCGGATGAACGGAATTCGGAGCCGAAACCGCTGAAAAAGGGAATCTTTTTTCCTTTTTTGCGGGCATAAGCACCGCCGTAACTTTGCACCATCTGAACAACACGATCCGCAACCTTACCCACATCTTCGGAACCGACACTCGAGGGCTTCAACAAAAAGTCGCTCGCTCCCAATTCCAGACATTCCATTGTAACGGCCGCGCCTTTATGGGCGATACTGGACAAAATAATAACGGGTATATCCAAACCGCGTTTTTTCCGCTCGTGCATAAATTCAACCCCGGTCATAACCGGCATCTCGAGGTCGAGAATCATAACATCAGGCGTACTGCTTTCAATCTTTTCCAAAGCCATTTGTCCGTTCATTGCTTTAGCAACAACGGCTATACCGGGAACATTCTCCAGCATACGCGAAACAAGGTTACGCATTAAAGCGGAATCGTCTACAATCAAAACATTAATAGTGTCCATACATCCTCTTTATTTTAGGTATTTTTTTGATACAAACAAGCCCAATCGGTTTTAAGAAACTCGAATTTTGTATCCATTCCGAACAAAGATTCGGAATGTCCAATAAAAAGATAGGATTTCGCAGCCATTGAATCCCAAAAACGGTTTATAGCAACAAGCTGTGCAGCTTCATCAAAATAAATAAGTACGTTTCTGCAAAACAAAACGTCCACGTTGCGTAATCCCGAATCGTGCTGAAGATTGTGGTAGTCAAAGTCAATCTTTGATTTCAGTTCGTCTTTTACCTGATAACCGCCGTCCGTCTTGGTAAAAAAACGCTGTAAGTAATCGGGAGGAATACCGGTAATACGGCTGTCTGAATAAAATCCCTGTTTTCCCACCATCAGCGATTTAAGGGAAATATCCGATGCGGTAATTTCAAAATCCATACCGGCAGGTAATATCGATTTTAAAATCATCGCAATCGTATAGGGTTCTTCTCCGCTTGAACAGCCTGCACTCCATACTTTTATAACCCGTTGCCCGCTTTGTTTTTTTAATTCAAGAACCTTAGGTATGACGTAGTTTGTCAATGCATCAAAATGGGGCTGGTTTCTGAAAAA
>CAUURR010000099.1:0-6958 GCA_963547555.1 uncultured Treponema sp. | reverse complement strand
TTTTGCCATCCGCTATAGATATGAAAATATTTTTGAAGCGGGATTTTCTTTGCCGGTCTTAACTCCCGGAAAGAATTTTAATGCAGGCTTGGGAATCAAAGGCAATATAAAAGATATTGTGAGCATCGGCTTTGCATATAACGGCCCCTTTAATACGGGAAAAAATTATTTATATTTAGGCGTCTCCACAACAGCACTCAAAGGATTTACAATCGGAGCGTATTGGAATATGCTGACCGATTCGTCCCAAAATGCAAAAGACGGAGCACAAACAATCGGTGCACTCATCGACTTTGAGATGAAGGGATTCCGTATCAAACCCGAAGGAGCCGTAACGTTCCATTCCGATAGCGATTGGGCACCTTCAGGCTATGCGGGCGTTGATGCGTATATGAGCTTTACGAAAGAGATTCTCGGCGGTATAAACGCAAGTTTCGGAATCGGTTCCGATCGCATCAAAAACGATCCCGATAATAAAGAAAAAGCAGGCGCACGCTTGGATGTAAATCCCTACATAGTATGGAATATCAATAAAACGCATGTTTTATCGGCAGGCGCACATTTAACCCCCGTTTGGTGGAGAGACGGATATTCGACTTTCGGATGGGAAATACCTATCGCATGGAAGATTAAATTCTAAAACTTTGCAACAAAAATAAGAATGTCCAAAGGCTGAAGTTTTTGGACATTCTTTTACACTGTCTTTTATTGTAAAATGCCGATAAGGCTTTAAAGCCCCTTTTTACATTCCTGAAAACACATCGGGATTTTCCGAGCGTTCCTTATCGATTTCCTGAATTTCTTTATTTAAGAACACCGAAAGTACCGTCCGTATCGTTACAATACCCGCCAATATGCCTAAATCTATTAAGTCCGGCTCTATTATCGATTTTATAATATCGGCAGCGATTAACACTTCCAAGGCCAACAGCAAGTAAGTCCCCAAATCCGCTCGAATAACGCGCAGCTGTTGAATACTGTATTTTGATTTTACACGCAGAAATTCGGTTTTAAGCAAAGCCGCAAGGGCGGAAACGGTTCCGTATACAACAATCAACACGCTGACTACGGAAATAATAACTTCAATGTATTTAAGAATATGCAAAATCGCACCTTCATTTTCAAAAATAGACACGGAACCTCCGAAACAGCGTTAAGATAAAAATCTGAAAAATCAGTTTTTTTCGGGCAGCAAACCTTCAACAAAAAATTCTTCAGGCAGTTTTGCAGGTCTTCCCGTTACGGATGAAACGCACGCCCAGGTTACAGTCGCTTCGGCACACACCGTTCCGTCTTCTTTGTAAATCTTTTGACTGAATTCACCCGATATGTTTTTCAGTTTGACAGGCTTCACTTCTATAAAAAGCTTATCATCCAATACGGCCGAAGCTTTATAATAAATATCTATATGCGTTACATACAGATAATATCCGGCTTTAATGATACCCTTATAATCGAAACCGCAGGCATGTAAAAATTCCATACGTGCAAATTCCAAATAATTCAAATACACCGCATTATTTACATGATTGTATGAATCGCACTCATAGCTTCGCACCGTCAATTCCGCAATATGCTTCATATCTTCCTCTCAATTACTGCTATTTTAAAACCGATTTTACCAAAGTTTTGAATTCATCGTCAAGCGTGCCGGCATTTACCTCTGCACCCGCCTCAGCGGAGATAACAAATAAACCGTCCTTTTCCAAAATAGGCTCATCGTAAGGAAGCAGCGTTTTCGGAACGGGCGCATATTTATTGAGCGTAAAACTGAAAGGAATACTTGCAAGCGGATCAATTTTTTCCGCGTCTACACACTTTTCCGCTATGAGGTTTTGCGTTTCGAGCCGATTTTTGTTTTTTTTTTAGGTACTTCATCAAGAACGGAGAAATCGGGTAAACCTATTTCAATTCCCGAAAAAATATCTTCAATATGAGAATCGGAACTTTCCTCTTTTTGTTTGCAAACCGAAGGACGTTCTCCTATTCTTAATTCTTCGTAGAGCGGATCATCCGGATCCGAAGCTTGTTCTACGGGATTTTTTTCACTTGCTTCGGTTTTTGCCGATACCTTCGGAGCTTCTGTTGTTTCGGGAGCTTCGGCCGCCGAATCCGCTTGAAGAACTTGCACTTCTTCAAGCACTGCTGCGGTTTGCGTCGGTTCCGGAACCTCGGCTTTTTCAACCGATTCCGCTTCTTCAAGTGATTCGACTGCTTCCGCAACTTCGACGGAATCTGCCTCTCCAAGAGATTCTACTTCTTCAAGCGCTTCTGCATCTTCAGCGGTTTGTGCCGCTTCCGGAACCTCGGCTTTTTCAACCGATTCCGCCTCTTCAAGTGATTCGGCTTCTTCCGCGGTTCCGACGGAATCGACCTCTTCAAGAGATTCTACTTCTTCAAGTGCTTCTGCATCTTCAGCGGTTTGTGCCGCTTCCGGAACCTCCGCTTCTTCAACCGATTCCGCCTCTTCAAGTGATTCGGCCTCTTCCGCAGTTTCGACGGAATCGACCTCTTCAAGACATTCAACTTCTTCAAGCGGCTCAACTTCATCAAGAGATTCTACTTCTTCAAGAACTTCCACAGGCTCGGCAACGTCGTCCGCTTCGGAAACGGCCGCAACATCCGCTTGCAGAGAATCGGTATTTTTCGTCAATGAGCCGCTTTTTTGTATATCCTGCTGTACGGAAGAAGCGTTTTGAAATGCCGAAATCAAGTCGGGGCGCTTTGCGAGTTCTTCCATAAAAAGCTTTAACTCGGCAACTGTCGATTCAGACTTGTTTTTTCCCGCCGAAACATTCTGGTTTTGCAGAATCGCTATAATTTCGTCCCAGTTTTTATCCAAAAGATAGTCGACTTCATGCACATGGCGGCGGGCTTTTCTTCCCAAGCTCTTTTTGATACCGATATTGATTTCCTGTTTTCGGCGCTTCATATCGGCACACACGGCATTCCAATCAACTTCTTCTTTTCTTTTCAGATAATCCTGTATAACGGCAAATTGAAAGCGTCTTATTTTATCACGAATGACAAGCATATCATCCTGTTTGATGTTAAAAATCAAAAAGATAATTAAAAAAGAAGTGATAAAGACACTTATCAATAAAAGCAGTTTTAACGTATCGGAGAGTAAAAATAAATTTTCTTCATAGATTTTTAAAATATAAACACCGGAACGGCTTAACTGTGAAAAAAGAATCCTATCTTGAGAATCTTCCGATTCTATGATTTTTTCGGCGGTTCCTATATTTTTTTCCCGGGCTCTTTTTATTAAAATATCTTGCAACAGCTCCCGGCCTGCGGGCGGAAAAGAAAGAACAAAAAGCGGCGTTTCTGCCGTACCCGTAAACAAAAAAGAATCGGTTATGGATGCGGAATTACGCCGTATCAGCTCGCGGGCAAAGTCCGAAGCTGCCGTATAAAAAACAATCGTTCCGCGGTATGCCGAATAAGAATCATAAAAAGGGAAACTGTATAAAATTCGGCCGCGGTCGGGATCGAAAATAAGTTTTCCCGGCTCCCCTTCTTCACTTAAAATATGTTCGTAGGGAATCTCCGCAATATCCTTATATAATTTATAAGAAATAAGCTGCGTATTTTGCCGTAAAATATCGGAAGAAAGCGTACTGTAGTGGATTTTTTTGCCGTCGGAATCAATAATCCTGATAGCTGACAAGGCTGAAGAAGATGCAAATAAGCTGCCTGCCGCATCTTCTCTGCCCTTTATATTTTCGCCGCTTTGTTCAAATGAAAAACTTTGCTTTACATGGTCGTTTTGAACAAAATCGGTATAAAAACGATTTTTCAGATCATCAAGGTACGAATCCAAAATATCCGCGGTATCATGTAACCCCGTTTGAATATCGGCAATCAAAGAAGGACGGTAGAAACGAGCTTCTACGGTCGAAAATAAACCGAAAAAAGCTGCAAGCGTAAATGCCGCAAAAAGGATAACGGATGTTAATAAGCTTATTACAACCCTTTGCCCGGAACGCACCTTCTTCTCCATCTATGTTGTATAAAAATAAATACCTTTATATATTACCATATATCGGTATAAATGAATATATCCTTTAGAGATTATTTAGATATTTTTAAAGACTTTTTAGAGATTCTTCAGCAAAAGCTTGCATACATACGCATAAGCGTATACAATCAGGGTATGGACAGGTTCCGGCACATATGCTTTTTTACCGTCATCGGTGCGGCTCTTATTATAATTTTCGGTACGGCAATCGCCTTTGTTTCAGGCAGGGCAAAACCGGGCACGGCTTTGCGTAAAAAAGATCCCGCTCCCGAAATTCTCGAAAAAAAGATGCAGCCCGGCCGGGCGGTTTTTACACATATAGGGACAATCCGCTGCGTTACGTCCGATACGCCTGCGGTTCCCCTTGTCATAACGCCCTACTTTCGCTACGCTGCCGATGATGCGGCTTTTTACGAAGAATTGACTCAAAAAGTGCGCAAAATGCGCCTGATTATAGGAGACTATACGGCGCAGTACACCCGCGAAAAACTGTTGGAAAGGGGCGAAGAAAAGATAAAAAAAGATTTAACCGATTTAATCAACAGGGAACTCGTCCTCGGAAAAATAGAAACCCTGTATTTTTCGGATTATATTTTTTTTGAATAAGTGCAACCATAGCCGGGCGAATGTGTCAAAAGAGTACCAAGATTATTGTTTACGGGAGATACTATGAATGAAATCGCCGCAATACCTGCCGCTCAGGTAATCATTTCCGTTATTCCGATAGTCGGAATCGTTATAGGCGGAACCGTCATATTTTTTTATCTTTTATGGCGGCACATACAAATCAAACTGCTTATCAAGTCGGGGAACTACAAGCCGGTACATTTCGACATCAAACTGTTTACCCTTTTGACAGGCATTTTGCTTACAGGAGTCGGGCTCGTTTTAACGGTTTTGATATTGATTATAGAAGGTTTTAACTATCCCCTGTTGGGAGGTTTAATTCCGCTTACCATAGGAATATGCCTTCTTATATTTTATAAGGTCTATAAAAATTCATAAATAGAACGTGAAAACGAATGAAAGCGGAACACTTCAAACATCCGTACGGGATTTTATACTCATAAAAAAAGCCTGCAAGGGAAACAATGACGCATTTAAAACCCTTGTTATGCTTTATGAAAAGAGAGTGCGCATCTTGGGCTGCGGATTTTTCCGCAATTCCGCCGACACGGATGATTTTGTTCAGGATGTCTTTATAAAAGTCTATACGAATTTAAAGTCATTTCGTTTTCAATCACAATTTTCAACATGGCTTATGAGCATTGCCTATAATACGGCACTGAATACCGTAAACCGCCGTAAAGAATACTTGCCGCTTATTGAAGGTACCGATATTTTCGATACCGATTACGGTCCGGAAGAAAACACGGTACGCCAAGCTCTTGCCGAAGCTATACGCGAAGCGGTAAAAGAACTTCCGTATAATTTTGCCGTATGTTTGGATTTATACTTTTTCTACGATTTTCCGTACAACGAAGTCGCCGTTATAACCGGTTTGCCCGTAAATACGGTAAAATCCCATATTTTCAGAGCAAAAAAGCTTTTGAAAAAAAAACTTGAACCGATAATTCAGCCGTAAGGAGGGCTGCACTATGAAAAACGATATTTGTACCGCGGTTGTCGAACGCTTTTCAGCTTCGGACAAACACGAGCCACTGCCCTTTTTATCGGCCGTGCATTGTTTAAAGTGCAAAAATTGCCGAAACCTTATCAAAACACTGCGGACAGCCGAGAATGCCGCACGAATTGAGGCAAAAAAAAGCCTGTTCGGAATAATAGCGGCGGACGATCCTGTAATAGTGCGTATTATGGAACTTATTGAATCCGCATACTGTTCAAAACACGAACATCCCATACACGGTATTTCGCTTACACGCTGGATAAGCGCGGGCTGCATACTTATAACTACAATACTTTTGTTCGGTTTGTTCAGCACGGCAGACGGAATACGGCAAATGCAGCTTTTATTATATTTATGCTTTTCCCTTTTTATTACCGGCTATTGCGCATTTTTTATCGGCGGCAATTTAAGTTTTTTTATAAAAAAGCTACGGTCAATCCGCCCTGTGTGAAAAAAGCGCACCCGCAAGACTGACGTAACCGCTAAGAGCGCAAAATCCGCAAAGGAAAACCGCGTGCCGGATAATTGTTCTCCTGCCGAAAATCTTTGCGTTCTTTGCGTACCCTGCGGTTGGTTCACCGCTAAGATGATATGTTTTTAATTGTCCGGGCATATGATACATTAGTCTGACGGGACTAGTGGGCAGGCGGCAGGTTGATGCGCTCATGAGAGGGAATCTTAATTTGAAAAATGAAGACTTTACCTCGTCGCCAAGATTAACCTAAACCTGCCGCCGTAAATCAAAGTGCGGCCGCACGTCGAGCGTGCGTACCGCGAATAGGAGTTACGGCATATCAGACCGGGCAATAGCTCCTAGTCCTTATTTTATAACATAAGGAGCGAAAACATGCAATGTACAGGAAGATGGATTGGAATCGACTTAGGAAAAAGAACGTATGAAATGCGTTACTTTGATCAAAAAGAAAATGTGAAAGGAAGCGGAGGAAAAACAAGTCCTGAAGGCAGAAAAAAACTGTATGAAACACTTAGAAAGGATGATATCATCGCTGTGGAAGCATGCTCACTTGCCTTCATCATGGAAAAGGAAATGAGGGATATAGGATGTCAAGTAATAATACTTAATCCGGGAGCCTTGGCAATTATTTATGCAAGTACCAAAAAAACGGATAAAGAAGATGCGTTAAAACTTGCACGAATGATTAAAATATACAATAAAGAACACTTACCTGTAGTTGCTTCTCCTACGGAAGAAGAACTGTATAGGCGAAGATTAATATCCGAATATGACAGCTTAAAACGAGATAGAACACAAGAAATAAACAGACTCCATGCTCTTTTTTTACAGT
>CAUURR010000098.1:0-6971 GCA_963547555.1 uncultured Treponema sp. | reverse complement strand
TATATTAAACTCCGAATTATACGGACAAGGCTTCGGCGGAACTTAAAATATCCAGAACACCGGTACAGTGCTTAAAGCCGGCCGATATGCCCATCGTTTTTTGAACCGATTCACAGCGGCTCTCATCGGAAAAAACAATAAAACTGTTTGAAGTTACATACGTATGCTGCGGATTAAAATCTTCCGCAGCGACTTTTATAAAAGAAAGCTTGCAAAAATGACAAGCGTAATCAAACAAAAATTCCAAATCGTTATCACCGACCAGAATTAACTGCGTACATCCGTCATGAGCGGCATTTTGTACAAACCGCCGTATGCAGCCTTGATATTGATTCATAAGGCGGGCAGTATTTTTAAGATACCGCTTTGAACGCGCCGCAAGCTCTTTCATCCCCTGCGGCGTAAGCACATATTGAATATTACGCTTTGAAATTTTTTTCATGTACAGCCAGCCCTTGTCGGCAAATCGGCGCAAAAGGGCATTGGTCATTCCCAGCGATAAATTCGTATATTGTGCAAGGTCGCGCTGACTTGCTTCGCTGTTTATACTGAGTGCGTCGTGAACATTTGAAAGCAGCTGAAGTTCGGAATCGTGTTCCATAATAAAATCAAAAACGGATTTAACTCTAAAAGGGATTTACCGTCGAGTATAATTCTTTTGAATCCAATTCCGGTATTCTCCGGAGCGGACATTATCTATCCATTCTTTATTGTTTAAATACCAGTCAACCGTGTTTGCAAGACCCGTTTCAAAATCGAATTGCCGTTTCCAGTTAAGTTCGTTTTTTATTTTCGTACAATCGATTGCATAACGGCGGTCGTGTCCGAGCCTGTCGGTAACATGGGTAATCGTTTGCGTAACCGCATCCCGATTAAGACCGGCTTTATCGCAGACGATTTCGATAAGCTTATGCAAAAGGCGTATATTTTCCCATTCGTTTTCGCCGCCGATATTGTAGGTTTCTCCGGGCTTGCCGTTTTGTAAAATCAGACGGACGGCGGCATTATGATCTTCAACGTGAATCCAGTCGCGAATCTGTTTACCGTCGCCGTAGACCGGAAGCTTTTTTTCTTCAAGCATATTCAAAATCATAAGCGGAATCAGTTTTTCGGGGAACTGAAACGGGCCGTAATTATTTGAACAATTTGAAACGGTAACGGGTAAACCGTAGGTATGAAAATACGCTTTTACCAAATGATCGCTTGAAGCCTTGCTTGCCGAGTAGGGGGAACGCGGGTCATAAGCCGTTGTTTCGCTGAAAAAGCCTTCCGCCCCCAAAGAGCCGTACACTTCATCCGTACTTATGTGATGAAAAAGAACGCCTTCTTTTATAGAACCGTCATTTTTTTGCCATGCGTTTTTAGCGGCTTCCAACAGATTAAAAGTTCCCAAAATATTTGTGTGCAAAAAAACTTCGGGACCTAAAATCGAGCGGTCAACATGGCTTTCGGCGGCAAAATGAACAACCGTATCTATGTCATATTCGGCAAAAACGGAGCTTACCGATTCTTTATCGCAAATATTTCCGTGTATAAAAAAATAACGCTTGCCGCCGAATTCGGCTTGAATATCGCTCAAGCTTGCGGCATTCCCTGCATAGGTAAGCTCATCAAGGTTGACCACCCGTCCTTGAAAAGCCGTATCTTGAGTCAGCAAAGTTCTGATAAAGTTGGAACCTATAAAACCGGCTCCGCCCGTTACCAGTATATTTTGTAAAGTACGCATGTTATATATCCGGAATTTACGGCGTTTACGTGAAAGAACATTTCTTTTTCCGTGAGCATTGCCGTAAAATGCGCCTAAATGCGGAAAAAGATGGATGATAAATCGGTTACTTTGCCGCCGAAACAGGCTAAAGGCCTTTTTATCAATTGTTCAAACTTTGAACAGTATATCACAGAGCGCTATATATTACAAGGGCGGCATCTCAAAATTCCCGCGAAAATCAATTTTTGTCCGCATTTTTTTCGCGTAATTTATCCGCTAAAGGACTTTCTCATACCGCCTTTTATATGATATAATCGTTGCGGAGGCTCTTTATTATGAAAATTTTGATAATAAGCGCAGAAGCGGTTCCGTTTGCAAAAACGGGCGGGCTTGCCGATGCGGTTTCGGCTTTGGCAATCGCTTTGCATAAAGCAGGGCATGATGTGCGTATCCTTATGCCGCGCTACTACGGTATAGATAAAACGAAGCTTACGCTTCTTGAAGGACCGATGGGGCTTCCCGGCGGCTATAAAGAAGAATGGACGGCAGTTTATACGACCGTCATGAACGGCACAAAAAATCTGAACGTATACTTTATCGACCATGAACAGGCTTTCGGCCGCGACGGCGTATACGGCACTCCTCAGGAAAGCGATTTTCACGACAATCCCTACCGTTTTTCGATTTTATGTCAGGCAGCCTTTCAGTTATGCAGAAAGCTTTCGTGGTTTCCCGACATTATGCACGCCCACGATTGGTCGGCATCCCTTGTTCCGGTATTGCTGCGCTTTAACGAGCGGCACGGTGATTTTGCGAAAACCGCAAGCGTTTTGACCGTCCACAATCTCGGTTATCAAGGTGTGTACGGCAAACACAATTATCCGGTTATGGGACTTGCATGGGATTATTTTTACGCATCCGGTTTTGAAGACTGGGATAAAATCAATTTTTTAAAAGCGGGTCTTACGAGTGCCGATATGCTGACCACCGTCTCGCCGACGTATGCTTCAGAAATTCAGGGCGCCGAACAGGGCTTTAACCTTGACGGACTTTTAAGAAGCCGCAAGGACGATTTGGTCGGCATTTTAAACGGGGTAGATACCGATGTATGGAATCCTTCTTCGGATAAAAAAATTCCGGTACAATACTCGGTTAAAAGCTTGGCGAAAAAAAAGCAAAACAAAGAGGCCCTGCAAAAGGCGATGGGGCTTGAAGTCAATCCCGATGTACCCCTCATTACAATGGTTACACGGTTGGCCCACCAAAAGGGTATCGGGGAACTGTTCGGGCCGTCTTACGGCTGCGCCTACGATATGTGTACAAAGATGAATTTGCAGTTTGCGGTTTTAGGCTCGGGCGAAAAATGGTGTGAACACGAATTGCTTGAACTTCAATCAAAACTGCCGAATTTACGCTGCCGTATCGGCTACGATGACGCTCTTAGTCATTTAATGGAAGCCGGAGCCGATTTTTTTCTTATGCCCAGCCGCTACGAACCCTGCGGTTTAAATCAAATGTATTCGCTTATATACGGAACCCTGCCCATTGTTCGGCGTACCGGCGGTCTTGCAGATACGGTGCAAAATTACAACGAGCAAACGGGCGAGGGTACGGGTTTTATGTTCGACCTGTTAACCCCGCAAAGTATCTTCGATACGGTCGGCTGGGCGGTTTACGCATGGTATAATAAAAAAGAACATATAGAACAGATGAAAAAGCGGGCTATGACACAGCGTTTCGGCTGGGCGGAATCCGCACAACAATACGAAGAGCTGTATAAAAAAGCTTTACTGAAAGTGTAACGGGAGAAAATATGATTGCACCTGTCGTTAAATTGTTCAAAGCATTGAACACCAACTCGCATCCGGGCGAAATAGCCCATGCGGCAAGTATCGGAATTCTATTGGGCCTTGTACCCAAAGACAATGCGCTTTGGTACATCCTCTTTGTTTTTTTTCTCTTTGTGCGAATACATAAGGGAACCCTCGTTTTGAGCATCCTGTTGGGTACTCTGATTGCGCCGCTGTTCGATCCCTTGTTTGACAGCCTCGGCTATACCGTTTTAACCCTCGAAGCTTTAAAACCCGCCTACGGCAATTTATTGGAGATTCCCTTTGTCGCTTTTACCAAGTTTAACAATACGATTGTTGCAGGTTCTCTTACTGCAAGCCTGATACTGTATATTCCTGTATACATCTTAACAAGATTTCTTGTGTTTTTATGGCGAAAATTTGCCGCTCCGGCTCTTTCACAAAATAAATTAGTTCAAGTTTTATATAAAACGCCGTTAATCGCAAAAATAGCCGGCTTGTTTACCGAGGTGGAATTATGAAAAAAGAGCAAAAAAAGATTTCCGCAAAAAAACTGCCGGCACTTTTAAAAAAATCCTATACGGAAAAAGCACTTGAAAAAAAGCTTTTAAAAAAGCTGTACATAAAAACCGACCGCGATTTTTTAGCTTCTCAGTTTACGGCCGACGAAAAAGACCCGCTTAAAAAGCGTATCGCCGCAGCCGAGTACTCCGCCGCCGACTTTATACGCTTAAAGAATCTTGCAAAGCAAATAAAGAAACAAAAAGGACGCGTAAAGCTTGTTCCGTTGGCGGCAGCTGCAATCTTTATCGCCGCCGTAATTATCCTTACAGGCCTTTTTAAAGATCCGATTGCAAAGCGTGTTTTAATAAATGTACTGCAAAAGGCTGCCGGAGCAAGGGTTGAAATCGCGTCCGTCAATCTGAGAATTTTCGCTTCCGCTTTAACCGTACATAAATTAACTGTAGCCGATAAAAATTCCCCGATGAAAAACGTCTTTGAGGCCGAAAAGCTTGAAGCGGACTTTAACCTTGTGCAGCTTTTAAAAAAGCGTTTTGTCTGCGAAAACCTTGAAGTATCGGGTATGGCTTTCGGTACGGAGCGCAAAACTTCAGGTGCCTTAGCCAAGCTTAAAAAAAAGGCGAAAAAAGACAAGGCAAAGCCAGCCGATGACAAAGACTCCTCAAAAAAGGGCGGTCCTGCAGGTGTTATGTATTTTGAACAGCAAGCCGCTTTGGCCGAAGGACAAAAAATCCTTTATTCGATGTTTGCCGCTTTAAATCCGCAAACCTTTTTAGACAATGCTCTTAAACAGTTAAAAACGCCCGACGAAGCGCAAAAAGCCCAAGCTTTGGCTGAAAAATTGATTCCCGTTTGGGAAAAACGCCCTGCCGAATTGGAAAGCTCCGTAAACGATTTCCGCTCAAGTGCCGAAAAGGTGCTTTCGCGCGATTATCAGGCAATACGCGACATTGCCGAAATCAAAGCGGCTATAGACGAACTGAATGCGGCTATTCAAAACGGAAAAAAACTTTCGTCTTTAACCGAAACAACCGTCAAAGAATTGCAAGCCGATGCACAAGAAGTAAAAAATGCAGCCCGGCGCGCTTCGGATGCGGTAAAATCGGATACCGCTTTTATCAATAAAGAAATCGGTAAAATCAAATCATTTACGGTTGCCGACGGCAAAAACATCTTTTCGCAGACGCTGAAAGCCGCAGCTTACGGCGCTTTAGGCAAGTACTATCCCTATGCCGAAAAAGCTTTTGCCTTGCTTTCGCGCGAAAATACTCAAAAAAAGACAAAAAAAGAAGTTAAAAAGCAAAAAACGCAGCGTATGAAGGGACGCACAATCGAATATAAGGCCGACGTGTATCCGCGTTTTCTTATACAACGGATGTTTGCAAGCGGCACGGGATTTGAAAGCCGCATCGGCGACATTTCAAGCGATCCTGACCTTTGGGGAAAACCCGTTTCCTTTGAAGGAAAACTCAATGAAAAATCGGCGGGCTTGGGAACCGAACGTATGCACAATGCGGACGGAATCGTCAATGCGGGTACAAAACTGAAAGACCCGCTTTTTAAAGCGTCCTATACGGGAAGCGGCTACGAAGTGTCGTTTGATCCGGTATCCGTCATAATGCAGGCGGCTGAAGCTGCAGGGGCAAACACCGTAAACACGACAGGTATTCCTTCCTTTGCAGGAAGAGCGAAAATCAAAGCCGCCCTAAAAGCCGAAAAAGACGGACGTTTTACAATCGATGCGGGATTCGACTTTGACAAGGTACTGTTAAGCGCACAAGATTTTGAACCTGCCTTTATTTCGCGCATATACGGCGAATCCCTTGCGGCAGTACGGAATTTAAGCTTCCGCGTACAAAGCGAATTTTCTACTTCCGGTACAAGTATGGACATTCAAACCGATGCGGATAAGGTTTTTATTGCCGCCCTTCAAAAGGGTATAAACAAAGAACTTGAAGCGATAAAAAAACAGGCAATGCAGCAAGCACAAGCCGAATTGGAAAAATACACGGGCCCCATGAGTGAAAAACTTGCAGCTTTCGGCGACTTGGAAAAGGGTATTATGAGTCAACAAGAAGCGCTCGATTTGATTCAAAAAGAACTTGAAAACCGCAAAAAAGAATTGACACAGCGTGCCGAAAATGCCGGAAAAGAAGCGCTTAACAAGGCAAAGGACGAGGCAATCAATGCCGCCGCCGAAAAAGCCAAAGAAGCTGCCGGAGCGGCTGCAGGAGATGCGGCGGGTAAAGCTTTAAAGGGCTTGTTCGGAAGATAGGGACGGATAATGCAGGGGCAACATGACAAGTAAGGTAAGCAGTGTGTACTTTAATACGATGTGGAGCCGACTGCATAACAGTAGTGCCTACAACATGGTCGCAAAACGCTTTGTTAATCCAGCTACAGGACGCTTTATAACAAATGCCTCTGGTTACAGAAATTATCTTTTAGGACCTGTAACAGGAATTACCTATAATATCGGTTCAAATATTTATTCAAGCAAGAAGAATTAGAAAATGATGAATCCTAAACAGAAAATTATAGAAGTCGTCTTTGGTCCTCTGATAACCGTATTTGAAACGAAACTAAAATTATCAGGTTTTTTTGTTGCTTTTGTTTTTATTGCTATAATCGCCATTCCAGTCTTTAAAACAAAAAATAAAACTCATATAGGTATATTAAGAAAAATTGTAATTATATTAGCCCTTTTTATAGGTTTAGTTTTTGGGATCATTGATACCTTAAAGATACGAAATGTTATTCAATGATTTTAAGTTTTTTTAAATAATTGATTGAGAAACGTTCAAAATTGTAAGGTGGCAGAAAATACAGAAGCTTAATAGTTGTTTAGATTCTTTATTCAAATTTTCTAATATCGCACAGGTGAGTACGTACTACTACCACTCAGACCACATCGGCAGTGCACAGCTGAT
>CAUURR010000097.1:0-7154 GCA_963547555.1 uncultured Treponema sp. | reverse complement strand
TAACGCTTAAAGCCCTTAAACAGCGCAATCTTCCCGATTTGGATGACGAATTGGCGCAGGACGTAAACGAAAAATACAAAACCCTTGCGGATATGAAAGCCGACATAACAAAAAATCTTGAAACGGCCCTCGAAAACCGCCTGCGCGAAATCAAAGCAAATGCCCTTTTGGAACAGCTGGTTGAAAAAAATCCGATTACCCTTCCCAAGTCGATGCTCGATGCGGAAATCGAAGCGCGCTGGCACATGATGGCGCAGCGTTTTCAAACAAGCCCCGAACAGCTTGAAAAACTCGTTGCGGCTTCCGGTCAAACAAAAGAAGATATGCTTAAACAGTGGGCAGGCGATTCGGAAAAAATGCTTAAAAGCCGCTTAATTGTCGAGCACCTTTTAAAAGAACGCAATATTACGGTTACCCCCGAAGACCTCGAAGCCGAATATGTAAAAATAGCCGGCGGTGCTCAAGTTTCGGTTGAAGAAGTAAAAAAACACTATGCGGATGCGGCAAAAAAAGAGTATCTTATAGATGATATGAAAGAGCAAAAACTGTATGCGCAGTTGTTCTCCGAAGTAAAAATCACAAAGGGAGACAAAACGGCGTTTGCGGATTTGTTCAAAAAATAAATGGAAAACTTTAAAAAAATCGGTTTTAGAGTTTTCCAATTCCTTAATAAGGACTCGATATGAATGAAAAAATGAGCAGCCTTGTACCTTATGTTATAGAGCAGACGGGAAACAGCGAAAGATCTTATGATATTTTTTCGCGTCTTTTAAAAGACCGTATTATATTTGTCGACGGGGAAATTACCGACGTAACCGCCGACCTTGTGGTCGCCCAAATTCTTTTTTTGGAATCGCAAAATCCGGACAAAGACATCAGTATGTACATCAACAGTCCCGGAGGCTCGGTAACCGCGGGTCTTGCCGTCTACGATACGATGCAGTACGTTAAAAGCGATATTCAGACAATTTGCCTCGGACAGGCGGCAAGTATGGGTGCGATTTTACTGGCGGGCGGCACGAAAGGAAAACGTTTTGCCCTTCCTTCTTCGCGGATTATGATTCACCAGCCCTGGGGCGGTGCGCAGGGACAGGCGGCCGACATTGCAATTCAGGCAAAAGAAATCGTACGCTTAAAAAAATTGACTATCGACTATTTTGCATTCCATACCGGTAAAAAAGCCGACAAGGTTGCAGAAGATATGGAACGCGATTTTTATATGAGCGCTCAGGAAGCCCTCGACTACGGTATTATCGACAGCATTATGGCTCCGCGGAAAAAGGGAGACAAAAAGAATGGCTAAATTGAAAAACGGATTTTCTCAATCGTGTTCGTTTTGCGGCAAACCCGCTTCTCCCACACGTCATTTGGTCGCCGGTCCCAACGATATTTTTATCTGCGATCAGTGCGTTGCGGTGTGCCAAAGCATCCTCGATGAAGAAAAAAAAGTACCCGTTCCGATTGAATTGAACGACGTTCCTACTCCCAAGGAATTTAAAGAATACTTGGATCAATACGTTGTCGGTCAGGATTACGCAAAAAAGGCTTTATCGGTTGCCGTATACAATCACTATAAAAGAATGTCGCAGCATATTTCAGGCGATACGGACGGCGTGTTAATAGAAAAATCAAATATTTTGCTTATGGGGCCGACCGGTTCGGGTAAAACCCTCTTGGCAAAAACCCTGGCCCAAAAGCTGAAAGTTCCTTTTGCAATCGCGGACGCCACCACCTTAACCGAAGCCGGTTATGTGGGTGAAGACGTTGAAAACGTGCTTTTAAAGCTTATCAATGCGGCAAACGGCAATATTGCGGCCGCCGAACGCGGGATTATCTTTATCGACGAAATCGATAAAATCTCGCGCCGCTCGGAAAACGTTTCGATTACCCGCGACGTATCGGGCGAAGGTGTGCAACAGGCTTTATTAAAGATTATCGAAGGAACACGGGCAAGCGTTCCCCCGCAGGGCGGGCGCAAACATCCGAATCAGGAACTCATCGATATAGATACGACGAATATTCTCTTTATTTGCGGCGGCGCCTTTGTCGGTCTTGAAAAAATCGTTGAAGCGCGCATTCACCAGCACACGATGGGGTTCGGTGCCGAAGTTGATGCTTTTTCCGACGACCAGCGGGCGGAACTTTTAAATAAAACGAATCCCGACGATTTGGTAAAGTTCGGTCTTATTCCCGAATTGATAGGACGCTTTCCGGTTACGGTTTCGCTTAAAGAGCTTACGCGCGAGGATTTGGTACGTATCCTTACCGAGCCGAAAAACGCGATTACCAAGCAGTTTCAAGCATCTTTTGCCTTTGACAATGTTGAACTTGAGTTTACCCCCGAAGCAATCGATGCTATCGCCGACCGCGCCTTTACTCAAAAAACCGGAGCGCGCGGACTTCGCTCAATCGTGGAAAAACTGCTTTTGGACAGTATGTACGAGGCACCGTCGATTATGGGCAATAAAAAGCTTTTGATTACAAAAGAGATTGTCGAAAAAAAGCACAGCCCCTCAATCGATGTATTGGGCGAACAAAAAACCGCCTAAAGGCAGCCGGTCTGCCGTAAAAGAAATTCCGCATAAAAATCGGTGAGTCGGGGCTGTTTAAAAAGCCTGTTACTTTTTAGCCCCGCGCTTTTCTATTTTAACGATTGTAAAAGTTCGATTGTTTTTTCGGCCGTTTTTTCCCACGAAAAACGCTTTACCCATTCAAAACCGCTTTTTATAAGACGCTCTCTCAATTTAGCATCGGTCAACACCGCTTCTATTGCCGACGCACATTCTTCCGTATCGTCCGGATTAAAATACAGGGCACAGTCGCCCGCAATTTCGGGTAGAGAACCGGCTTTTGCACAGGCAACGGGGAGCCCCGAAGCCATCGCTTCAATTAAGGGAAGACCGACCCCCTCCCCTACCGAGGGGAAAATACAGGCTTCCGAGCCCGAATACAGTTCGGGAAAATCCTTGTGCGGAAAATAACCGGTAATAAAGATGTCGCAGGCAAACTCGGAAGAAGCGGCTTCGCGGTGCACGCTTTCGGCATAGGGATCTTCGCTTCCGGCCAGCACAAGGCGGTGCGGCAGTCCCGTTTTCTTTTTAAAAAGCGAAAAAGCGCGTATCAGTTCAATATGTTTTTTTTCGGGCTTTGACAAGCGGGAAGCGTAAATAATGTAGGGTTTTTTAATCGCAAAGGGCTGAATGTTTACCGTGTCGGAACTCAAGGCCGGCCGCGGATAAAACATACTGTGGTCGATTCCGTCGTAGATAACTTCAATCTTTTCGGCTTTGATATTCATCGCAGTCAAATCTTTGCGTATAAATTGACTGACGGCTATTATTTTTGCCGGCTTTTTTAAAGAAGATGTAAATGATTTTAACCAACCGGCAGAAACGGAAACTTTCCCCGTATCGAATGCCATTTCTTGAAATGTCGTCTCTTGAGACACTATTTCTTGAGATACAACCTCATGAATAACGGCAACGGCGGGAATTTTTCGTGTATAATGCCGAACACGCGAGCCTGCGGGGAAAAGCACCGCATCGTACTTTCTTTTGGCGGCAAAACGGTTTAAATAAAATAGGTGCCACAAACGTTCGGCGGTTATACTGTCGGGAATTTGAATGCCGCTGTACGAAACGCTTCCGTCTCCCGGATCAAAGGTATAGCGGTCGATTTCGGGACCGAATAATTCATAGGTACAGCCGTTATTCCGCGGTAAATTTTTTACAAGAGATAAAACATAAGAGCCCGTGCCCGAGCGGCCGTGGTCACAGCCGAATACATCAATTCCGATATTCATCGTTTTTATTATAGCATAGTTTTAAAGAGTGTGCTATACTTTTTTTTATGAACGAATTTTCTTTTGACGGCCGCCTTATGCAAAAAATGGCCGAAAAAAATATCAGCACGGCAACAGCGGTTCAAAAGGCCGTTATACCGGTTATTCATCAGGGAGAAAACTGCCTGTTTGAATCGGAGACAGGCACGGGAAAAACCTTTGCATATCTTTTGCCCCTTGTTCAGCGTTTATATTTTGAAAGCGGTTATGACTCAAAACCGCAGAACGAACGGCACACGGCAGTCATTATAGCCGCCCCCACAAAAGAATTGGCGGTGCAAATAAAAAACGAGCTGAGCTTTTTACTCGGAGAGAATGAAAAGATTCTTGTTTGTTTCGGCGGCTCTTCGATAAAACGCCATATTGAAGGCTTGCGGGAAAAACCTTTTGCCGTTGTCGGCTCTCCGAACCGCCTTTCGGATTTAATCCGCTTAAAAAGAATAAAGGCGCATGATGTACAAGCTCTGGTATTCGATGAAGCCGACCGTCTGCTTTCGCGCGAAACGGAAGACGAAAGCGTGGAACTTATCCGCTCCCTCCCGCAAACCATACAGTTTATCGCCTGCTCGGCAACAATGAATGAAGCCGTTCAACACGGTTTGAGCTCTTTATTGGAAACGTCCGGAATCGGTTTGAACGGCGGCGGTAAAACGCAGTGTATTATCATGCCCAAAGAAAATATACTTACCGAAAAAATAACGCATTGGGCGCTTTATGCCGAAGACCGCGATAAACTTGATACGCTCAGAAGTTTTTTGGCAGCGGAACAGCCGGAAAAGGTTTTGGTATTTTGCGCGACAAGTGCCGACGTTGACAAAACCGCCGAATATTTGTCGTTTAAAAAGGTAGCTTGCTTCGGTCTTCATGCGGGGACTGATAAGGTAGAGCGTAAACGGGCTTTGGACAAATTCAAAAGCGGTTCATGTAAGGTTTTGGTTACCAGCGATCTTGCCGCGCGGGGATTGGACATAGCCGGCATAACACACATTGTTCAAATGGGTGTGCCGTCGAACCCCGACTTTTTTATACACCGCGCAGGAAGAACGGCCCGTTCAGATAACACCGGTATAAATCTTATAATAGGGAATGCACAGGAGCTTCATGAGCTTGCACACCTTGAAAAAAAGCTTTACATAACCGTATACCCGAAAGAATTATACGAGGGAAAACTCATTTCCGCAGACGACGACTGCTGTTGAGTATAAAGGGATGAAATCGCGGATAAAATCCATGATAAAAATCAATAGATTGACAGAGATTGCCCTCCGTGATAAAATCTTGGAATAATCATATTTATAATGTAAGGATTTAATATGAAAAAAGAAGGACGCAAACCCGTTACGAAAATATTGCTTTCGGCAGGTTCCATAATCATACTCGTTTTAGCGGCGGTATCTTTTATCGTTATTCCCGCGATGATGCCGAATGCACAAAAACAAATGCCCGAATTCGGCTCGTATAAAGGTAAAAAAATCGAATACGTGCAGGGCTCCTATTTTACAAACGCGGTTGAGTACTATGTTTCTCAGCAAAAAAATCAGCGCCAAAATCTTGACGACGGTGCTTATTTTAATATTTTCAATCGGGCTTTCCGCGATGCGGTTATGATGCTTGCTTTTGCGGACGAAGTTAAAAAAAGCGGTTATAAGCCTGCAAAGCCCCTGATTGAACGTTCCATGCTGCCCTATTTTTCAAACAGCAACGGTGTGTATTCGGCAAAGATATTCCGCGATACGCCCGAAAGCCGCAAGGTTGAAATCCGCAAGCAGGTTGAAGAACAGCTTATCTATAACCGCTACGCTCAGGATATAAGTGCTCTTAAATATTCACAGGCGGAACTCGCATTCATCACCGATATGAATAAACAGACGAGAGCTTTCGATGCGGCATTTTTTTCAACAAACGATTATCCGAAAAGCGAAGCGGCCGAATTCGGCAAAAAAAATGCGGAATTGTTCACAAAGTACGATTTATCCGTTATAACGCTTGCAACCGAATCCGAAGCGAAAAAGCTTGCTCAACGCCTCAAAAACAACGAGCTGGTGTTTACCGATGCGGTAACGGAATATTCGACAAACCAGTACAGCGATGAAAAGGGCATTTTAAACAATGCCTATCATTATCAGCTCAAGGGTATTGTAAAATCCGAAGATGCTTTTAAAAAGATTACGGAACTTGAAGCCGGCACAATAAGCGATGTTACCGAAACATCGACGGGCTTTTCGATTTTTACCGCAACGGGACCGGCAGCAAAAGCCGATTTTTCCGACGACAGCACTGCAGACCTTGTATACAATTATATGACGATTTACGAAGCGGGTATTATAGAAGAATATTTTATAAATATTGCAAAAGATTTTTCGGCGGAAGCTTCGTTAAACGGATTTAAAGCCGCTTCGGTAAAATTCAATGCCGAAACCGCCGAGATTCCCGCTTTCCCGATTAACTACGGCAATTCGCAACTTTTAGGTTCTATTCAATTCGGATCGAATCCAAAGCTTGCCGAAGCTCAATCAAACGAAAAGTTTTTAACAACCGCGTTTTCTCTTGCCGAAAAAGAAATCTCGGCCCCGACAGTTTTGGGTAAAAACGTCGTTGTTTTGCAACTGAAAGAAATAAAAACCGATGAAGACCTTTCGCCGGAAACCTTGCAGTTTATGTATCCTTATTATACTTCACAGTTCGACACGGATGCGATTCAATCCTTTTTTATGGCAAGTCCGCACTTAAAAAACAATTTGCTCAATGCGTTTTTTAAGTATTTTATGAGTAATTAGGACGGATGTCCGCCAATGATACACCCTGTACGGTAGAAACCCGTCAGGGTGTTTCCGTTTTATACCGCGGCCGTTATTTATTTTCGCGATACGAGCCGCAAAAGCCCCTGCAAAAAACACTCGAAACCTTTACAATATTACCCGAAAGCCTTATCCTTTGCCTTTCGCCCGTTTTGCCTTTTCCGGTCGATTTAATCCGCAAAAAAATACTGCGTGAAGGTATTAAAGGCTGTTTTATTTTATGTGCGGAAACCGATCTCGTCCTTTACGATTTTTATATTGAACACAAAAAAAACGCCTGCCCTCAAAAAACCGGGAACGAAAATATCGTCTGCCCCGATGCTGCCGTTCTCTTTAAAAAGGAAACGGAAATCGCGCAGCTTTTGGACGGTACGGATTTTGCGCCCCGGTATTCAGGAACTCCGCTTCCTACGATAGGCTTTTTCAGGCGGGTTCTTGTATTGGAAGCTTCGGGGGCCTCAGCCATGTATGCGTATTTTGATAAAGCTCTTTTTTCATATGCGCAAAACAGCATT
>CAUURR010000096.1:0-7166 GCA_963547555.1 uncultured Treponema sp. | reverse complement strand
AAGCGGCTATTCGGAAAATGATAAAACAAAGCTGGCATCTCTTTCGTATGAAGCACGTAAAGCAAAACTCGAAGGAAGCAACAATATTAAGCGCGATATCGAATCCCAAACTCACACTTTCGATCAGCTTTTGCATTTGCTCAGATCGGCGGCTTTTTTGCAAATCGAAGAAACGCTTAAAAATCTTGAAGTTTTTTATGATTTATGTTCGTTTAACTACATTTCTTTGTTGAATATGTTTAATCCGAATTTCGACCCTATCGATCCGCAAAATACCTTTATCCCCGTGCCCATAGACGGAACCGAAAAACAGTTGTCCGACCTCTATTACCTAACTTCCGCCTTGGAACTGAACGGTGCTTTGGCGCGGGTTATTATGGCAACCGCTTCAATACTCGGGCCGGGAAACACAATGCCGCCGGATGATATAGTCGTACACATAAAAAAAATAGCTGCGATTTTAACGAAAGTTTTAACTACCGAAACTTTAAAAGCCTGTATTCGGGTGGCAAAAGACGATCCCGCATTTCAGCCGGATACAATGTTTATAAAGAATTCTCCCTTAGCCGAATATGCATCACGTGCGCGCACGCGTTTTCAATCCGATGAGCAGCGTATGAAGGTTGAATTGCAGGACCAGCAGCTTGAACGCGAAACAAAAGAATTATTCGGAGACATGCCGCTTTTAGCGCTCAATTCTTATAATGCGGAAAACAATAAACTTCTAAAAAGAGATACCTCCGTTTCTTTTTTATGGATAACCCCGATGCAAATTATAAAAACGTTTTTAAGCCGTTATTTTGACGTACAGGTACGGGGTCTTTTAAATGACATTATTCTTGAAGGTTTTTTTAATAATCCCGAACAAAAAACCGAATTTTCATCAACGGTTTATGCATGTACCGATACGGAACGTATTTTAAAAGCATTTGAAACATCGTTTGAGCGCGGCGGAAAAAACGATATAACATTAATGATAAGCTATATAAGCGACGGACGAAAAGATCCCGAATTTGCACGTACTCTGGCAACGATGGTCAACAACGTGAATGCGGAAGCTAAAAATTTTGTGCAAACCCAGGTATCTTACTTTTATGAATTATACCGCTATTTGCTTCTTCTATCCGAAGATGCACGCAAATCCGTTCCCGAAATATTATCCAACATCAAATTCCTGTTTACCTCATCACGTAACAGAAGCCGCGTCGATTTTCTGGAACAATCCCATCCGCAATGGGCGGCATTTTTATCGATTATGAAAAACTATGCCGTTATCGGTCAAATTGAAACGCCGCGAAAAGAACCGAGATAAGGAGCCGCCGAAAAATCGGCAGTGTTATGGAAAAACACCTAAACAATACATCTTTGTTTTCAAAAAGCGCCGCCCTTACGCTGGTTGCCGTCAATGTCGTTCTTTTTTTTCTAACCGAAGCATTTCCGTCTTTACGCGCATACCTGTCCTTAAATACCGTTTTGATTATACGGGGACGTATGTATTGGCAATTCATATCGTATATGTTTGTACACGCAAGCCTTATGCATTTGCTGGGTAATATGCTCGGCCTCGTATTTTTCGGCACGGCGGTTGAGCGCAGTCTCGGTACAAAGCAATTTTTGATTTTATATTTTGCCTCGGGTCTTGCTTCCGGTGCGCTGTCCTTTGCGGTATATGCGGCGGCCGGCATGAACCGCGTTTTTTTACTCGGAGCCTCAGGTGCCGTTTATGCCGTACTTTTGGTTTTCTCGGTACTGTTTCCGCGCGCCCTCATCTATTTATGGGGTATTTTGCCGATCCCCGTCCCGATTTTGGTATCGATTTTTGCACTCATTGAAATTTTCAGCCAACTTTTCGGTGTGGATTCGGGAATTGCACATACAACTCATTTATTCGGATTTGCCGCCGCATGGCTCTATGTAAGAATACGCATGAAAAAAAGTCCTCTCGGACTGTGGAAGGAAGCTTACAAAAAATGAAGTTACAATCAAACTTGACAAAAAAAAACAGCCCGTTTTTTTTTCTTTTGCGTCTGCTGTACTTGCTCCTTTTTTTAGGCTCATTTTCCGCCCTGTATTCACAAAACGAAGCCTCGTACGAAATTCTGCGTTTCCCGCTGTGGTTTCCCGTAGACAATGTACCGTCCCTGCAAAAACCGCTTGAAAAAGGCGATTCAATCTATACGCAGGCAGCAGAAGAACTGAAAAATCTTACACCCTTTATGCTTGAAGGTCTTATCTACGGTTGGAAATTCACTTATACGCCATCGGATAAACTGCGCGGCGTAAACGAATTTTTCAGTGTGGAAGCCGTTGCCCCGATTGTATCCAATGAAAGGCTCTCTTTTACAAATGTACACTTGATTACAGAAGGGGCAAAGCTGGAATGCTGGGTGGAATACCGCCTGAGTCCCGATATGATACACCGAAGAGAACGCTATAAAACAAGCACATACCGCAGCATCCACGGACAGGGAGAAGCCCCCATGATTGACGGCAACGAAGGCATAAAAGAAGCCTGCCGTCAAGCGCTTAAAGATGCCGTCCGTTCATATGCCCGTACATTTATAAAAAACAAGCCGAAAGAAATAAGCGGAACGGTCTTATTGACCGATTTGCCCCGTTATTATATTAAAAGCGGAAAATACCGCACCGATCTTGATTTTTTTCTGATTTTGGGTAAAATAGAAGAGTACACTCAGTTTTAAAGAGTGCGCCGAATTTCCGCAAGGAGGAATGTTATGAAAAAGATATTTGCAGTATTAGCCGTTTTGTTGTGTATCGGAGCCGCTTTGAGTGCGCAAATTCCCGATAACCTGAATGTTGTTAAAATAGAAGAGGAAGGAAAAACCGAAAACAGCCTTCCCTACACCATCACCATCGAATATCTGCCTGCAACAGGTGAGGCTTTTTTTACTTTCACCATCAATCAAAGTATGTTCAACCAAGCGGATGCGATGATTGCAATACGTGACCGCGCTATGAAGTTTATTGAAGAAACAAAAGAAAACAACGTACGCAAATACTATCACTATGTATACCGCGGAGCGGATACGACAAAATATGACGGAGCCGCGAAAAAAGTATACTATACATCGCGTATCCGCTTTTTGGAAAAACAGGCAACGGTTTATTAATTACGGACATGGATATACAGGGACTCATAAAAAATCTTCATCCTCTTGAAGTAAAGGTATTGCTTTCATATACGGCGGATGACGAATTAACCGCCGACCGTCTTGAAAAAGAGCTCGGATATAAAGAAGGGCACGCGAATCAGGCTTTTTCCTGGCTTTCGGGTAAAGAATTGGCTGTTGTTGCAAGCCGCAAACCTCATACCTATTACGAATTAACCGAGCTGGGCGCGCTTTTTTACACGGAAGGACAACCTGCCGAACGTATTTTTAACTGCGTAAAGGAAAAGGGCGCTTTAAGTCTGCCCGAAATCGCGGCGGCTTTGCATTTGGACAACAAGGATGTAGGCAGTGCTTTCGGCATGTTATCGAAAGAAGGTGCCCTGGCGATGGACAACAATAAAAAAGCCGTCGTTAAAGCGCCCGATGTACCCGAAAGCGTTAAGCTTATGGCATCCCTCATTAAAAAAGCATACGGAGCCGAAAACCGCCTGCTTGACAGGGAGGCATTGAACGCCGATGAACTGAATATTATCGGTTCGGCGGCAAAAAAACGCGGCGCCTCGGATGCGGCATTCCGCATTGTCGAGCGCGAAACGGTTGTGTATAAACTTGCAGGGGATGCCGCCGCCGTTTCAAACGCTTTAAAACAGGCGGGCATTACCGGATCCGAAATCGGAGCCTTGAGTCCCAAAATTCTTGCAACGGGCGAATGGAAAAATGCGAGTTTCCGCTCATACAACATAAGCATTCCGCCCGCCCGTGTCATTCCCGGCCGTGCAAGCGCTTATGTGTCCTTTTTGGAAAGCGTAAAAGACAAGCTTGCCTCTTTAGGTTTTGAAGAATTCGACGGGCCCCTTGTGGAAACGGAATTTTGGAACAGCGATGCCCTGTTTATGCCGCAGTTTCACGCCGCCCGCGATATTCACGACGTGTATTATATAAAAAATCCGCAGTATGCAAAAAAAATAGACGAACCCTTTTTGTCGAACGTCGCTTCGACCCACGAAACGGGCGGCAATACCGGAAGCCGCGGCTGGAGTTACAGCTTTGACCGCGATTTTACCCGCCGCCTTATTTTACGCAGCCAGGGAACCGTTTTGTCGGCTCATCAGCTTGCAAAAGCCTCCGTTCCCGGAAAATACTTCGGCATAGCCCGCTGCTTTCGCTACGATAAGGTCGACGCCACCCACTTGTCGGACTTTTACCAAACCGAAGGCATCGTACTCGGCGAAGACGTAAACTTAAAAACCCTCTTGGGCTTTTTGGAAATGTTTGCCGTCGAAATCGCGGGCGCCACGGACGTAAAATACGTTCCCGGCTACTTCCCCTTTACGGAACCCTCGGTTGAAGTCCACATAAAACACCCCGTTTTAGGCTGGTTTGAACTGGGAGGCTCGGGCATTTTCCGCCCCGAAGTAACCCGCTCGATGGGCGTCGATGTTCCCGTCCTTGCTTGGGGAATCGGTATCGACCGCATGGCACTTATGGCCTTGGGAATCAACGATTTACGTGATTTATTCAGCACGGACATCGAACAAACCCGCCTGCGCCGCGCAGTGTATTAAGAGGTGTACCGTACAGCTTGGTTTTTTACAAACTTGATTTTCGACTTGACGTAACATGGAAACGTATATACAATTATTCCAATTGAGGCCGAAATGACAAAAAACAGTGATGACGGCAGGTTTGAATGGGATACTGAAAAAAACGAAATCAACAGACAAAAGCACGGTTTCGGTTTTGAAGAAATTCTGGAAATATTTGACGATCCTTTTTTTTACGAAATATATGACGCAGCTCATTCTACCGATATTGAAGAGCGTTTTATAGGTATAGGAGAAGCAAGCGGTATTTTAGTTATTACAGCCTGTTACACGGAACGAAAGAAAATAAGACTGATTTCGGCCCGTGCTGCAACAAAAACGGAGGAAAAAAGGTATTATGCAAATAAACAAAACTTTAACGCTTGAACGTATAGCCGAGATAAAAGCCCGAAAAATCGATTTATCCGATATTCCCGAAATTACAAAAGAACAATGGGAAAACGGATATTTTAAAAATCGGGGAGAAAATAATACGGCACCTGTAGAATATAAGAAAAACTATGTCTATGACCGAAGCCGAATGTAATGAACGTATTGCAGCCCTTGAGCAAAAGAAAAAGGGCTTGGAGCGTAACCGCAACATCTGCGTCCTCTTAGCCTTTTTTTTCGGCTATAATGTATGGAAAAGCATACAAGAAGGAACTCCTCCGTTGTGGTTTTACTTCGCTATGGGTGCAATTCTTCTGGGCATAATTGCGGTCGGCGTGTTCGGACATTTTTCATCGGTGCGTGCGCAAAAAGAAATTTATGATTTATTGCAGGTACGCGAAAAAGCGCATCCGGCACAACCGGATATTTAGGTTTTTGCGCACAGCCGTCTGCACTATCTGACGACTGCCGAACTTCCGACGGCTGCATATTTGAGCATACAGCCGTATTTTTTACTTTTCTATCCAATCACGGGAACGCTCAACGGCACGCTGCCAGCCGCGGTACAGGGAAGTGCGTTTTTCTTCGCTCATGCGAGGTGTAAATTCGCGGTCGCTTTGCCAACGCTGCAAAATATCGTCCTTGTCCTTCCACAAGCCGACGGCAAGCCCCGCTAAAAAAGCCGCTCCCAAGGCGGTGGTTTCAACGTTTTTAGGGCGTGAAACGGTTGTATTCATAATGTCAGCTTGGAATTGCAGCATAATATTGCTGACGCTCGCACCGCCGTCGACTTTAAGAGAGCCGACACGCTGCCCGGCATCTTCTTCCATACAGCCGATAACGTCCTTTACCTGATAACAAATCGCTTCCAAAACCGCACGGCATATATGCGCTTTTTTAACCCCGCGCGTAAGACCGACTATCGTACCGCGCGCGTACATATCCCAATAGGGTGTCCCCAATCCGGTAAAGGCGGGAACAATGTAAGCTCCGTTGGAGTCCTCCACGGATTCGGCCAAACGGTCGATTTCGGGGGCGGAAGAAATCAATTCCAATTCATCGCGCAGCCACTTGATGGTAGCCCCGCCCATAAAAATACTGCCTTCCAAAGCATAGTGAATTTCACCGTCAAAGCCGAGAGCGATGGTCGTCAACAGCTTGTTTTTGGACACAACGGGTTTGGTACCCGTATTCATCAGCATAAAACAGCCGGTGCCGTAGGTATTTTTTACATCGCCCGGATAAAAGCAGCCTTGACCGAACAAAGCCGCCTGCTGGTCGCCTATGGCGGAAGCAAGAGGAATCGAAAATCCGCATACGGCCGCGTCGGTTGAACAATACACTTCGCTTGAATCGGCAACACGCGGCATCATACACAGGGGAATATCCATGAGCTTTAAAAGGTCGGGATCCCAGCCGCCTGCATAAATATTGTAGAGCATGGTACGGCTTGCATTTGTAACATCGGTAACATGGGTTTTTCCGCCGCTGAGCTTCCATATAAGCCAGGTGTCTATCGTACCTGCAAGAATTTCGCCGTTTTGTGCACGGCGGCGCAGTCCGTCAATATTATCCAAAAGCCATTTTATTTTTGTCGCCGAAAAATACGCATCCAGCAAAAGACCGGTTTTTTCGCGCATAACTTCGTTTAAACCTTCGCTGCGCAGTTTTTCGCACAGGGGAGCGGTTCTTCGGCACTGCCAGACGATGGCGCGGTGCACGGGCTTTCCCGTCGCTTTTTCCCATAACACCACGGTTTCGCGCTGATTTGTTATGCCCGCCGCCGCAATGTCCGACGTTTTAATGCCCAAACTCTGTTCGGCTTTTTTAACAACATCCTGCATTACGCCCAGCTGACATTCAAAAAGTTCTTGTGCATCGTGTTCAACCCAGCCCGGCTGCGGATAATATTGTGTAAATTCCCGGCTGCTTGCAAGCAGAGGAACTGCATTTGAATCGTACAAAATACAGCGGGAACCGGTTGTTCCCTGATCGAGTGCCAATATATAATTTGCCATATCTTCATTGTATCACAAGACCGGAAATTTACAAGAGGACAGCC
>CAUURR010000095.1:0-7210 GCA_963547555.1 uncultured Treponema sp. | reverse complement strand
ACGCAGGCATAAAAAACGGAACAGTACAACGCCGCCTGCAGCGGAAAAAATCAAAAAACCGGCTGCCGCGAGAACAATTATAAATACATAAAGCATACGGAATTATATACGATAAAGCCGAAATGGAACAGGGGCTAAAACGGAAATAAAATACACGCGACAAAAGAGCAGGGACATAAAAAAGCCGGCATTACGTTCCCGGAAAAGAAGGCAATGCCGGCCGATTAGCTTGTTGTTTCAAGCTGAAGTGTTCAAACAGCCCTTATTTTTTATAATTGCGCTTTACTTTGCGGGTTGTCGTCATTTCGAGCGGCTCATCCAAAATAGTTATCTTGGAAATGCGCGCATAGGTTGCAAGCGTTTTGTTGACCTTATCGATAATGTCTTTAATTGCATCGTGTATCGGGTCAACGGCATCGTTTGAGCCGCGGATAAGGTTCAGTTTTTTGAACAGGTCGTCCGAAGGATAGACAAGCGCTTCGATTCCCTCTGATTTCATTGCGGCATCCTGCAAATACCCCTGAATCGTAATTTGTTCAATTTCGTTGTAAAGCTGGAAGGCGTTTTCGATTTCTTCGGGGAAGACGTTTTTACCGCCTTCGGTTACGATGAGATTTTTTGCGCGGCCGGCAAGATAGAGGTAGTTTTCGGAGTCGAGCTTGCCCAAGTCGCCCGTTTTAAACCAGCCCGCGCCGCAGGGGTCTTTGTCGGTCGTAAATACTTCGGCGGTTTCTTTTTCCATCTTGTAATAGCCCTGCATAATCATCGGGCCTTTGACGATAACTTCTCCTATGCCGTTTTCGTCCGGATCGAGGATTTGCATTTCCATGTGCGGGTGGAAAAAGCGGCCGACGCTTTCAATCTTAAAATGTTCTTTCGGATTCAATGCGATAATCGGAGATGTTTCGGTTAATCCGTAGCCTTGAATAAAGTCGATGCCGAGTTCCTGATACATACGGAATACGCTTGCGGCAAGGGGGCCGCCGCCTGAAATTGCAATGCGGATGGTGCTGATGCTTGCTTTTTCCAAGAGCGTTTTGAACATTTTTTTTCCGGGATTTACACCGGTTAATTTTTTAATCATATAGGAAATGCCCATGAGCATACGGATAATGCCGTATACGAGTACTCCCTTTTCTTTAACCCCTTTAAGGATTCCTGCAAGCAGTTTGTTGAACAACAGAGGAACGCCCAAAAGCATGGTAATTTTTCCCTCGCGCAATTCGCGGAGCATACGGGTAACGGCCATACTTTTTCCGAAAACCAGTTCCGCACCGACCGACAGGGATTCGATAAAAACGGCCTGCATTGTGTAGGAGTGGTGGATAGGTAAAAGGGCGTAAAAAACGTCGGTTTCAAAAATTTCCAAGTTGGTTTGAGCAATATAACAGTCGGAAACAAGGTTCTTATGCGAAAGCATAACGCCCTTGGGGTTTCCCGTGGTACCGGAAGTAAACAAAATGGCAGCGGTATCGTTTTCTTCGGCAGGAGTTATTTTTGCCGCTTTATCGGTTTTTAAACCGTAAACATAGGTATCTTTATGCTTGGGAGAAAGCGAATAAACGGCGGGCTTTGCCTTTGTTTTTCCTTTTGAACTGAAATATTCATAGCGTTCTTCGTCAACAAAGAAGACTTTCGGCTCGGAAGCTTTTAAAAGATTTTCTATTTCGTTTTCATGCAGGGCATAGTCTATCGGAACGATAATTGCTCCTGCAAAAAGAGCGGCAAAATAAACGGTTGCCCATTCGGGGGAGTTTTTACCCGATACGGCAACGCGGTCGCCTTTTTTAACACCTTGTGCTGCAAGCCATGCGGCTAATCCTTCAATGTTTGCAAGCACTTCATTGTAAGTGAGCGTGTGCTTTTCGCTTTCAAAAACGGTAAAACAGGGACGGCCGCCGAAACGCTTGACAGTAATACGAAGCATTTCGGGCAGCGTCGGCCACTCCCCGTTAAAATTCGTGCCCCGGTAGCTGTCTAAAAACGCCCAGGGTTTGCGGTCGGTTATGGGTTTACTCATATAGGTATCCTCTTAAAAAGTCTTTTTTAGAGTATACATGAATCGGGCGTTTTTGTCATTATTGAAAAAGACCGTTTTATAAAATTAAAGAACCGCTTATTTCGACTCTTTGTCTTTAATTTTAAAAACGACTTTTTTCACTTTCTCCGGCTTGGAAACGGGTAAACCCGGTTTATGCGGTTCTCCTGCAAAAAAGAGGGCAAACGAGCCGGGCACGGCGGTAAAGCGCAGCAGCGTGTCGCCGTCGGCAAAAGATATATCCCGTTCTTCGATATATTCGCCGTGATTTTTACAGAGACCGGGAGAGGTATATTCCATAATTTCCGAGCCTTTCAACATGATTTGAATGTCGGCTTCACGGCGGTGTGTTTCAAAACGCTTATCCTTATCCGATGTTTCATATTCGCTGATATTATAGCGGCAGTCCGGGTCGTCCGTTGTGTACCGGCCGACGGCTTTTTCGGTGAAATCTTCGTTTTGTAAACAGCGCACCGCTTCTTTTATACCGCCTAAAAGATGAGCATATTTGGGTAAATTTTCCAAGGTATCAAAAATCATTTTTCTCTCCTTATGAGTGTGAACATTCGGCTTGTTCCGGATTTTTCCGGTTCAGCCGAATGTCATGTTATTTTTTCAGCAGGGCGGCAAAAGGATTGTAGGTCATTCCGTCATCCCGTCCGCCGACTTGCCGGGGCTTTTCATCGCGGCGATTATCCGTGCGCCGGTCATTATATCGATTGGCGTCTTGCCTCCGGTTGCCGGCAGCGTTTGCGCGCACCACTCTGACTGCGGTCTTTTTTTCACCCGAACCTGTCGGAACACCGCCTGAGCGCTCAGGGCGCGAATTCCGGTTTCCGGTTCCGCTGCTTGCAGTTTTTCCTGCCGAATGCAACCCCGGGTTGCTTTTAAGCGACAAGCTTATACGTCTTCTGTCGGCATCAAGGCCGATAATCGTACACTCTTTAATATCGCCGACGCGCACCACGTCCATCGGGTCTGACACGTAAGAATCGCTCAATTCCGAAATATGGACGAGGGCGGTTTCTTTAATACCCAAATCGACAAAGGCACCGAAGTCCACAACGTTTTTGATTTTACCCGTAACTTTCATGCCTTCTTTTAAGTCTTCAAAGGTAACAACGCCCTTTTGCATAATCGGCTTGGGATAGCCGTCGCGCGGGTCGCGGTTGGGCTTTTTTAATTCTTCCACAATATCCTGAACCGTTTGCTCGCCGAGGCTGTAGGTTTCCTTGAGTTCTTTTTTTACGGTGTCCGTTATGTCGGCATTTTTTTGAATCAAGCCGAAGATAATACGCGCAGGCTCGTAGTTTTCGGGATGTACCCATGTGTTATCGAGGGGTTCGGTGCTTTCCGGAATCTTTAAAAAGCCCGCGCACTGCTCGTAAGCCTTAGGCCCCAAGCCCGATACGTTTTGCAGTTCGCTTCTTTCGGTTATTTTACCTTTTTCTTCACGGTAGGCGACAATGCGCTTTGCAACGGAGGCACTGATACCCGACACGTATTTTAAAAGGGAAGCCGAGGCGGTGTTCAAGTTGACGCCTACGTTATTTACAACCGAGCCGACAACTTCATCGAGCATATCGGAAAGCTTTTTTTGGTTTAAATCGTGCTGATACAGGCCTACACCGATTGATTTGGGGTCGATTTTTACCAGTTCGGCAAGGGGGTCTTGGAGGCGCCGTCCTATCGAAATAGCCCCGCGGATGGTTAAGTCAAGGTCGGGGAACTCTTCGCGGGCGGTATCGCTTGCGGAATATACCGAAGCCCCGTCTTCGTCGACAACGGTGTATAACACATCGGGATAGTTTTCGGTCAGCACTTTTGAAACGATTTCCTGCACTTCTTTGGTACCCGTTCCGTTTCCGACCGCAACCAGCTGCACTTGATAATCCTTTATCGCTTTACGCAATGCCGCGCAGGATTCGTCGGCCTTATGCTGATAGATAACAAAGCTGCCCAAATATTTTCCCGTTTTGTCGAGGGCGGCGCATTTGGTACCCGTGCGGATTCCGGGGTCTACACCCAAAACGCGGGTGCCTTTGATAGGCTGCGTCATAAGCAGGTTTTTTAAGTTTTCGCTGAAAATACCGATACCGTGGTCGTCGGCTTCATCACTTTGATTGCCGCGTATTTCCCGTAAAACCGCAGGAGACAAGAGGCGCGCAAGACCGTCTTCTACGGCTTCGGCATGGTAGGGATTGTGAATCACAACGCGCTTTTTTAAAATTTCGGCAGCTTCGTCCGTGTCTACATCGACTTTAACTTCAAGCACGCCTTCGCGCTCGCCGCGGTTTATTGCCAAAATGCGGTGCGGCTTTATTTGATTCAAGGGTTCGGAATAATCCCAGTACATTTGGTATACGGAGGTTTTTTGCACTTCTTCGTCGCCGATACCCTGTACGCGGATAAGACCGCTTTTAATATAAAAATCGCTGACCGCTTCGCGGTTTGCACCGTCCTGCGCGGTACGCTCGGCAATAATATCCTGAGCGCCTGCAAGGGCGGCCTGCACATCGGGTACGCGCAATTCTTCCGGTTCCGTGCTTGTGTTGACGAATTCTTCGGCC
The DNA here is from genome assembly GCA_963547555.1 of uncultured Treponema sp. Classification (GTDB taxonomy): domain Bacteria; phylum Spirochaetota; class Spirochaetia; order Treponematales; family Treponemataceae; genus Treponema_C. The sequence continues at coordinate 2,602 of CAUURR010000095.1, read as the reverse complement.
TTTTGTTCAAGTGAAGCCTTATCCATAGAAAGCATAGCTTCCGCCAAAGGTTCAAGACCGCGCTCGGCGGCAAGCATTCCGCGGGTTTTCTTTTTCTTTTTAAAGGGAGCCCAAAGGTCTTCAAGTTCCGTTAAGGTTTTAGCCGCCTTTACCGCTTCGTATAAAAAGTCGGTCAACTTGCCTTGGGCGAAAATGCCGCGTATAATTTCGAGGCGGCGGTTTTCGAGGTTCATGCGGCTTTTGAATAAATGGTCGCAGTTTCGTACCTGCACTTCATCCAATGAGCCGTGCTGCTCTTTGCGGTAACGCGAAATAAAGGGGATTGTACAGCCCTCGTTTACCAGCGAAATAACCGCGTGTACCTGCTGAGCGCGTATATCCAATTCGTCCGCAACCTGTTTCATGATTTCGGCTTCATCAACCGAAAGGGAGTCAATAAATTCCTGCGTAAATTCCATAGAGGGCTATTTTACGGCAAAAGCATAAAAATGTAAATGCCGGCACTTGGGCACTTGCAGGCATGTTGCAGGCATACTGCAGGCATATTGCCGTATCTGCCGCATAACATGCTGCATGACGTGCCTGTGCCTTACCGCGGATTGTATAATTTCAAGAAAGACAGAAGACAGCCGGAAAATTGACTTTTTTTTAAATTCCGTATACTATTTATTAATAAGTAAATTAAGACTAACATATTAAGAAGGCATATGAACGGATTTTATTATTTTATTGATTTAATGCAAAAAGGTAAAACGGTAAACTATATTATTTTGGCATTATATGTACTTGCCCTGGCTGCTGCGGCCGAAAGGCTTGTTTATTATATTGCCACAGGCTACAAGCGCGGAGTATTGAACACGGTATTACAAGAATGCCGAATGTTGTACTCCCGCGGTCTACAAATCGGTGAAGATATTTTAAATAGAAAAGAATTGCAAAAATCCTATATACCGATGCTCGCCGAAACTTTTTTCGAATACCGTTCAGCGGAATCTTCGGTTCTTGCGGAAGCTTTGGAACGGACGGTACAACGAATCATTGCGGCACAGGAACGGGGCTTTGTTTTGCTTTCCCGCATTGCAGCTGTAGCTCCCTTACTCGGTTTGCTCGGAACGGTTACGGGGCTTATGACGGCTTTTCAAAAAATTGCGTCATTAGGAGGCAGCGTGGACATTGCAATTCTTTCCGGCGGTATATGGGAAGCGATGATTACTACGGCTACCGGATTGATAACCGCAATTTTTTCATTTGCAGTATACGAAATATTCGATTGGCTGAGTATGCGCCGTGTCCGCGATATGGAACAAACGGTTTCCGTGCTGACGGAAAGCTGCCGCGGGTGCCGTGTGCAGCCGGCAGAAAAAGGCTGCGGCAATGAAACGCTTTAAATCCGGACGGCGCAAAGCGGAGATAAATATTACCTCTCTTATAGATGTGGTATTTATTTTGTTGATTTTTTTTATGATAGGTTCCACTTTTGAAAAGCCGGTTATGAAAGTCGCTTTGCCCGAAGCCGAATCGGGAACACCGATACGCGAAAAAAACGTTGAAATTATTGTGAATAAAGACGGAAACGTATATATCGGTACGCAATCATACAGTCTTACTGAACTGGAAACTTTTTTGCAAAAGCGTACTGCGGAAAATCCGAATGCGGCAGCTTTTATTTCCTGCGATAAGGATTTGGCATTTCAAAAATTCGTTGCGGTAATGGATGTGCTGAATAAAAGCGGTATACGCAATGCGGCGGTAAAACATGACTATCCGCAAAACTGATTTTATAAGTGCTGCCGTATTTGTGTCGGCGGTTCTTTTACATTTGTTGATTATAACTGTTGCCTTTATGCACTTTTCTCCCCGGCAACCGCTTCCCGCACAAACGCGTTTTGTTATGCACAGTATTCCCAAACCTCCCGCTCCTCCCGTTGCCCGCCCGCCGCAAAAACCCAAGCCTAAACCGATAGCCTCAAAACCCGCACCGGCCCCCCTGCCTGTTCCCGAAGAGCCGCCGCTTCCTGCACAGGATGAAACACTGCCGGAAACGGAAGACGCGCCCCCCTCGGACGAGCCTTTTGTCGAAAATGCAGGCGATTCGTTATTGGCTGATTTTAAAGCATTGATCGTTCAAAAAATAGCGGAAAATAAAATATACCCGAAAGCCGCCCGCAAACATAATCAGGAGGGGAACGTTACCGTCAGCATTGTGGTGTTAAAATCGGGAAAACTTGCACAGGCGGAAATAGTAAATCCGTGCGGTTATAAATTTCTAAATGAAGCGGCACTTGCAAGTGTGCGTTCCGCAGCCCCTTTTTATTTGGGAGAATCCGCTCCCGATCAAATCGAATTAACCGTTACACTGGAATACCGCCTCGAAGGATAGCGGACAGAGCGGCGTTTTTTTATAGTTACCAAAACAAACTTTCTTTACATATACCATTTTTTTCCTTACCACGCCTGCGGTGTGTTAGATCAAATTTCTTTAAATCAAGTCTTACGTACTTGTTTCCTCAAATACTTCGTTCGGCTTATTATATTTATAACAAAGAATATAGCAAGAAAATAAATTAATGTTTTTCTGACCACAACATACGGAATCAATAAT
>CAUURR010000094.1:0-7258 GCA_963547555.1 uncultured Treponema sp. | reverse complement strand
AATGACTTGTCCGTTACGAATCTTTATTATAAGATAGTTTTCATACATAGAATCATAACCGCTGTATATTTCCTTTATACATTCTCCTGTCGGGATTATTAAAATACCGGAATAAAAATTACAAAAAAACGATTTTTGACTATCAAATAATTTGCTATAAATTGATATATCTCTATCTTCGGGTCGCCCGATATTCTCCAAAGAAACGGTATGAACTATTATATCGTTTAAATACAATAAATCGTTTTTTATTTCGAAATAAGCTATATATCCTCTCCAACAAGCAGAGGAAATTGAAAAGTCTTTTATGCCATTGATGACCGTAATATATTTATTGTGAAAATCTTCAAATTGAAGTAATTCATATACGGGATTTGTAAACAACTTATGCTCAATATCATCAATCTTAATATAATCGCTTTCTTGTTCCGTTGCACACAAAATAAAGTTTATGCATATCAATAGTAAAATAATAAAAATTTTTTCGACTTTCATCTTTGGCTCTCTTTATTTTTCGCTTACATTCCTCATCACATTCTGTTTTTTATTATATTCTTTTTAACCTTTTCTGCGAATGTATTGTTTTCCGCTAACCCCGCTCTTCGCGTTAGGCTATATCGCTGCTAACATCAAGATTGCGTGTAAGCACAGCTTACTACCCAAAAAACGAAATCTTTTGACAAGCCGGATGAGCGCAAGCGAAGTGCGGAACAGCCGACGGCGCAAGCCGGAACGCCCGTATAAAAAGGTACTATTTTTTTATGAAGCCGATAAGGGCGCAGAGGCTGAAGCAGATGAGGTTGGCGGTTACGATGCTTGCTCCTGCGGGGGCGGAGAAAACAAAGCTTGCGATAATTCCGATAAAAAAGCAGAGAACGGAAAAGAGAGCCGAACAGATAACGACGGGGCGGTAGGTTTTAAAGATTCGCATTGCGCTGAGGGCGGGGAAGATAATGAGACTTGAAATCATCATAACGCCGACAAAGCGCATTCCTGCGGCAACGGTAAGGGCGGTTAAAATCGCCAAAAGGGAATTATATCGGCCGGTGTGCAGTCCTGCGGTTGTGGAAAAAGTTTCGTCGAAGGTAACGGCGAATATGCGGTTATATAAAAGTGTGTACAGGCTTATGACGACGATGCCCAAGGCTATGCTGATGTACATATCGGTGCGGCTCATTGCAAGAATGCTGCCGAACATAAAGGCGGTAACGTCGGTGTTTAAGCCGGATGTGAGAGAGGTAACGAGGATGCCGAGGGCGAGAGCGCTCGACGATAAGAGTGCGACGGCGGCATCTCCTTTTATATCGGATGAGGAGCCGATACGTAAAAGTAAAAAGGCCGAGGCGACGACGACGGGGATTGAAACCGCGAGGGGTGAAAAATTCAGTGCCATGGCTATGGCAAGGGTACCGAAGCCGACGTGGGACAATCCGTCGCCTATCATTGAAAAGCGTTTTAAAACGAGGTTGACTCCGAGGAGGGCGGCACACAGAGCTATAAAGCCGCCTCCTACAAGGGCGCGGATAATAAAGGTGTACGAAAACAAATCTTTTAAAAGGTCGATCATCGGCAGCAAGTCTCCACGGCGCACATGGTGCGGTATAAATCGGTTGTACGGTATGAATCCGAACTTCCGTAAAAGAGGGGATGTGTGTGCATATGCAAAATATGAGACGCGTTTTCGACGGCGCGGCGTACATCGTGAGAAACCATAAGGACGGCGATACGGTCGTTTTTGTTTAGGGTTCGGATCAATTCGTAAAGCTCGTCGGTAACGGCCGGATCAAGGCCGGTAACGGGTTCGTCCAATACGAGTAAATCGCTTCCAGCACAGAGGGCGCGCGCCAAAAGGACGCGCTGTTGTTGACCGCCTGAAAGGTTTCGGTAGGGCTGTTTTAAAAGGCCGGTAATACCGAGGCGTTCGGCTTGTTTTTCGGCTTCAAGGCGGTCGTCTTTGGAATAAAAGGGGCAAAATCCCTTGTGCCGCAGGCGGCCCGACAAAAGGATTTCGGAAACGGAGGCGGGAAAATCGCGCTGTACGGGATTTTGCTGGCTTAAATAGCCGACCGCACAGTTTGTGCGTTCAACGGAACCGCTTTTAAGCGGAATAAGGTTTAAAAGAGCTTTTACCAAACTTGTTTTTCCCGAACCGTTCGGGCCGACAACGCACAGGTAGTCTCCTCTTGCCATATCGAAAGAAACATCCAGTACCGCTTGGCGGTTTCCGTAACAGACGTTTACATTTTTTGCAGACAGTATAGTCATTATGCCCCTTGTTTTTGTATCCCCTTTTGCCGCCGGCCTATTTATTTTAGACCCTTTTTAAGGCTTTCGGCGTTGCGCATCATAAGCGATACCCATGTTTCGCCAGCTTTAAAATCGTCTTTAGTCAGGTTATGAACCGTATGCAATTCCAAAACCGCAGGCTTTGCACCGCCCTTTTTTGCCGCACCCTCGGCAACGGTTTGAGCGATTTTCCGATTGCTCAACTCCATTGCAAAGACGGCGGGAACCGAGCGTTCGGCAGCCGTGTCTATAAGGAAGGCGATTGTCGATGCATTTGCTTCAACGGCGGTACTGCAGCCCGAAAATGCCGCGCGGTATTCCAAACCGTAGTAATCGACAAAATAGCGGAGCGGGAAACGGTCTCCCATAAGGATAAATTTATCGGAGGCTTTATTCACAACCGAAGCGATTGTATCGGCGGCGCGTTCTATCCGGCGATTGTAGTCGGCTGCATTTTTTGTAAAAAAGCCGGCCTTTGTTCCGCCGAATTTTTCAGCATCCGCCTTGATTAAAGCATCGCGTATTGCATTTACCATTTTAACCGCATTCGCAGGCGATGTCCAGATATGTTCGTCGGCTTCATGACCGTGTTCATCGTGATGTTTGTGTACTTCGTGACCGTCGTGTTCATGGTCGTGGTGATGATGGGCATCATGGTGTTCGTGGGCTTCATGGCCGTCATGGTCGTGATGATGCCCATGCGCTTCGTGAGCATCATGGTCATGCTCTTCATCGTGGGAGTGTTCCATACCTTCGACAATTTCTTCTTCGACGAGGTCTACATAGTCGATTAAGCGGACGACAACTTTGCCGCTTGTATCCATCGATTCGAGGATTTCGTGTACCCATTCGTCGCTTTCACCGCCGTTATAGATAAAAACATCGGCTTTTTGAATCGCCGCAATATCGGCGGGAGAAGGGTCGAAGGAGTGAATTTCCATGCCGGGCTTTACAAGCAGTTTTAAGGAATTGTCGGCTTTGATTTTGTCGGCGGTAGTTTGTAAAACCTTCGCGCTTTGTGCATCGGGGGCGCCGTACATAAGGGCGCGCGTAAAATCGTATATGGGGAAGATAGTGGTAACAACCGAAAGCTGCGTATCGTTTTTTTTATTTTCGGCTTTTGCGCCCGAAGCATCTTTAGTTCCCCCGGCAAAGACAAGGGCGGCACAAAGCAGTACCGTTGCAAACATAAGTGTTTTTTTCATAGTGATTTTTCTCCGTTATTTTCACCGCAGTCGCCGCAAAGCCCGTAGAGCACCGTTCGGCCCGTATCGAGGGTAAAACGGTGATTTTCGCTTATATGCGATGCAAGTGTTTGAATATGTGAACAGTCAAGATGAATCAATTTACCGCAGGAAGTACACTTGAGATGGTAGTGTTCGCAGCAGCCGGAAGCTTTATTGATATATTGATAGCATGCCTTATCTCCGCTTCCCGCATTGTATTTACGAATAACTCCCTCTTTTTCAAGTTTGTCCAAGGTACGGTAAATTGTTGCAAGACCGGGCGTTTTTACCGTATTGTTTTCGGCAGCCTGATTTAAGGCATAAAACAATTCTTCGGCGGTAAAGTGCCTGTCATTTGCATTTTTTAAAAAGCGCATAATACAGCCGCGCTGTTTTGTATTGTACGCTTCTTTTATCTTTTCCGTCATATGAAAATGATAATCATTCTCATATTTAAAGTCAAGCGGTATTTTGAAATCGGTACCTTTCACCGGAAAAAAAGAACGCTTATCAAAGGTATTTCAAGCGATTGTCGGAAAAAAAGCTCTATCGGATAGATACCCGAAAACCGGCCGGTGCACAAGTCAAACCGATTGTATGGAATTACAGTATAGTAGCACCGCTATTATTGATTTTTCCGATTTTCCGCTCCGTCATTACCGATTGCAATTATTTTAAAGCTTTTGTTTGATTTTTTCGGCAGGATGGCGTATAATGGTTACAATTCATTTTGATTACGGAAGGTAGTTTTATGGTTATTTTAACGCTGAACTGCGGAAGTTCGTCCGCAAAATATCAAGTGTACGATTGGGACGCCAAAGACGTGCTCGCGTCGGGTGTTGTGGAGCGGGTTACTCAGGAAGGTTCGGGCATTACTCACAATGCCAAAGGTAAGGATGAGTTTGTTAAATTACAGCCCTGCCCCACTCATAAAGAAGCGATTGAATTGATTATCGAAACCGTTACCGATAAGAATGTCGGTGTTATTACGGATATGCAGGTTATTAAAGCGGTCGGACACCGCGTTTTACACGGCGGCGATAAGTTTACAAAGTCGGTGCTGGTTACGCCGGAAGTGCTTGAAACATTCCGTTCGGTTCAGGATTTGGGACCCTTGCACAATCCGGCAAATATTATGGGTATTGAAGCGGCGCAAAAGGTGTTGCCGACTGTTCCCCACTGTGCGGTTATGGACACGGCATGGCACCAGACGATGCCGCCCTCTTCTTTTATGTACGCAATTCCGCACGAATGGTACGAAAAATATGCGGCACGGCGCTACGGTTTTCACGGGACTTCGTTTTTGTATACGGCAAAGCGCGCGAGCGTTCTGTTGGGCAAAAAACCTGAGGACACGAATGTGATTATCGCCCATATCGGAAACGGCGCTTCGATGTGCGCGGTTAAGGGCGGCAAGTGTTACGATACGTCGATGGGTATTACGCCGCTTGAAGGCTTGGTTATGGGTACGCGAAGCGGCGATATGGACTGCGCCCTTCCCTTTTACATTATGCGCAAAACGGGTATGACGGCCGCGGAGATGGATACGGCTTTAAACAAAAAAAGCGGTTTACTCGGTATTACGGGTAAGTACGTTGACCGCCGCGACGTTACAAAGGCAGCTCAGGAAGGAGATGAAAAAGCCTCGCTCGCCCTCGATATGGAATGTTACCGGCTTCGCAAATATTTCGGTGCATATTTGGCGGCGGTCGGTCCCGTTGATGCGATTGTGTTTACGGCGGGTGTCGGCGAGTTTGCCTTTCATATTCGTGCAAAAGCGGTTGAAGGGCTTGAGTTCCTCGGCATTAAAATGGATCCGGCTAAAAACGAGCTGGCACGCACACGCAATGCCGAAACCTGCATAAGCGCGGACGATTCAAAGGTAAAGATTTTCGTCATTCCGACGGATGAAGAATTGGTTATGACCGAGGATGCATACGCTCTTATGAAGGGTACCTACGATGTGCATACGAACTTTACATACAGCTTCCAAAGCAAAGACTATGTAAACAAGGCGCGCGCCGAGGGCTTAAAAAAGGATTTGGAAAAAAATCCGGCTTTGGGAAAGATTATCGCTTTGCCTAAATAGTTGCACACTAAGGGGCAGCGCGGCTAAAAGCTTAAAAAAGCATGCCCCTTTTTATATCGGAAGCGTTTTTAGAATCGGTAAGCAGGGCTGCCAATTCAAAGCCGAGTGCCGCTGCCGTGCCGGGGCCCCGCGAGGTGAGTACGGTGCCGTCCAAGACGGTATCGCGCACAAGGTATTCTTTGGGTTTTGCCTGCGGTGCTGTTTTGGTTACGTCTTCGGTTCCCGGATAGCCGGTAAAACTTTTTCCGTCAAGCAAGCCCAGAGGAGCAAAGACAACGGCGGGGGCGGCGCATATTGCGGCAAGGATTCCTCCTGCCTGTTTTACCGCATGCAAAACGGATGCAACATCGGCGTTTTTTACCAAATTGGTACTGCCCGGCATTCCGCCCGGACAAAAGACCGCATCGGGTATGTATCCCTTTTCAATTTCGGCAAGCAGTTCTGCGCTTGTCAAATCGGCTTCAATTTTTATACCGTGCGCACTTTTTACACACGGTGCCGTGTTCCCGCTTCCTACGCATCCTACAGCAACAAGGCGGATTTGCACTCCCGCACGGCGTAAAATATCGGCAGGCACAACGGCTTCGGTTTCTTCAAATCCTTCGGCCAATAATACAACACAGGTTTTCATATATGCTCCTATAAGAATGATGTTTGTAAAAATGATGTTTGCCGCAAGCGAACTCCAATGATAAACAGTGAGGCGGTATTCTTGCCCAACCGTTTATCATATTTTTTTCAAGTGTCTTTACGCGCTGAGAGAAAAGAGAGCGCCGCTTTGAGGCATACCTGCTCCGGCCAACACATAGGGATTGTTTTTTGCAATGCTGACGATATTTTTTATGCGGGTTTGATAATCGTCTATAAGGGCGTCTATTTGGTGGTCGCTTAACTGCGAGGTATCGGGGGCGGTTTGCTGTTTTAAGCTGCTGAGGCGTTCAATCAAAGTATTTAGAATCGATATTTTGCTTATATTGACGCCGCTTTGACCTTTGGCGGCCGCAACACCTGCAACGTGCTTGAATTGGCTGTAGCCTACAAGGGCGGGGTCTACGGGAACATACAGTTTTCCCGCGGCGGCGGACGAAATACGGGATAAGGCCGCAGAATTATAGCGCGCTTGAGCAATACCGTTTAAATCTCCGAGTGCCCTGATCATATCTCCTCCTGTTTTTAATATCGGATAAAATAAAAATCAGTTAAGAGAAATTTTCAGGAAGCGCGAGATTAAAATGCGGTTAATTCCAAATCAGTTTTTACGTTTCCATTCGGCGATAAACTGCTCAAGCGGTTTTTCGGAAGCGGCAAAACGGGTGTTCGTTGCGGCAAGCAAATACGGCAAAATAACCGCGTTTTTAATTTCTTTCCAGTTTGCAGGCAAAATATTCGGCACCGATAAGTATTCGGCAGAGGGAAGGTTACCGATCAGAGCCGGATAGAACACCGGAAAAATGCGTTCGTTTACACTCCGTATGGATGAAAAACCGCCGGATATGCCGAAAGAGCTTGTATAGAGATTCAATTTTGAGCGCCATTCAAGCATGTTTTTTTGATTTTCGGCATTCATAAACCACATAATAAAAAGTTCGGCGGCCGGAATATTTTTTGAATATTTATACAGCCCCATCGAAACCATATCTTCTTCTACGGGAATTTT
>CAUURR010000093.1:0-7273 GCA_963547555.1 uncultured Treponema sp. | reverse complement strand
AAACCTGAAAATGGCTACACCTTTCAAAATGCGGGGAAAAAAGGCAGTTCCGGAACAGGAACCGAAGATGAGCCTGTAACGACTATAAGTTGGCGGGACTGCATTGTGTGGTGTAATGCGTATACAGAAAAGACGATGGGCGAGGGAGAATGCGTATACCGCAAAAGCAAAACCGATCCTGCGATATTAAAAGACTCAAGGGACTCGGCCGGGGCTGATTGCGATGCCGTCTATGCCGATATGAGTAAAAAAGGCTTTAGGCTTCCGACTGAAGCGGAATGGGAATATGCGGCCCGCTGGCAGGGAAGCAACAACACAAATGCGGTGCAATACGGCGATGTATGGCTGACCAAGCTGAATAGTGCAAGCGGAGCCGAAGCCGACTATAGTAATGTTGCGGAAACGAAAAAGGTTGCGTGGTATAAAGATAATGCAGGCGGTAAAACGCATCCTGTAGGAGAAAAAGGGGCGAATGTACTGGACTTGAATGATATGAGCGGAAATGTCTTGGAATGGTGCTTTGATTGGTATGCCGACATAGCAGCAGGAGAGGTTTCCGATTTTCAAGGTCCCGCATCGGGCGAGCGCCGTGTTGTACGCGGCGGTCTTTGGAGAGAAGGTGCGAAAATCTGCACTGTGGGTCTTCGAAACCACAGCTTACCTTATAGCAAGGGCGACGCTCTCGGCTTCCGATTGGCTTGCCGACCTTGAGTTCATACAAATTGCCTATAAGGTACGTTCGTCACGACCGTCTATCTAAAGGGATTTTCGCCTGCCAGTGAATCGCGGAGTTCTTTTTCAAAATCTTCTTTTAGTGCTGTTTCTATGAGGCCTGCGGCGTGTACACGTTCGGCAAAGGTTTCGGTTAAATCTTTTACGTTGAATTTTTTGAACACTCTTTTGCAGTGTTCGTAGGCTTCGTACGAAAGGTCCAGTTCAAAATGCTTGCGGAGGATAAAGGCTTCGGTTTTTGCCTCTTGCAGTACAAGCTTTGCGGCTTCCGTGTAGGCTTTAACCAGTCCGCCGGTTCCCAAGAGGGTGCCGCCGAACCAACGGGTTACGGTAAGCAAAATATCCGTACAGCCGAAGCCTTTGAGTACGTCAAGTACGGGGCGTCCTGCGGTGCCGGAGGGTTCTCCGTCGTCGGACATACCGCATATTTCGGCTGCCTGCCCCAAAACGAAGGCGTGTACAACGTGGGATGCATCCGCGTATCGCAGCTTTTGTTCTTTAAGAAGACTGCGTGCTTCGGTTTGAGTATGTACCGGAAAAACTGCGGCTAAAAAACGCGATTTTTTTACAATCAGTTCGGCTTGAGCGTTTTCGCAGAGAATGTTCACAAATCGGTGTCCCCGGAGTTTGTGTGTGCGGAATCGTCTTGTGTATCGGCGGGTGCGGATAGCGCATTGCAGGCGGACTGTATCCCTCTGCTTCCAGTATTTTGTTTCGGTTTTACCGCTTCATAGGCTGCGGCGAAGGCTATGCCGATACGGATAAGACTGATATACAAAAAAAGGGTAGACAACACGCGAATGAAGGATAGGGTAAACGCCGAAAATGTGCCGATTTTTTGCCCCAAAAGAGGCGGAAGTATCAGTGAAACGAGGGCGAATACAAGATAAAAACCGCCGCTTTGTACGCACAAAAGAAAAAATGCAAAACGCTTTTTTTTCATCAGGGCGGAACTTTTACGCAAAGCCTGCATAACTTTCAGTTTCGGGTTTTCATACAATAAAAACCATGTAAAGGCAAAGTGCAGGTATAAAAACGCTAAAACGCAGAGTGAAAGAATAACTACAGCGGTAAAGCAAATATCTATGTGTTTTGTAAAAAAAGCTGTGGTAAAAAAATCCGTAAAAAATAAACCGAGGCTTGCAGTTACGGAAACAAATAGGTGTATTGTAATTAAAAATAGGGCAGTTTTAAGGGCGCGCGAAAAATCGCGGAAGCCCGTAAACAAATGGCCGAGTATCGCCCGCTCTTTTTTGTACATTAAATGTACCATAATAAAAAAACCGTAGAGCAGGATATTGTTCAATATTGCTACCGCAAAGAGCAGAAAAAAAGCGGCTATAAAGACAGTGGGATTTACCGCGCCGGATGCCAAAACACCGCCGAGCGGAGCAAGGGCGGCTCCCAAAACGCTGTGGGAAATAAGACCCATTATCATTATAGTGAGGGCGAGCTTCGGTATGTTTTCGGCGGCGCAGCGGCGTATGTTTACAAGCAGCGGTTTAAACGAATTCATGTTTTTTCTCCGTTAGTCTTTTTTTGAAGCTGCGGTTTTTGAAACAATGAGCTTTTCGGTTTCGCGCGAAGCAAGGCGGACTCCGATTGACTTTACGCCCTTTTCTTCGTAGTCGGCGGCGTTAAAGGTTTCTTCAAGAATTTTAACGCGCGGTTTTTGTACGTATTTAAGCGTAAACTCGAATTTTTTGCGCGTGTCCACGTGAAGCAGTTCCATTCCTTCGCTCATAATAAAATAGTCGCGGTTTAATATAAATTGACTTATGCGGCAGCGTTTGATAAAGCAGTACTTTGTTTTCGGGTCGCGGAAAATCACCGTAAAAAGCACTTTCGCCAATTCTTCTTTATCTGCCGAACCGCAATAGCGCAAGCCCTTGTCGGTAAACAATTTGTCGGGAACATCGCAGACATTGTAAATGCCGCTTTTTCGTAAAATCAGTATGCGGTCGTAGGGCGACACTTTAAATAATTCGGTACCGGTGGGAACGGCGGTTCCCAAATAGCCGGTTTTTGAATCATAGCGCAAGGCGGTGTCTTTTTTTACCACTTCGCGCACATCCACTTGATTAAAGCCGGTAATTTCGGTTTTACGCCGCGTTTTTTCTTCGTCAAGTTTTGCCAAAATTCCGTCGAGCCAGTTTATAGCGTAGGCGGTAAGATTTTTTAAAAGCTTGGCAATTTCTTTAAGACGCGCGTTTATTTCTTCAACTTCCTGACGGTTTTTGTTTATATCGTACAGGGATATGCGGCGGATGGGAATTTTCAACAAGGTGTCCACGTCCTCTTCGGTTACGGGGCGGATCAATTCGGCGGCAAAGGGCTTAAAGCCTGTGATAACGGCTTTTACAACCGTTTCGGCCGTTTTCATTTGCTCTATTTTTTTGTAAATGCGCTCTTCGATAAAAATGCGCTCAAGGGTACGCAAGTGCAGGCGGTCGGTAAGGTTCGCCTTTTCCAATTCCAGTTCGTCTTTGAGGATGCCCAACAGCTGCTTTGCGTGGTGTTTTATGACATCCGTCGCCGTCATTACCTGCGGCATATTGTCTTTTATAACGAGCAGGTTGCAGGAAATCGACTGTTCGCAGTCGGTGAAAGCAAACAGGGCGTCCACCACTTCCTGAGAATAAACGCCGCGCTGGAGGCGGATTTCTATTTCGACCTTGTCGGTGGTAAAATCGTTTATCGAAGCGATTTTTACTTTGCCGCTTTTTGCCGCGTTTTCGATTGACTGCATAAGCGTTTCGGTATTGCTTCCGGCAGGAAGCTCGGTAATCACAATGCGCTTGGGGTCGCTTGTGTCAAGCTTTGCCCGCGTAATGATTTTACCCAAACCGTCCTGGTAGTCCGACACGTCGATAAGGCCTCCGGTCGGAAAATCCGGATACAGTTTAAAGCGCTTGCCCGCAAGGCAGGCTTTTTCGGCTTCAATTACTTCGCGGATATTGTGGCTTAAAATGCGTGTCGACATACCGACTGCAATACCTTCGGCGCCCAAAATAAGGGCGAGCGGAAGCTTTGCCCTGAATGCGGTCGGCTCTTTGCCGCGCCCGTCATAGGAAGGCACATAGTTTGCAATGGGCGGATTGTATAAAATATCTTTGCCCAAACGCGTACAGCGGCATTCGATATACCGCGCGGCCGACGGCCCGTCACCCGTATACAAATTGCCGAAGTTTCCCTGCTTGTCTATAAACAGATCTTTATTCGCGAGCACGACGAGGGCGCCGTAGATAGAAGCGTCTCCGTGGGGGTGATATTTCATGCACTGTCCGACGACGTTTGCAACCTTGTGGAATTTACCGTCGTCCAATTCAAACAGCGTATGAAGCACACGCCGCTGAACGGGTTTTAAGCCGTCTTCCAAATCGGGAATTGCGCGGTCGCGGATAACGTAACTTGCATATTCCAAAAAGTTTTTATCAAATAAGTTTTTAACGTAAGCCATAGTCTTTTTTGCAATGCCCCCTATGCATCGATTTCTTTAAGCAAATTGTTAACGATAAAATCGCGCCGTTTGGGCGTATTTTTGCCCATGTAAAATTCCAATAACTTGGGAACATTTTTAAGCGATTGTACTTCCACGGGAACGAGGCGCATATTTTCTCCGATAAATTGACCGAACTCGGCGGGGCTGATTTCTCCCAAACCTTTAAAGCGCGTAACATCGGAAGATGCACCCAAAGCCGCCAACGCTTCGTCGCGCTCGGCTTCGCTGTAGCAATAGCGGGTTTCTTTTTTATTGCGCACGCGGAACAGCGGCGTTTCCAAAATAAACACGCGGCCGCTCGTTACCAGTTCTTCAAAATACCCTAAGAAAAAGGTGAGCAAAAGGTTTCGTATATGAAAGCCGTCGTTATCCGCGTCGGTTGCGATAATGATTTTATTGTAGCGCAAGCCTTCAATATCGTTTTCGATTCCGAGCGCCATCATCAGGTTGTAGAGTTCCGCATTTTTATAAATGTCGGTGCGCTTTTTGCCGTACATATTTTCGGGTTTGCCTCTCAAACTGAACAGTGCCTGCGTCATCGCATCGCGGCAGCCGACCATCGAGCCTGAAGCCGAATCGCCTTCGGTTAAAAAAATCAGCGTGTTTTCGCCCTTTGTCCCGTCGTCCAAATGATACTTGCGGTCTTTGAGTTTGGGAATTTTAAGGGCGATTTTTTTTGCCGCCTCTTTGGCTTCTTTTTTTACCGTGTTCAATTCAGTGCGCAGTTTTTCGTTTGCCGTAATTTTAAGTTCAAGAGCCTTCGCCGCTTCGCTGTTGCGGTGAAGCCAATCGTCCACCGCCGCCTTTGTTTCGTTTACAATCCAGCCTTTTACATCGGTGTTACCCAGTTTGTTTTTTGTTTGGCTTTCAAAAATAGGTTCCTGAATCTTTACGGCAACCGCGGAAGCCATACCTTCGCGCACGTCTTCGCTTTTATAGCTTTTGCGGTAAAATTCGTTAATGCCTTTTACAAAGCCTTCCTTAAAAGCCGAAAGGTGGGTTCCGCCGTCGCAGGTAAACTGTCCGTTTACAAACGAAAAGGAATTTTCGCCGTATGCGTTCGAGTGGGTAAACGAAAACTCGATTTGTTTTCCTTTGTAATAGCCGACCGGGTAGAGGCTTTCGCCTTCAAGTTCGCTGTTCAATAAATCGAGTAAACCCTTTTCGCTGACGTACTTATTGCCGTTGCATACGAGGGTAAGGCCTGCGTTTAAGTATGCATAGTTCCACAGTCGCCGCTCGATAAATTCCATGTTGAAATTATAATCGCCGAATATTTGATTGTCGGGAACGAATTCGACCAGGGTGCCGTCTTTGGTGCCCTCTTTTACCTTTGCGCTTTTGTTTGAAATAAGTTTACCGCGTTCAAAAACCGCTTCAACGGCTTTTCCGTCGCGCACCGATACGGCGCGAAAATACGATGACAGGGCGTTTACCGCCTTTGTGCCTACGCCGTTTAAACCGACCGAAAACTGAAACACTTCGCTGTTGTATTTTGCGCCCGTGTTGATAACGGAAACGCAGTCCACGAGCTTTCCCTGCGGGATGCCCCGTCCGTAGTCGCGCACCTTTACGCGGTTTTCTTTTATTTCAACATCGACGCGCTTACCGTTGCCCATAATAAATTCGTCTACCGCGTTGTCGATAACTTCTTTAAGCAAAATGTAGATACCGTCGTTTTGATTGGTACCGTCGCCCAAACGCCCGATGTACATACCCGTTCGCAGCCTTATATGTTCAAGCGAGCTGAGGGTCTTTATCTTCGATTCGTCGTATACGGATTTGGACGCCGATTTGGCAGCCGGTTTTACGGCGGATTTTGATTTTGCAGATTGTTTTTCACCCATGAAAACAGTATAGCATAAATAAGGAGGAAGTGCAAAGGTCCGTCTTATCCGCTCAGTTAAAACGGATTCGTCTTAACTGAGCGGTTTTAACGGCTCTATCAGTGCTTATCGGGAGTACCTGCTATTGCTTTCTATACGGCGATACAACCGGACGTTTTGCATCGCGGACAGTCCAATCCTGTTCCGCTTCAGGATTGATGACCGGCATAAATCTTTTTGCTTTTACTTCCGCCATTGTTTTTCCGACGGTGATGGCATCATACCACCATTCATAAATATGTATATTTGTTTTTATCTTAAAAAATTCATAATTGTCGTCAAGAGAAACAAACCCGACCGGATCGTACTCGTAAAACTTTAATCCGTCTTCTTTTGTATTCGGTGCGGTTTCATATGCCTGCCAATTAAGAGGAATGTAATTATTGCCGATAACTTTTTTAAAGTCGGTCGGCATGCCGTATGAATAAAGCAGTTTTGTATGCGTATCGAGTGCGTACAAATAATTATCAAGGCGGTTTTCAAAAAGTCCGCCCTTGTCGGCATAGGCCGTAAATTTAAAAAATATAAACCGCTTCAAAAACTGCGCATTTTCTTCATCTTCATACATCGGTAAAGCGCACGGATGAACACCGTCAATCCTGTAATAATATACATCGTTGATTTTATTTGTAATCGAAAAGATTATCACGGTGCCGGGAACAACATCCTCGTAATAAGAAAGCGTTTTCCCCGTCTGCCCCCAGTTGTTTGAATTTTCGGTCTGCTCCCATATAAAGGGCGCAGAAGAGAGCATTTCTATTGCAGGTGCGGAACCTTTAAACGGTGTGGTGATTTTTTTCATGTGGATAATACAATCACCCAATAAATTTTTTGCGTATATGCAGTCGGGATTTTCCGAATCGATTGGCTGCGCAAACGAAACGCTGAAAGTGAAAAAACAGCAAAAGACAAATAAATAATACTTTTTCATGTCGGGTTCCGATTTTAAACTATTTTTCGTCTTTTAGACAAGAGGCTGTGTTGTATATATTCGTAATTTTATACAAACAGCTTGATTAAAACATAAAAAACGTAGATACTGTGCAAATGTCATATTCAATATATTGTGCCGCTGAAATCCTTATGCTTGTTTTGGGATTGATTTGTTTTTTTGCGTTGTATTTTATTCCCGCAGGTTACGGAAAACTTATCG
>CAUURR010000092.1:0-7309 GCA_963547555.1 uncultured Treponema sp. | reverse complement strand
AATCGATTATGCTTCATATAAATCTTTACCGATAGTTGTCATTTTGTTTATAATCTTGAATGCGGTCTCTTTTATATCAAGAGGAAAGGTTTTCGGACAGATATATCTTGTTCTTATATTCGAGACATTCCCGCTTTTGACTATGCCGGTTTTATTCAGGGCATACACGTATTACAAAGACTGCAGGGTATGGAGATTCGATCAGTGTAAAGATTGTGCGGCAATTACGGATAAATTCGTATCGGAAAATAAAGAACCGATACGTGTTGTTATACATTATGCGGACGATTCAAGCTGGGCTTTTTTATCCGGAAAATCAAACGATACAAATGACGGAAGAGTTGTGTCGATGGAAGAAATTATAAAAGAAAATCCCCTTTTAAGTATTTTATATGTTTTACCCGAAGGGCACCGCGCCGAACTGAAAAATAAAAAATGGTTTGTTTCATTAGAATATTCTTGACTGTAGGGATTCCCTGTATTATTATTTAATTACAGGAGGTACTAATGTCTATAAAATGGTGGGAAAAAACGGTCGAATATTTTTATATTATGAATCTAATCAAAAAAGATTTTTTATTTATTTCGCCTCTTGACGGGAACGAAGAAAAAGCGGGAGATACGATACTGTCAAATGATAATCAATGGATATTAATTGAATTCAAGCGTGATTCTACAAGCATATCAAATGAGCAAAAAAAGTTTGAAGCATTTAACGACGCTAAATTAGTATTGCAGGAAAAAGATGGGCATCATTTTATCGTTTACGGGATAATTATCAATGGACAGTTTACAATAAAAGCACAAACATATTTCAGTGAAAAAGGTATAGAATGTGATTGTCTTCACAATCAAGGTATTGATTACAATAGCTTTGAAAATTATATAAAACAATTATTAAAGTATAAAAAATATTTCGGGAATAACAGTTCAGGCGGTAGAAATAATATTATCGAAAAAGAGGTTGTAGATAAATTTGCTATCATAGCAGGTATAAAAAATAATAAAATCGTAGAATGTATATCTGCTCAAGACTATATCTGTTCCTTGCAAGCAACAATTGAACACACTTCGGAACGAAGTAGAACAATGTCAAGAAGAAGAGACGATTACGAGATGGAAATGGGAATGGGAATGGGAATGTAAATAATCGGAAAAGTAAACGTTTATCCTCTTAGCTCCTGAATGATGAACTTTGCGGCGTGGGCACCGTCGCTTACGGTAATGTTTGCCGCCCCGCCAATCCCTGCCGTATTAAACCGCTTGCCGTTTGGTACCACATACTGCAAAAAAATCGGTATTCGGGATAATTGCATTGCATATATTGTGCGTCGCATAATGTGTATACATTGTATATTAAAGAGACGTAAAAAGAATGGCAAGGGCGGCAAATCTCAGTATCAGAATGGACTCGGATATAAAGGCTCAAAATGAGTATGTCTATAATTTCCTTGGCTTAAATTTGACAACGGCAATAAACGTATTTCTCAGAAAATCCATTCAAGCAGGAGGCTTCCCTTTTGATGTACGGCTCGGAAGCCACAGCGAATTGTTTTAAGTGAAGTATAGCACATATACTTTAAAATATACTTGACTGTAGGGGAGTCCTGTATTATTATTCAATTACAGGAGGTAAAAAATGCCGCAAATATCGCTATATGTTTCTCAGCCCGATTTGGTTAAAATTCAAAATGCCGCTGCACGAGAAAGTCAATCGGTTTCCAAATGGGTTATAACAAGAATTATGACTCATATGGAACCGGCTTATCCTCCCGGATATGAAGCATTGGCGGGCTGTATACAGGATGACTCCTTCTGCCGTCCCGAGCAAATCGCATTTTCCGAAGATGTTTTGAGGGAAAGTTTATGATATATTTTCCGGACACAAACATGTGTATATATTTTTTGAAAAATAAATATCCTTCTGTTGCCAAACGCTGGCTTGCAGTCAGTCCCGATAAAATCAAGATTTCATCAATCGTAAAGGCGGAATTATTGACAGGAGCTTATAAGAGCCGAATAAAAAAAGATATTTTGCAAAAGTTGGATGTATTTCTTGCCCCTTATGAAATTATACCATTTAAAGATGAAATGACTCATTGCTATGCCGAAATACGCTCAAAACTTGAACAAAGCGGCAAAATAATAGGACCGAACGACTTATTGATTGCAAGTATTGTCAAATATCATAAGGGTATTTTAATCACGAATAATTCCGGTGAATTTAAAAGAATTCCGGAACTAAAGGTAAAGAACTGGATAAGATAAACGCCTATTCCCTCAGCTCCTGAATGATGAACTTTGCGGCGTGGGCGCCGTCGCTTACGGCTTTTGCGATTTGCAGGTAGCCTCCCGCTGCGTCCCCTGCCGCGTACAAGCCGGGCAGGTTTGTTTGAAATCGTTCATTGATGATGAGGGTTCCCGTGTCCCCGCCGCTTCCGGTTTGTACGCCGAGCTTGGCGGCAAAGTCCGCAGCCCCTGCCGTTCCCAGGGCGATAAATAAACCCTGCACGGGATGTGTTCCGCTTGAGGTTTTAACCGCTCCGATAGGACCGCCTATTTGTACCGCTCCGTCAGCTTTCGCATTGCCGGCATTTCCTGCGGAACTTGCAGTTCCTTCAACAGCTTCTATTTTATCTTTTACGATTGCAATGCCGGGAGGTAAAACCTCTTTTACGCCCGAGTCAAGTTCCAAGCCGTTTGTAAAAAGGGTTATGTCTTTTGTAAGAAGGTACAGGTGATTCAACTCGGCGGCGGCATAAAAACCGTTTCCTACAACACCGATTTTTTTATTGCGGTAAAAAAAACCGTCGCATACGGCGCAAAAACTGATGCCTCTTCCCTGATATTCGGCAAAGCCGGGAACCTGTAAGCCGACACGCTGTTTACCGGTGGCAAGCAAAACGGTATAAGCGAAAAACTCGCGCTTATCCGAAGTTAAAAGTTTAAAACGCGGCGCCTTTGTTGATTGCGCCTCTGTGTGCGATTCCGGTCGGTCGGATGAATCGGCGGAATTCGATGTCGGATGCTCTGATGTATCGGGAAAAACCTGTTCAATGCCGACGACTTCCGCAGTGATAACGGGAATGCCTAAACTTTCCGCCCGGCGTATACCGCGCTCGGCAAGTTCAATGCCGGAGAGAGGTTTTTCCAATCCGTAGAAATTTTCGATACTTTCAGCCTTCGTTAACGCACCGAAATCCTTTCCCAATACCGCAGTGCGGTATTTTGCACGCGCCAAATAGAAAGCGGCCGAAATCCCTGCAGGCCCTTTCCCGACAATAACAACATCGTAATTCATACATTCAGTATAATGAATTTCCGCATCTTTGTGTGGAATAATATCACCCAAGAGGATATTCTGAATCCATGTATAAGGCCCTCAAAAAATATTTCGGCTACGATTCTTTTAAAAACGGGCAGGAGGAAATTATCCGCACGGTTTTATCGGGACGGGACACGCTTGCGCTTATGCCCACCGGCGGGGGAAAATCGCTGTGCTATCAGCTTTCGGCTTTATTGTTTGACGGACTGACCATCGTCGTATCTCCTTTGATTGCTCTGATGGAAGATCAGGTGTCGGCTTTGGAAAAACGCGGAATAAGTGCGGTGTTTTTAAACAGTTCTTTAGATTGGGATACCTACCGCTTAAATATGGATTTAATCCGTTCCGG
Organism: uncultured Treponema sp.; assembly: GCA_963547555.1. Classification (GTDB taxonomy): domain Bacteria; phylum Spirochaetota; class Spirochaetia; order Treponematales; family Treponemataceae; genus Treponema_C. The sequence continues at coordinate 3,635 of CAUURR010000092.1, read as the reverse complement.
AGAAATCAAACTGGTGTACTGCGCTCCCGAAACGCTGCTGACCGAGCGCGTACAGAGCCTGCTTGCCCCGCTCAAGGTTTCCTGTTTGACGATTGATGAAGCCCACTGCATATCCGAATGGGGGCACGACTTCCGCCCCGATTACCGCTCGATATCCGTTTTGCGCACAGTGTTTCCGCAAGCGGTGTGTTTGGCGCTTACCGCAACGGCAACCGCCCAAGTGCGTTCCGATATAAAACGCAGCCTCCGTCTAAAAAACTGTGCGGAATTTATACAATCCTTTAACCGCGAAAATATTTTTTTGAACGTCGTTCCTAAAAAAACGGCAAAGGAAGGCGGGGCCGAAGCTCAGGCGGCTGACTTTATAGGCCGGCACCGGAATGAAAGCGGTATTGTCTATTGCTTTTCGCGCAAACAGGCCGACAGCCTTGCCCTCTATTTGCAGCGGCGCGGTTTTCAGGCGCTGAATTATCATGCAGGTCTTTCCGATGAAACGCGCTCGCGCCATCAACAGCTTTTTATAGAAGGTAAGGTAAAAATCATCACTGCGACGTTGGCGTTCGGTATGGGAATCGATAAAAGCGACGTGCGCTATGTTATTCATTTTGATTTACCGAAAAGCCTCGAACAATATTATCAGGAAACGGGACGTGCGGGGCGCGACGGAAAACCCGCGGAAGCCCTCTTGTTGTATTCGTATGCGGATACGCGCAAAATCCGTTTTTTTATAAACGAAAAAACGGGAAAAGAAGCCGAAGCCGCCGAGCGCCAATTACGGGAGGTAATCGATTTTTGTGAAGAATCCGATTGCAGACGGGCCGCTCTTTTAGCCTATTTCGGCGAAAGGTATGTACCGCTTAAAGGCGATCCGCTTTCGTCCTGCTGCGACTTATGCCGTAAGCTCCCTCAAGGCGAACGGGATGCGACAATCCCCGCTCAAAAGCTGCTTTCATGTATTATCCGGACGGGCGAGCGTTACGGCATTTCGTACATCGCCGATATTTTAATCGGTTCGCGCCAAAAACGCATTGTCGAAAACGGACACCGCGGTTTAAGCACTTGGGGTATCGGTAAAGAATTGTCCAAAAAAGAATGGATTGAATTGGCGCGCCTTTTAATTGCGGCAGGTCTTTTATCTAAAAGTGAAGATTACGGGGTTTTAAGCCTCACTCCCAAAGGAATGGAAAAACTGCGCCGCCGCGAAAAAATCATGCTGGCCTTTTAGAAACCGCACTTTTCGTGGAAAAGCTTTTCCCGGTCTATGCTTGTAAATCCGCCGTGGCCGGGGTACACCTTTGTGCCGCCGGGAAGTTCAAAAAGGCGTTCAAGACTTTTTTGCAGTTGTTCAAAACTGCCGCCGCGTAAATCGGTGCGCCCGATTCCCGATGCGAAGAGGGTGTCGCCCGACAAGAGATGACCGCTTGTATGATACAGGCAGATTGAACCGGGACTGTGGCCGCTTGTATGTATAAGGCGCCATTCGGGCGCAAAGCTTAAAACTTCGTCCGTATCCAAAACGATGTCTGCTTCGGGAAAATCGTAAAAAGAGTCTTGCAATTCGTCGATAAGGTAGAGGGCACCGAGCTTCAGAAAATCCTCACGGTGCGTATCGTATGCGGTTTTTCCCGTATAGGCAAGGTCGCCTTTGTGAATACACAGGGGAGCGTTTTTATACCGTTTTTTTAATTCTTTAACCGCACCGCAATGGTCAAAGTGCCCGTGCGTAAGAACAATGCCTGCAACTTCGGAATCTTCGGTTTTTTCGATAATAAAGTCCGCATCGCCGCCCGGATCAACGATGAAGACCCGCGAAAAGCCTTGTGCCTCGGAGCAGGGGACGATGTAGGTATTCACCCCCAGCACTCCGGTTTGCAGGCACAGCGGTTTTACATCGTTTCCGATGATACGCCTCCGTCTGAATCGTCCGTGTGTACGGAACCCGATTCTTCGGTGCAGCCGTTTTGGCAGGTCGAGCCGCTTTGATCTTCGTTTCTGAAAACGTTTTCACCCGGTTCGGTTTGATTTGTATCCTGTTCGTCTTTTTTGCGTGAATGGCTGACGGTGATTTTTCTGTTGCGGTACTCGATACCGTTGAGCGCATTAATGATTTTATCCGCATCTTCGGCATAGACTTGCACAAATGAATAATTATCCAATACGCGGATTTCACCTATTCTGTCGCGCTCCAATCCCGCCCGCTGCATAATCAAACCGATAAGGTCGCGCGGGAACACACTGCGATTGCGGCCGATACTGATAAAGACGGCGGCCGCCGATTCGGGGTCTATAACAATCCGCGGAGCGGGACCTTCCCGTTTTATTCTGCCGGATGTTTCGGAAGCCGCACGTTCGCCGTTTGCACCGTTCCGGTTAAAGCGCGAATACTCCGTGCGGCCGTTTTTATTTTTACCGGCACTAAAGGAATTGCCGGATGCGATTTGTTTTGCCAAATAAGCCGCTACATACGAGCGCAAAAAAAGGGGCACGTTTTTTTTAAATAATTTTTTGTAGTCGTTCAAAACAAGGGGATCTTCTTGCGTTTTTACCTGCACTACGGCATCGGCAAGCAAAGCTGCAAAACGTTCTTTGATGCCGGAATTGTCCCGTTGAAAAGCCATCATCTTCTCCTGATAAAAATTATGAATTTCGGGTAATTCTAAAAACCGAAGTTTTTAGCAGTTCCCTTTTGTGTGTCCGTATCGGCATAAAATCCTGCCGGGATCCGTTGAAAACCGCTGCGGAACATTATATGTTCAAAAAAATCCGGGATGTGTATAGACGGTACGATGATGTACCGTACACCCGTGTTTTTAAGTTTTTCCGTACAGCGGGTAAAAAGCGATTTTCCTATGCCCAACCCCCTCCAAGCCGAAAGCACATAAAAAGCGGTTATAAGCATCGTTTTATGCGAGCCTTCGGGGCAGGGCAGGGCGCTGATAAAGCCTGCGAATTCTCCTTCCGCCGTATGAGCGGTGAGGGTATATTCCGCATCTTCCTTCCCGTGAGGACGGGAGGAATTCTGTAAAAATAAAAGCGCTTCGGCGAGACCGCTCTCGTAGGCCGAACGTATCTCTTCTTGCGCACAAATCCGGGCCTTGCGCAGAGAATCCGTATCCGTTTCGGCATCGTAGGTGCGGAAGATAAAATCGGCATATACCAATTCATCAGTTTCTTCGGGTTCCTCACCGATTTTTTCCAAACCCCATGAATCGCGCAGAAGATTATACCATGCGCTGATTTCATGTTTTAACGCCCGCTCTTTAAATGCGAACCACAGGGTTTCAACTTCCGGATGTTCTTTAAGCACATCCTTAAAACCGCGGAAGACTCCCTTGCCCGCGGACAATACGGTACGCAGTTTTTCCTTAACGGGAGGATTGCGAAGCTCGGACACAAAACGCTCCATAATCGAAAACCCGTTGACGGAATCCCAAGCCGGCAAAGGATAAAACCTGCTGCCGTCCTTTTGTTCTTCCGGATTGAATGCAACCAAATCCTTTTTTTCCGAATCAAAAACACGCTGTTGACTTTGATCTTCCATGGAAAATATAATTTGATTAACGATTTCATCCGTAAGTTCAAATTGCATACCGTTTTTATTATACCATATTTTAAAAGAAAAGCAACGGCGTAAA
>CAUURR010000091.1:0-7404 GCA_963547555.1 uncultured Treponema sp. | reverse complement strand
CCACCGATGTATTTGATAATACCGCCTATTATAAAACGGCGTTATCGGGCGAAGAAGAAAGCGCCCAGCGTCTTCACAATGTACTGTCAAAATACTTAAATTGTCAGGATCCAAAAGACCGCACCGTTTTCCGCCAGCAGCTTGTTACCGCTTATTGGGAATTTGTACGTTCTCTGGCTCCTAAAATGGCGCGCAAATCGACTTCCGAAATCAAAAAAATGGTACTGCGCTATGGCGTTGTGCTGCCGTCCCTGTTTACAAGCGAGCAAAAGGATATGTTTTCAAAAGCAATTATCGAAAACGTTTCCAATGAGCCGATTTACTATCTTGATGAATGGTTCCGCGATATTGCCATGGGACGGGTTAAAATTTCGGCAACGGATGAAGCACCTACAAGAAAAAAAGCGGCATCGGGCAGCCCCGAAGAAACGGCGCGTCTTATGCAGTTAAAAACAAAAAATGCGGGTAAATTACAGTCGGCCGAAAATTTCTTAACAATGAAAGAAAGTGAACGCGCAATGATTGAAGCCGAAATCCGTTCACGTATCGATATAGCGTTCGATCATCCGCCGATTATCGGAGCGGAACCGCACAAGCAGCCCTTATCGGAGATGCAAAAAAAAGTCCTAACCGAGGTAAACGAAAAACTGCGCGCTCTGCTCAAAAATGACAAAGAATTGGCTGCCTATACAGCCGAATTTGAAGAAGCAAAAGAAATATGCAATTCTCTCGAAGCAAAACTTGCAGCCGGCCCCGAGCAAAGTTTTGAAGTCAGTTCGTCGGAAATAGAAACCGAAGTAATGACGATCCGCCAAATGGCTAAGATGACTGTAGGCAGACAGGGCAATCAGTTCCCCATTTTTACACGGGAATTTTTTCACTGTCTTCCCAAAGAAACCGGTTTCCGTGAAAACGTTATCAATATTATGACGTGGATTGAATCCGTAGATCCGACTGCTTTTTGCCGCTCGCATAAGAATGTGTTAAACCGCATTATTCCCTTTGTCATTTTAATTCCGACCTACGGCGAATTCGGCTTTTGCTGGGAACCCTTTGACCGCTATAACCGCATTACAAGCCGCGGACGCATCGTTATCCCGATGTATGCTAAAAGCTTGCGGGCAGCTCTTCTTATGGCGGTTGCGGATTTGCGTTGGCAAGTTGCAAAAGAAAAAGCCTCGTACTATTGGATGGAAGAAGGACTTACGGGGCAGTATTACCAGTGGTTCGTTTCCGAAAAATTAAAGGGCGATATAAAAGATTATTTTATTAAAGACTATCTTTTGTGGATGACCAAGGAAAGCGAGGGCGTACAGCGGCTCGAAAAAGAAACCCGCGGTATTTTTTGGCGGCATATGCCTTTTTCGCAGGAAGTAAAAGAAAAGCTCCGCACGCGAAGTCTTGTGTATCAGGAATTGTATCAAAGAGATGTAAACCGCGCGATGTCCGACGGCTATTAAAAAACGAAAGCAGCCGTTTTCAATCCGATTTGTGAACAGCTGCTTTTTCGGTATGTTCCCTTGTTGCGGTTTTTCGGATTATTTCGATTTAATCGAGGGGATTTTAATCCAAAGGATTAAGCTTTCCCCTCGGACGAAAAAGCGGATCCATTTTTTCTTCCAAATTGAATCTTTTGACGATAAACTTTACGGCTTTTTGATAAATCACCATCCCCGTAATAAGGGCGGCAATGAATAAAAAAGGCAAAGCCGTTCCGAGCCGCTCTTTAAATAACAAGCCGCCGACGATTGTGAATAAAATCAAAAGCGCTAAAATGCATACAATATTTGCCAAAGTGGCGGCTAAAAGAAATACAAGGGTCGTTTGTTTTTTAGTCATGCAATTCTTCCTGTTCGGAATCTTTTATTTTTATTTTCCGGCCGTTGACAGGAATAATGCCGGCGGTGAAAAACGAAATAAAAAGTAAAATACCGCAGATAACAACCGCCATATCGGCGACGTTAAAGGTCGGCCAGCGATCATAGCCGAATATGCCGAAGAATTTTACGTCTATAAAGTCGATAACCCCTTCCAGTCTGAAAAAGCGGTCGATTAAATTACCAAGCCCGCCGCCGACAATGCCGCAAACCGCCCATCGTTGAAACCGCGTAAAGTCATTCGATTTAAAATATAACACCATAATAACGGCAAGCACGATAAGCGGCACAACGGCAAAGGCAATGCGTCGTACCGGAAGAGGCAGCCCCACTCCGATACTGAACGCAACACCGGGATTATGCACGTGAATAATGCGCAATATGCCGTTAAAAAAATCGGCTCCGATTGTATACGCGGGAACGATCCGTACTATAAGATATTTTGTCAGCTGGTCCGCCGCAATCACCGCAAAGGTTAAAATTAAGGGAATCAGCTTTGCTTTTAGAGGGTTTGATTCTTTTAGATGCACGGGAACAATGTCTTCCACAACAACTCCTTACGATTCATATTAAAATTCATACTAAAAACGGACTGCAAAAAACGGCAACCGAAAAACCGGATTTTGTTACAGCTCGTGCCCGATATTATAACGTATTTATGCAAAAACGGCTAGCCTGCGGTATAAAATTAAAGCGTATACAGGGTTAAAAAAATAATCGCCTTTTTAGACAATCTCTATAATCCGGTCGGCACATCGATAAAAACGGTTTCAATGCCCAAATCGCGTTTTACCTTTTCGGCGGCAAGGCTTACACCGACCGTTTCGGTTTGATAGTGTCCGCCTGCAATAAGATTGATACCGTTTTCCAAGGCTTCGTGGTATTGTTCGTGTCCTATCTCGCCGGTAACAAAGAGGTCTATATTTTGATCAATAGCCTGACTTACATCGCCGCCGGCACCGCCTGAAATAACCGCTGCGGTTTTTATCGTTTTTTTGCCGAAGGGTAAAACACTTAACGGTTTTTCCCCATACGGAAAAAGCCGGCGCAACACTTCATCCAAGTCCGCCGCTTCAGGAAATTCGCCTTTTACCCCGATAGTCATACCCTTCCACAAGCCGAAACGCTCAAGGTTTTGCAGCCCCAAGCGGCGTGCCAAGCCGTAATTATTTCCGACTTCTTCATTCGCATCAAGAGGTAAATGACAGGCATACAGGGCAATATCCGCTTCGATAAAAGCCCGAATGCGCCGGTAATGAATCCCGGTAATCACCTGTTCGTGCGACCAAAACAATCCGTGATGTACAAAAAGCATATCCGCTTTCAGACGAGCGGCACGCTTTACCGTTTCTTCGCAGGCATCGACCGCAAAGGCGATTTTTTGAATTTGTTTCGTATCGGGTTCGGCATTTTGTATTTGAATACCGTTTTGCGAAGGATCCTGCGCATAGTCTTCCATACGCAAAAAAGAACGGAACCACGCATCGATTTCATGCAAAGTCATTTTAATTCCTCCATATATGAGTACAGGGATTCGGCAAAACGTATGGAACTTTTGTTTTTCCGTTCTTCACGCTGCAAAGCAAAAAAACGCTTTACCGTATCGGTGAATGAAACTGTGCCGGGGCGGCTCCGTTCGGCGTTATAAAACATAAAAAACGCATCAAGGGGTTGCACAAAAAAAAGGTCGGCCCATCCGCGTTCGTAATACGGAAGATTCGCAGAAGCATCGAATACACCCCGCACAAAGAGCGGATATTTTTTGTGCAGACTTCGGGCCGTTTCCAAAGAATCGCCCTCGGCCGCGATAATAACCGATTCGGCAAAATCTCCGGCAAGAACAAGCAGAGTTTCGGCTTCCCGCGTGTTTCGGGCAATCAGTTTTTGTCTTATCTCCCGAGAATGCGTTTCGTTTGCATTTACAAGATGATGTAAAAAAAAGCGTTTGGTACTGCCGGATTTTAAAAGCAGAGAATAGAATCCCTGAAGACTGCCGTCATTGTAAAAATCGCCCGTGAATACGGTCATACCCCTTTGCGCACACTCCCTTAAACGCGGCTCGGAGTCTTCGCTCGTTGTATAAGTATCGGGTAAAAATACGACAAGGGGCTTTGCACCGTCATAGGCTCCGTATCTATAAGTTACCAAATCAATCCGGCGAAATAACTCATATTCGGCAGTAAAACCGTGCGTAAAGGAGCCCGTATAGACAGTCCGTTCAGGGTACAAGGCGGGTACGGGTGGACGAAAGAAAAAAAATACAACAAGGGTACAGACTATAATCACCGTTTCAATCGCGGCGGCAATGCGGAATGCAAGGCTGTAATAATCGATATAAAGTTTGCTTCCGAAACGCTGTAAGGCGCGCATATTCGTAAACAGCACCAAAACCGAAAGCGCTCCCGTTATAATGCGGCTCCACGACAATCCGTATATAAAAATCAATACAATCGATAACAGGACACAAAGCGGCGAAACCGTAACGATGGAATCCGCATATTTTTGTTTTTTAAACAAGGGGCGGGTTAAAACCGGAATCAGCAAAAGCAATACGAAAATCTCGCCGATAAAGGCTTCGGAAAATCCAAACATTCATATATAATAAATCAAAAGAAAAAATAGTACAACCGATACAAAGGAGATTTAGCGTTTTAAAAATCAGAACAAGCAATTAAAATGGAGTATATCGGACTCGAACCGACCACCTATTGATTGCGAACCAATCGCTCTACCAGATGAGCTAATACCCCGTATTTGCTTTACAGTATACTCGATATTCAAATTTATGACAAGCACCCGCATTGACACATCTTTGAAGAAATCAATGCACTATCGTTTACCATGTAATGCGGATTTCCTGCGGATAATAGGTTTGCAGACCCGGCTTCCATTCGTTATAAATGCTGGTGTCGGCAGCAGGACTGAACGGATCGTAAAACACCGGATAATCGCGGTTCTCTTTTATATCGAAAGAAGGATTGACCAGGGTGCGGTCATAGGTTAAAAGAACACCACGATTTTCCGCATAGCGTATATCGCAAAAATACGTGTAATCGTAAACGGCAAAATACAGTTCGTTCCCGGTATAAGCCGATAAATCGACATAAAAGCGGTAAGTCATAATGCCCTTGTGTTGACTTACTTTAAATCGGCTTACCTCGGAAGGGCTTGTACGGTTTTTACCCTGACGAATGAAGGTGTAATAATAATAATTACGCAAATTGATAAAAGCATTGTTATACACCTGTTCGTTCTCGGCAGTGCTGAATTTTTCGTCTTTGTCGGCATCGAGCCAATTTATAATTTCGGCACTGAAAAACTTGTCGAATGTCCATTCGATATAGGCGCCCTGCAATTTTTTGCCTTCCCACACAAAGTTGACCGATGAGGTAATCGCAACGTGGGGGTGAGCGTACAGCAAGGCAACGCCTGTTAAAATAATGAAAACCGAACAAAACTTTTTCATCAGGGTGTCCGTTAAAAGCTCAGCTTTTTTCCGCCAAATATGTGTTTATACTTGCGGCGGCCTTTCTTCCTTCTCCCATAGCGAGGATGACGGTTGCTGCTCCCAATACGATGTCTCCTCCCGCCCAGACTGCCGGATAAGAGGTTTTACCGTCTTCATCGGTTTTGATATGTCCCTTTTCGTCGGCTTCCAAGCCGGGGGTGGTTTTTTCCATAAGGGGGTTCGAGCCGTTACCCAGGGCGACAATGAGGGCGTCGCAAGGAATGTCGTGTTCGCTTCCTTCTATTGCAACGGGGCGTCTTCTTCCCGAAGCGTCCGGTTCTCCGAGTTCGTAGGATAAAAGACGCAGGGCGCATACGCGTCCTTCTTCATCGCCTAAAACTTTTACGGGATTTTCCAAAAATCTGAATATAACGCCTTCTTCTTCGGCGTGGGCTATTTCTTCGCGGCGGGCGGGCATTTCGTTTCGGGTGCGGCGGTACACGACGGTAACGCTTTCGGCTCCCAATCGCAGGGCCATGCGTGCGGCATCCATGGCGACGTTTCCGCCTCCGGCAACGCAGACGTGTTTTGCTTCATAGAGGGGGGTGTCGGCATGGGCGGTATCGTACGCTTTCATAAGATTTGCGCGTGTTAAATACTCGTTTGCGCTGAATACGCCGATGAGGTTTTCGCCCTCGATATTCATAAATTTGGGTAAGCCCGCCCCCGTTCCGATAAAGGCGGCATCAAAGCCCTGTTCTTCCAAAAGCTGGGGAAGGGTACCCGTTCTGCCGACTAAAAAGTTTGTGCGGAACTCAACGCCCATTTTTTTGAGCATAGCGACTTCCGCCGCAACGATTGATTTGGGCAGGCGGAATTCGGGAATGCCGTATACCATAACGCCGCCTTCTTTATGAAAGGCTTCAAAAACGGTAACCGAATGCCCTGCGCGGCGAACGTCCGCTGCAACGGTAAGACTTGCGGGCCCCGAACCGATAACGGCGACTTTTTTACCCGTTTCGCCCGGAATTTCAGGGACATTTTGCAAATCGTTTTCGCGCTCGTAGTCGGCGGTAAAGCGTTCAAGCCGGCCGATTGCAACGGCTTTTTCCGCGTCCTTGTACATTTTACCGACCGTACAAAAGCTTTGACACTGCTTTTCCTGCGGACATACGCGGCCGCAAATTGCGGGCAACAAGTTTGTTGTCTTTATAATATCGACCGCTTTTTTAAACTCGCCTTTTGCCGTCTCCGCCAAAAACTGCGGAATGGGAACACCGACCGGACAACCGGTAACGCAGGGCGCGTTTTTACATTGAAGGCAGCGGTTCGCTTCGACAATAGCCTGTTCTTTTGTGTAGCCCAAGGCGACTTCGCTCATTTCGCGTGCCCGTTTTTTCGGCTCGCCGCAGGGCATTTCCTGCAAAGGGATTACGGTTCTGTCTTTCGTGGTAAGGGGAGCATTTGCAAGTTTTTCTTTTAAAGTTTTGTATTCTTTTTCTGCTTCGGCTTGCAGAATTGATCTTTCTATATATGAACTCATACTTTTGCTCCTTTTTCGGCTTGTCCGCTTGTATTATCTGCAGCGGCTTTTGCATCGGCGGCCGCTTCCATACGGCATGCGTGCGCCTGTTCGGTTTCGCGGGGTTTAAAGGCCCTCATGCGGAGCATCATATTATCCCAATCTACTAAATGACCGTCGAATTCGGGGCCGTCAACACAGACGAATTTCGTTTTGCCGCCGATATTTACGCGGCAGCCGCCGCACATACCCGTTCCGTCAATCATAATCGTATTAAGAGAAACGGTAATCGGCACATCGAATTCCTTTGCGGTAAAGGAGCAAAATTTCATCATTATCGGCGGGCCGATGGCGACCACCTCATCCGGTTTGGGATTTTGCGAACAGAGAGTTTTTAAAGGTTCGGTTACAAGCCCTTTGGTTCCCGCACTTCCGTCGTCGGTCATAATATACAGTTCATCGGCAAGAGCGCGCATTTCTTTTTCAAAAATAATCAAGTCTTTATTTCGTGCGCCCATAATAACGGTAACGCGGTTGCCCGCCGCCTTATGAGCCTG
>CAUURR010000090.1:0-7517 GCA_963547555.1 uncultured Treponema sp. | reverse complement strand
GTCTTAAACGAATTACATGCACTCAAGCTGCCCGTTTTTATACTCGGCGGCGGTTCAAACCTCGTGGTTTCCGATAAGGGGATTGAAGGCTGTACTCTTTGTACGTCATCTTTAAAAAATATAGACTTTGACGGTTCTCTTTTGCACTGCGGTTCCGGCTGTACCTTTGAAGAAATCCTCAATTTTTGTTGCCGGCATGCGCTCGGCGGTTTGGAGAATTTTGCAGGTCTTCCCGGAAGTGCCGGAGGGGCGGTGTATATGAATGCGCGCTGTTACGAAAAATCGATAAGCGATGTGCTCGCCGGCGCCGAGTATCTGTGCGGAACAAAAGCGCAGGATAAAAAGCATTACGGCATGAACGCAGCCGACTGGGATTATAAAAAATCGCCCTTTATGGCTATGCACGGTTCGGGTGTGCAACCGCTTATTCTTTCGGTATCTTTTAAAGTGTACCGCGATGAGCCTGCCCGTATTAAACAAAAATGTGCCGAATATATGGAAGACCGCGAACGAAAAGGGCATTTCCGCTATCCGTCCGCCGGAAGCGTTTTTAAAAACAACCGTGCGTTCGGAAAACCTTCAGGCCAAATTATCGATGAAGCCGGATTGCGGGCTTTTCGTATCGGAGATGCACAAATTGCCCCCTGGCACGGAAATTTTATAGTTAATTTGGGCAATGCTTCTGCCGATAATATAAAAGAGCTTACGGCACAAATTCGGACGGAAGTAAAGAAAAAAAACGGTTTTGAGCTTGAATGTGAAATTATTTTTTGCGGAAAATAATCTTTACCGTCTTTATATTGACAATAGTCAGCTTGACTTTTATACTCTATGTCGGTGTGAGGGAAGAATTGTTACAATTATCTTTTGTAAACTTCAGAAAAGATTCTTATTTGCTTGTTGAAGGCAAGGCGGAAAACGATCGTTTCTTTATTATACAAAGCGGTAAAGTCCGTACATTCAGACAGGGCAGTTCCCTTTCGGATTCGAATGCCGTACTCGGCCCGGGAGACTTTATCGGAGTTATTCCCTGCATGTCGGCTCATAGTCAAATTGAAACGGCTCTTGCGCTCACCGATGTTGTGGTTATATCGGTAAACCGCGAGCAGTATCCCGCTTTAATTTCAAAGAATACACCGGTTGCAATGAAGATAATCCGCACTTTCGCCAACCGCATGCGCGTTGTAAATGAAATTCTTACCCGTCTTACTTTAAAAAATACGGTAGCCGATTCACCCGAGAAAATGTATTCGATAGCTTCCTATTACGATAAAATGGGTAAAACCGATTTGGCGGTATTTGGATATTATCAGTACATGAAAGAATGTCCCGACGGTATTCATTCGGATAAGGCAAAAAAACGTTTTATTACTCTAAAAGCCCGCTCTCATGCGGTACACTTTGAAAGTTCGGCGGGGAATATGCGCAATTATCCCAAAGATACGATGATCTTTTCCGAATGCCAGTCGGGACAGGATATGTTTATTATTCAGTCGGGTAAGGTAAAAATCTCGAAGGTTGTTGAAGACAATGAAGTTATTTTAGCGGTTTTGCAAAAGGGAGATTTTTTCGGGGAAATGGCTTTGCTTGAAAATAAACCCCGATCCGCCAGTGCGATAGCTCATGAAGATTGTGCGCTTACGGTGGTAAACCGCAAAAACTTCGATCAGATGGTTGCTACACAGCCTCAGTTGATTACCCGCTTAACGGTAACATTGGCAGAACGCTTGTGGTCGATGTCGCGCCAGCTTATAAATGCCCAATTACGCGATCCGATGTTCAAATTATTCGATATGCTTGCGCTTCAACTGGAGAAAAATCGCGTGCCGCTGAATAAAGGAAGCAGCTACCAATTCGATCTTACCCCCTATGATTTGGCCAATATGTGCGGTATTCCGCAGGAAGAGCAGGCTATTGCGCTGGGACAATTTATAAGAGATTCCCGTGTACGGCTGGTTTCCAATAAAATTTACATAGCCGATTGCCGTGAATTGATGAAAGCTGCCGAATTTTACCGCAAACAAAAGCAGCAACCCTCGGCACACTGAAATGAAAAACCGCCGCTTTTTTTTGGTTTTAAGTTTTTTTTATATTGCCGTATGTGCCGTTTCTTTATTTTCTCAAAGCCGACTTCCCGCTCAACGTGGTGCGGTAAGTTCGGATAAAAAAAATCGTCCTGTTCATATTGACGGAAAAGAGCTTCCGCCTTCTCTTTATATAAATCCCTCCCCCGAAGCACTTCCGGCAGGATACCGTTCGATTGTGCTGGGAATGGATTTTGAAGCGGTCAAAGATGCGCTTAAAAAAGACGGCTTGTTCGGTTACCGCGGCGAGCGTGATGTATCTCTTTTGCCCGGCGAAAACAGGGTGCTCATAGAAACATCATCGGCCGGTTATCTTGCGCGCTGTTGGTTTCAGTTTTATGAAAATAAACTGTACACGATTATTATCAATTTTAATCCCGAAAAAATCGATTTTTATTCGGTTTTAACCGAACTTTTGAAAAAATACGGAGAACCGGCTTCTCTTTCGCCCGAAACGGTATACTGGCAAAATGCGGATATTTCTTTGAATCTTGAACGTCCCGTAAGTTTAAAATATATGGATATGCACGTTTTTAACGCTTTGGCGGATAAAAGTTCGGTAGAAGAATCGGCTGCCGAAATTCTGCGCTCGCATATTTTGGATGCCTTATGAAAAAATACCTTTACCGTTTTTACACTTTGTGTCTTTTGATGATTTTTTGCGCTTCATGCAGGACCGATGCCCTTGAAAAAAAAGATTTGACGATAACGCGGCCGGACGGCACTGAAGTTATTATACGCGCCGAACTTGCCCGCACTCCAAAAGAACAGATGAAAGGCTATATGGAGCGCACCCGTATTCCCGAAGGAACGGGGATGCTCTTTATTTTTGAACGTGATCAAATCTTAAGTTTTTGGATGAAAAATACGCCGACCGCCCTTTCAATCGCCTATATAGATTCACGCGGAACTATCCGCGAAATCTACGATATGACTCCTTTTAGTCTTGCAAGCGTTACATCGAATATGTCGCTTCGCTATGCATTGGAGGTTCCTCAAGGCTGGTTTCAAAAAAACAACATCGCTGCGGGCGCGGTTATCAGCTTGCCGTAACCCGCGATTAAAAAAGAACGGGTGCGGTTATCGGTTTGTCTTAAAATTGCGCTCCTATAATTTTTGGAGGATTTAATCAGTTGTCCGAGCCGTTACCGTATATTTTTTGAAAGGTTATCTTTCCAGTTGCGCAAGGGTTTCGAGGGCTATGCGGTCATCCGGATTGAATTCAAGAACGGCGGTAAAATAGCGGCGGGCTTCTTCGGTGTTTCCCTTTTTTAAAACCAAAAACCCCATATTGGACATTATTTTCGTATTTTCAGGTTCAAGTTTTAAAGCATGACGCAGATTTTTTTCCGCCGCGCCGTAATCGTCCAGTTCGCTTAAACAAATCGATAATTCGTTGTATATGTCGGCATTTTCTCCGCCGCAGGAAATACTTTGTTCAAAGGCGGCTTTTGCATCCTGCCAGCGTCCCAAACGCCGCAACGCCCAGCCGAGCATAAACCACGCGTTCCATACTTTCGGATTTTTTTCCAAAAAACGGTGTATATACTCAAGTCCCTTTTCTTCTTCCCCTGCGGAAATACAATCGAAAGCGGATTTAAACAATTCATCGTCAAGGTTTGTTTTACTTATTTCTTCAACTATTTCCCGCGCCCGTTCGCGTTTGTATGCGCGGTTGTCATCTTCGGCTTTTTCAGCAGTGTTTTTACCTGTTTCGCCCGTACTTGAAGCGGACGATTCGGCTTCATCGCAGGTAAGCTGCAAATAGGTTTCAAAACAGGATTTGCCCTTTGCAAAATTCTTTTGTTTAAGGTAAAAAAAGCCGGCATTAAAAAATGCGTCGGGAACCGCAGGTTCACAGTCCATCGCCCGTTTATAACAGTCTGCGGCACTCTCGTCATATGCGTCGGCATCTTCGATAATTCCGGAGCGGCGGTAGGAATCGGCTCTTTGGTCAAAAAACAGTGCCGAATTCAGTATAATTGCGGGATTTTCCGGTTCCAAGCCGCGCAGGGCGGCAAATATTTCATCGGCAATATCGTAATCTTCATTTTTTGCCTTTAAAATCGCCGCTTCCGTTAATTCGGTTATTATATCCGGTTTTGCCGCCTTGATTAAGCTGCGGTAATACAGGGTGTGCTCGTGATGCGGATCGTAAGCGAGAACGGTTAAAATACCGGCAAAAATACTTTCGGCGGTTAATTGTTCCGGATTAAACGTTTCGGCTCCCGCCGCCTTTTGGACGGGCAGGGGAATCGAGGAATCAATGTGAAAAGCTTTTGCAGGCAATTCAAAATGTTCCGGTATTGAGATAAAAACGATTGAATCGAGTTCTCTTGTACTGCCCATAATCTTTTACTGCTGCGGGGGTTGAGGCTTCGGTTCCTGTTGCGCTGCCGAAGCTTGTCTTGCCGGAGCGGGCTGTGCCGCCGATGGTGCCGCCTGAATATTTTGAACTGCGCCGGCATGTACGGCGGTTTGTTCGGATTGTCCGCTTACGGAGCTGAGCATCTTTTGACGTACGGCCGTTAAACAGTTATTAATGTGCACTTTGTAAGATATGGGAACCTCTTCTTCATTGAATTGCAGCGATACGGTAACCAATTCTTTTCTGTCTTCAATGTGTTCCACATGAACCGTTTTCCCCTTGAGGCTGATGGTTTCCCGCGGGTCATCGAATTCAAGCTGCAAAACCGTTTCTTTGTTTTGCAAAAAAGGAGCCACACCCATCATAATCAGTTTTGCGCCGGAAAATGAAAGATCCCGTACAATACAGTTTCGCGGGACATTTTGTATTTTGATAATCGTTTCTTCCCGCAAAAGCGAAAGCCTGCGTTTCGATTCGGCGGTAAGGGGAATACGTTCTTCCTTTCGTTTGAGGGCATTAGCCTTTGTTTCGAGCAGACGGCCGACCATTTCAATCAGATCGTCAGGCGGCTTCGAGTTAAACGTAAGCGTTGCAATAGCGAGGTCTTTTGAATTCATGTACGGGTCGATAGCCGTAACGTGCGCATTGACAAAAAAACTCATTGTCTGCCTGTTCGGATCGGAAAAGAAAAAACGTAAGCTTACCGGAGTATTCATTTTTTGAATAGCCGCATAGGCTCCGCCCTTTGTGCCGATAATAATTTTTGCAAGCATGAGCGATGATGAGTTTATAATACAGGGCCACTGACCGCTGTTACATTTTATATAAATTTGACGGGGATCAATGTTAAGGATTTTAATGATTTCTTTGGAAAATATTATTTCCGTATCCCGATAAAAATCATAAAACCGTGATATTTGCTGACTCGTTACAATACCCATGTCTCTATAATAGTTAAAAAATACGGCTTCGTCAATCCGAAATTTTCATATCCGTATCGGTACGAGAGGCTGTATTGTCGGCGGAGTTTTTATCGAATAAAATACCTCGCAGAGGCTGTTCTTTGCGGCAATACGTTATTTTTTTCTTGACCATACCCCCTAAATATGGCACACTTATACGCACACTTACATACGTTGATTTTTACGGAGGTACTGTTATGGTTGCACTTATTGCAGGTTTATTATTGCTGTCATTCACCGTTATTGCCGTTCATCCTGCTGTTTTGGGCTGGGGGCCCGAAATTATTATGTTTTTAAAAGGCTTTGCTCCTTTTTTTGCGGCTTTTGTCGGATTAATTGCCGTATTTATCGGAGTTGCCGATATTAAAGATAAAAACGAAGCAAAAAAAGAAGAAGCCGCTTCAAAACGGCAGGACGCAAAAAACGAATAAATCCCAAACCAGTGCTTGACACGAGGGGAGAAAAAAGAGTAATATAAGTTTCCCGTTATCCTTATTTCCGGCATCAGTATGGGTTTGCTCGCCCGATGCGGGGAATAGACGGTTTGCCGGATGCACGGTTAAGCCGTTTTAAAGATTTTTTATGTAGGTATATTCATGAAGACGATTTACGTTAAAGAAAAGGATGCCGTTCGTAACTGGTATCTTATCGATGCCGCGGATAAGCCGCTCGGCCGCGTTGCCGTAAAGGCCGCTTCTCTTTTGCGCGGAAAAAACAAGGTTACGTATACGCCGAATCAGGAAATGGGCGATTTTCTCGTTATTATCAATGCCGAAAAGGTTGCCGTAACCGGTATGAAAGCTCAAGATAAGATGTATTATCATCACAGCGGTTATGTCGGAGGAATGAAGGCTCACAATTTTGAAAAAACGATTGAACGCCATCCCGATGAACCTCTGATGACTGCGATAAAGGGTATGTTGCCGAAGGGTCCTTTGGGACGCAAAATGCTTAAAAACGTAAAAGTGTATGCCGGTCCCGAACATCCGCATACAGCTCAAAATCCTCAAATTCTGGAAATATAATAGGAGTTTATCGTGATAAAAAATCTTGCAGTCGGTACAGGCAGAAGAAAAACGGCAATTGCCCGCGTTTTTGTACGCGAAGGTTCAGGTAAAATCACCGTAAACGGTAAAGATATGGATAAATATTTTGCCACCCCCGAACAGGTAAAAATCGCCCGGCAGCCCCTTATGGTTACCGCCAGCGAAAACAAATACGATATTTTAATCAATGTTATCGGCGGCGGCTTAAACGGTCAAGCCGGTGCCTGTTTGCACGGATTGGCGCGCGCTCTTACCCAAATCGATGAATCGAATTATTCGCCTTTAAAAGCGAACGGTTTCCTTACCCGCGATTCACGTATGATTGAGCGCAAAAAATACGGCCGCCGCGGTGCGCGCCGCAGATTCCAATTCAGCAAGCGTTAACAGTGACTGTTCACGGAATGGAAGAGGGCTGCGGAGGTTGTATCAAAGTTACATCTTCCGAGGGGCCTTCTTTTTTTTTGCGTCCCGATTATTTGGAAGTTATTTTACCCGAAGAAATCCGTCCGGGGGTTGTTTTTGAAGAAGAACGCTTTGAAGATATTGTGCAGGCGGGCTTTGCCTTTGCAGCCGAACGCGATGCCCTTTCTTTTTTAAACCGAAGCGAACATTGCCGTGCCATGCTTGAAGCAAAACTTGCAAAAAAAGGTCACGCCGTGCCGTCCGTTCAAAAAGCTCTGAATCGGCTCGAGCATGAAAAACTGTTGGATGACTTCCGCTTTGCCCGTGCCTGGCTTCATAACCGTCTTATATCAAAGGCTGAAGGACCCTCACGTTTAGCGGGCGAACTTGCCAAGCGCGGCATTAAACGTGAAATAATAGATGAAGCTTTGGACGAGCTTTTGCAAAACGTAAGCGTTGATGAATTATTTGAAAAGGCTTTGGATAAGCTTCGCCGCAGCGGAAAAAGCGGCAAAAAACTTGAAGATGCGCTTATGCGTAAAGGATTTGACTATCGACGCATAAAAAATGCCTGAAAATACAAATAAATTTTACATATGCGTGATTTTTCGGTTGATTTTCTGTGAAAAAGAGATTAAAATATAAAAAATAAAAA
>CAUURR010000089.1:0-7718 GCA_963547555.1 uncultured Treponema sp. | reverse complement strand
ATTCATTATTTTAACGAGCTATACCGAATTTGAGTACATAAAACGGGCAATGGATTTTGATGTTCATTCGTATATTCTCAAACCGTTTTCAAATGAAGAGTTAAAAAATGCACTTTTGAAAACGGTTGATACCATACGAAATAAGCGTATTGTCCGAAGGGAAAAAACGGGCCGTTTGGTTTGGCGGTATATACAGTCGGAGGGGCAGGATATTGCGATTCGGCAAACGCTGGAAAAGTCTTTTTGTACAAAAAGCAATAGATATACAATGCTTTGCATTATTCAAGAAAGCCCCCCCGCTCTTTTAAACGATATAGATGAACTGACCGATAGGCTTGCCCGGAATCGGCAAAAGGAAAATTCGGCAAAAAATATACGTTTTTTTTGTTTTCGTGATTTTACACACAATAATCGTTGTGTAGTTTTGGTTTGCTCCCCCGCCCCCGATTTTGCAGAATCCGCAGTCCGCATATTGCATGAAGCATGGTATACACTGAATACGCCAAACGTATTGCCGATTATTTGCTGCAGCGAAATTCATACAGGACTAGCGGTATCGCTGTTCGCTCAGGCAGATGAGGTCTGTACCGCTGCGGCATCCGAATTTGAAACAAGTGAAAAAAAACATATTTTCTTTTATTCAAAGAAAAACGCAAAACGGATATCCGAAAAACGCGAAAAAAAAACGGAAGACGATTCGGATGTATTGGTAAAAACATCGGGAAATAAAAGAATTAAAGCGGCGGCGGATTATATACGCAGCAATTACAGCCAAAACATAAATACTGCGTATATCGCAAAAAAATATGCATTCAGCCCTAATTATTTTTCATTTCTTTTTAAAAAAGAAACCGGCTGTAATTTTGTAGAATATCTTGCACATGTGCGTATTGAAAAAGCCTGTGCTTTTTTAAAACACACGGATTTGAATATACACGACATTGCACAAAAAGTCGGATACGGCGACAGTCAATATTTTTTTAGGGTATTTAAAAAAACGACCGGATTAACCCCGGCGGAATACCGAAAAAAAATCCGCTTTAAACTCTAAAAATCAAATCCGCTTCAAGCGGATAATGATCCGATATATATACGCCGTCTTCACAGTCGCGCCACAATGTACAGCCTTGCGCCCTAAAAGCACGGCAGGCAAAAACATAATCGATTTTTTCGCTTTGAATCGTACCGTAGTCGTGGAAGGTTCCGCCGCTTTGGGCCGTAACATCCCGCAGTCCGGAAGATGCAAATTCGGGAGCAAAAAGCGGAGACAATTCTTTTTCATCCGGAAGAGCATTAAAATCGCCCATAAGAATAAAGGGAAGCACTTTTTCGCAAGTATGTATAGTACGCATAATTTGTTCCAATGCGTGCAGTCTGGCGGACTTACCGGTATGGTCAAGATGGGTGTTCCACACTTGAAACAGCCGGTGATTTTTATCTTCAAAAACGGCGCAAATGCAGGTACGCGGACAGCCGCTTTGTCCCCTGTAGCGGGATCCGGGGATTGACGGCGTCGGAGAAAGCCAAAAAGTTTCGGTATAATGAAGATTATATGCCGTTTTTTTATACGCGATAAGAGCCTGCTCTCCGCTTAAATCCTTTTCGCGCCCGTGTCCGATAATGTAATAATCGCCTAAACTTTCTTTAAGCCAATCGGCCATATGCGGCAGCACTTCCTGAAATCCGATAATATCCGGGGCGCGCGATTCTATTGCCTTTTTAATAAGGGCACGCCGGTGCGGAAAAGCGTTTTTACCGTCTTCGGGATTATCCATACGGATATTGAATGTAACTATCTTCATGAATTCCTCAATAAGATTTTATAAAAAAATTTTATAAAAAACGCATCGGTTAAAAAAGCCGCCGTGTTTTTAACAAGCCCGCCCCTTAGCGGTATATAACCGGTGCAACGGCCGTCAGATTTTCCATACACGCATCTCCCGCATACAGCTTGACAACAATAACCGATGAATCCTTAAATTCGCTTAAAGAAAAAAGCGCAGTTTTATCCGATTTGTCAAGTTTTCGCAAAAGGCTGCCGGACGGACTTGTATATTCTATAGTCCAAAACGGAACGGCTTGCATATCAAAACCTTTTTTTACGGTATTTTCTATGCGGCACTTTAGAGCGGCATTTTTTTGCAACAGTGCTTCAAAAACAGGCCCCCTGGTTACATAGGTTTTTTGTGTTTTTATCGCACGAGCCAAAGCATTCTGCGCACTTAAGTCCGGCCTTGTTTTTATGTATACGGCAAACCGGTTTTCAAACCCGTTTTTACGGTGCAAATCCATCCCTGCAGTCATTGAGATACGCATACCTTTTAAACAGAGACTTTGCCACCACATCAAAGCCTGCTCGTTTGCTTCCAAAGATTCGGGATTATTTATAATTTCTATAAAATCCGATACGGAATAATCGTTCAGTTTCATTTCCCAGCGGCAGCCTTGAGCAACGGGAGCACCGTATGAAAACGGATGTGCAATTCCTGCCAATGCACCCGTTTTTTTAATACTGCGGAATAAAAGATCGGCCCGTTCTTTGTCGATATTTTCCCACGGGATATATTCGTTCAAATTAAAACAGAGAATATGACCGTAATAAGTGGTATATTCCATACCGAAGATACATTCAATCGGCGGCTTTTCTTTTTCCAATATCTCTTTTACTTTATGGTGGCCGGAAATCGTATTATGGTCGGTCAGGGCAAAGACATCAACTTCATTTTCAACCATGTAATCAATCAATTCTTTAACCGAAAGAGAACCGTCCGATTCTATCGTATGATTATGCAGTTCAAATCTTTTATACATATTAACCCGCCTTTACGGAAACGGTGTACGGGGTATCATCATACAAAACATTAAAAAAAAGTATAACAATCCGTATTACGCCATGTATTGAACTCTGAGGGATTGCCCCCTCGGTAGCCTCCGAAGCGGAAATATACAAGTGCCTATCGGTCATTTGCCGATGAATACCGCCGACAAATTCATCATTCATCATAACACAAAGCTGAATCTCGGTTTTCATACTCACGGCAATTTCTTTTATCTGCGCCTCGCTTATTTCTATTCCGTATTTTTCGCGCATTTGATTATATATTTCATCCCGGCGTTCCGGGGTCAGCCGCTTCAAACGCTGCTTATCGAATGTAAGATGAACATCCAATTCTTTATAGGTTTTATCCAAACACACCGTATACGCTATTTGTCCTATAAAGCCTTTATTGACGCTGCCCTTAGCTTCATATATGAGTTTCATAATAAACAGTCCCGCATATTCACTAAAAACTTTTCTCCCCGAGGATAATGTTTAAAATCGATTACGCCGCCGAAATATTCTTCGGCAACCTTAACGATACGGTCTTTACCGAGTTTTTTTTCCATCTGTTTTAAAAATCGTCTGTCCTGCAAAGCTTCATAAAAAACCTTTAAACGGATCGATTCAATCGGTCCGTCTTTTCCCGGATAAACACTGAACGGATCTCCTGCCGGGAATGCGCCGCCTGCGTCGGTTTGCATAAATGGATCGACAAGCCGTTTTGAATACTGTGTATAATAAAAATTATACCCCCAATGCAAAAAACCGTCTATACCGAATTTATACAATAAAAAGCCGATGATTCTGTTTCGCCATGAAGGCATTGCCAAAAAGCGGTTGCTTACATCGCGTGCTTGTCCGCAGCAATAATATGCCCATAGAGGCTTTACATTGGCGCGGATAAAGGGTTCTATCTTATCTATTGCGGCGGCGGGAATTTCAGCAATCCCCTTTTGTATAAAATCGTAGTCGGAAAGAGCGTCCAAAACGGGATAGTTTCCGATATGTTTTTTTACGGCTTCTTTTGCCCGGCGGTATGCTTGGGCATCCTGTGTATGCGGTTCATCCGAAACATGAAAAAAAGCCCTGTCTTTAAAGCCCGCTTTTTCGATTTCTTCGATAAGACGGGGTAAAAATACGGCTAAAAAATCTTCATACGTTTCGGAAAATTGTCGAGGCAATTTTTTCCCGAAAATAAGCGTTTTTTTTCCGTCAACACAGGCTTGCACATCACAGGGATATTGTGCTCCCCACTGCGTATACAAGTGCCCTATTTCCAAATATTTTATGCCGTATTTTTTTGCCGAAGAGACATAATGGTGAAACCGTTCAAAAGAAAAGCGGTAACCGTCCTCCGTTTTTTCGACATCGGCAAGCTGAACGATTTTTCGGCTTCCTGAAATATCCGTATCGAGAGGAGGTGTAAATACCGGCGTCAACAAAACAGATACGCCGTTTTCCGAAGCGGTTTTTATAAACTGTTCGATACGCTTCCAATGGTTTTCGGAAAAAATTTCATCACCGTAATAATCGGCAAGGCAATCGAGGTGCAGCCATTGCGTGTATTTAAAATCGTCTTTTTCAAGCACTTCATCGGCTATACAAAGCGAAAACGTACTCTGTGTTTTTAGGGCGCGGTCCTTACATTCGGCATATAAATGAATATCGTAAGTACCTGCAGCGGCTGCAGGCGGTACATTTATTTCAATCCACAAGGTTTCGCAATATTCCGTTGAAAGAATAAAGCTGCCCGCAGAACCGTTTTCGATTTTTAAAGGATACAGGATATCCGGAAATAAGCCTTCTTTAAAGCTCAAATAATCCGCGTCCCGCCTATCCTTGTATGCGGCAAGACGGGCCGGTACCGAACCGACGCGGTACACCTTGCAATAAGGCAAAAGCTCGGATTCAATATGCAGCGAAGCTTCGATAGTACCGGTTTCTTCTCCTGCAAAAGAAAGAGCTGCCTGATACGAAAAACGCTCTCCTTTTAAAGCGGTACCGCGGTTAATTTGCTTTTTTAAAAGAGAAGAATCGGCAAAAACCTTTTGCAAAGAACTTACATTGCATATGCGTATTTCTTCTATGCGGTAGGCATTGCTTGCGGCGTGAAGTCCTTTTTCATCGGTACAGTCTACACGGATATAACCTTCTTTTCCGCGCAATTTGAATACGGCTTCTTCTATGCACTTTCCCTCGGCTGCAATCTTTTGATACACACGCCGACCTTCGGTAATAAGGGATATTTTTTTTACCGGCGATGTTTTTATATATACCGCTCCGTTTTCGGTATACAGCTCTTCGATACGGGGCCCCATCGATGTGTAAAAATCACCGTTTTTAAAAGCCTCCATAACCGCCCGATAGGTTAAGCTCTTAGCCTTTATCATCGTAAAAGCACCGAACGAATCGGAATCGGGACTGTCGAGGGGAACGCCGTTGTGATTATCGTCGCCCGCCACGCAAAAAAGTTTTTTACCGTTATAGATACGCAACAGCTCATCATAACATTGCGGGGCACAGCCGTAAGAACCTTCCTGTTCACAGCCGTAATTAAAGATTTCCATTGCCCACAAATTTTTCAAGTCTTTGTAATCGTCGTAGGTATGAAGCGACCAGTAAGGATGATTATATACGGTCAAAAAGCCGAGCTCGCGGACTTTTTCAATATACTCGTTGATTTCATCGATGCCGTAATACCAGTCGTTCGGCTGAATAAGACGTTCTTTTTCTTCTTTGCGGTAATCCGGATCCGTATCTATTAAATTGAAATGATATGTTTTTACACGGTCAAAACCGCCTTCAGTGCTGTCCGGTTCACTTGTTTCCGCTTCAAGTCCCGCAACCGCCAAAAAAT
The DNA here is from genome assembly GCA_963547555.1 of uncultured Treponema sp. Lineage (GTDB taxonomy): Bacteria > Spirochaetota > Spirochaetia > Treponematales > Treponemataceae > Treponema_C. Next base: position 2,040 of record CAUURR010000089.1, on the reverse strand, counting down.
TTTCATCGCTTAATTCCGCATGATGTTTGTATATGCAGTGGTCGGTATAGGCAACAATCGAATACCCTCTGCTTTGATATATTTTTTTTAATTCGGCAGGAGTAAATGCTCCGTCGGAAAAAGTCGAATGGCAATGCATATTCGCTTTGTAAAACGTACCTTCCTGCGGAATAAGATATTTTCGGCTCATCGGCGGCTTCCCTTTGCCTTGATTAACAAGGTGATTATTTCATAAGGCTTTACGTCAACTTTGATTGTGCCTTTTTTCCATGCCGTTATCGGGTTTTCGCTTAAATCGGCTTCGCACCATTGTGCATTTTTCGGGAAAATTGCTTCATGAAGAGAAAGAAGAACCGTTCCGCGGCTTCCCGTATATTCATGGAAGCGTATAAGAATATCCTGCGAATCTTCGGCGTATTTTATACAATCGAGGAATACCGCATTGTTTGAAAAGCTCAACAAAGATTTTTCTTCGACAGCGTTTCCTTTTAGGGCACAGACGGGATTATTCAAATCGAAAGCATATTCTTCAACCCGTCCCTGCACAAAGTCGCCCATATGCGCAAGCAGGGCGTAGGTAAATTCCTGTATGCCTTTGTCGGCGGCATAATCGGGATCGACGGCACTTTTCAATAAACTGATACGCATTGTATTATCTTTTATATCATGCCCGTATTTTGAATCATTTAAAAGAGCGACCCCGTAACCGGTTTCGCTTAAATCAATCCATTTATGGGCGGGCGTTTCAAACTTCGCTTTTTCCCATGACGTGTTTTGCGTTACGTTCCGGCACAGGTTTCCGTATTGAATATCGTAGCGCGCCTGTGTTGCACGTATATCGGGAGTAAATGCCGCTTTAAGGATTTTTTGTCTCTCGTTCCAATCAACACGGGTTTTAAAGTCGATGCGCGGACTATCGGCATAAAACAGTATGCTTTGCTCTATTGTACTTTTATTATATGCCAAGGATACATGCACGGCAATATACAGCTCATTGCGCTCAACGCCACAGGATTTTACATCGCCGATTTCTTCTTTTTTTAAGTCGATTGTCGGTTCAAGTTCCCATGCGTCAAAACAGCGGGGTTTATCTTCAAATATTTGCAGGACATTGCCGCGCTCTTTTTTTGCAAATACGTTACGTCCGGCTTTTTTATCGAATAAACTTGTCAGTTGGCCGGCTTTATTCAAAACAACACGGTAAAAAGGAGTTTCAAGCCGTATGGAGCCGTCTTCTTTTTGTACAAAGCGTAAACGTGCCGCCGTTTTTTCTTCCTGCTGCGTGTGTTGCGCTTCTTTACGGAAGCTGCAAAAAGAAAGAGCCGGAACTGCAGGATAAAACACAAAGGTACCTTCGGCGGTTTTTACGCTTTTAAGCACAGTTCCCGAAACATTGCAAAAAACACTTTTTTCTTCAGAACGGCTGCCGTTTTTTCCCGAACCGGGGACAGCGGGAATAAGGATAAACAAATCCCGTGTATAAGACGCCGAATTGAATGCCGTAAAGGTTTCGCTGTCCGATGCGGCGGAAGGCTGCATTAAATCGTTTAAACTTTTTTCACGCACCGCAGAAAGAATGCTTTCAGCTTGAGCGTATTCGGCTTTACTGTCTTCGTACACTTCGTGAATAGCCGAACCGGGCAGTATGTCGTGAAATTGATTTCGCAAAACGATTTTCCACGCTTCATAAATCGAAGCCTTGTCATCGGCAATCCGGGAAACATCCCGCGAGACATCCCGAGATGTCTCCCCGGAAGAAACTTCGGAAACGCTGCGTGAATCGTTACATAAAGCACCGCTTAAAGCATTTGAAAAAACGGAAAGAATTTCGGTTTCTCTGAGCATAAATTCCAAACGGCGGTTCATTTTTTTCGTATAAGCCTGCGACGTGTAGGTTCCGCGGTGAAATTCCAAATACAGCTCACCGTCCCATACGGGAAGATGTCCGTTCAGCTTATTCGCTTTAAGCGATTTATGAAGCCGCTGTAAAAAATCACCCAACCGCTCGGTTTTTACATACGGAAGGGCCGGAATCTTATT
>CAUURR010000088.1:0-7735 GCA_963547555.1 uncultured Treponema sp. | reverse complement strand
AATGTCCTTCCGCATCGAAATATACCGCATCGAAAAGAAAAAATACAAAATAAAACGAAAAAAGAATTGCCCCTATTTTTAAAATCCGCATAAAAAGATTGTGTTTGGCAGCGGGATAAAGACAGCACCAGCTGAAAAAGAGGATTGATTGTACCGACCATAGCCAGATAAAAAAGCGTGAAAAGGTTATCGCCAATCCCGTTTGCTTAAGTAAAATAAAAAGCATACAAAACGCAGCTACCAAGGCCCACACAACCTGCAATAAAAGCATATTGATAAAAGATTTGTTTTTCGCATCGGAAGAACCGAAGTCGATTGCAAACGACAGGCCGAATAAAGCGGCGGCGCACATCAGGTTCAATATAAAAAATATCATACGGATTCTCCCACTTTAACGGCAAGCATGGTTATATCGTCCCGAATTTGACCGCCGCTGTATGCGAATACCAAATCGGATATATCGTTGATAAAACTGCGTGCCGATTTTACAAAAGACTTTTTCAACAGACGTTCATATTGGTCGGTTTCTCCCAATTCAATTCCGGTTTCGTTCATCGTTTCGGACACACCGTCGGAAGCGATTAAAAGCATATCGCCCGTATACAGTTTTTCTTCGGCAGGCTCTATATCTTCCATAGCGATAATACCGACCAAACTTGCATTCGACTTTAAATAGCGCAGACGTCCGCCCTCAAGTGAACGTGAAATAATAACGGGATCCGACATTGAAGCATTTATGTATTTTACGGTCATTTTTTTTGTATCTATAAGACCGATAAACATAACGGTGTACTTATCGTCAAGGTTCATGCTTTTGATAGCCTTATCGACCGATATAATAATACTGCGCAAATTCTCTTTATCTTTAAGAATCTTTACGGTATTCATAACCAGGCCCATAATAAGGGCGGCCGCCAATCCCTTACCCGATACGTCCCCGAGCATTACAAGGTTTTTTTCTTCACTTATGGGTAAAACCGTATAATAGTCGCCGGATACGTTTACGAGGGGGCGGTAATAGGCGGCTATATCGAGTTTTGGAATTTTAGGCAGGGTTTGGGGCAAAAAGGATTTTTGAGTATCGGCCAAAAGAGCCCATTCCTTCGATAGAGAACTGATTTCGGACATTTTTGTAATCGTCTTTTCACAAAGCTGAAAGCGCTTAAACTCTTCAAATAATTTTTCAAAAATAACTTTATCGAATAAACGGGTGTAGCGGCAAAAAAAGTACACATGGCGTTTTTCGGACGCCAGAAAAAAACCGCGGGCTGCCGATGTGTCGGAAACAAGTCCCATATCCCCATCAAAAAAATAGTACCCGTCTTTCCAATCGGTATTAAAATTCAAATTCAGCCTTTGGAGCGTTTCTTCCCGGGATGCGATGTGCGAAGGACTTCCGTATAAAATACGGTTTTCGCTCTTGTCAACATATAAAACGGAAATACCGCCTTCATCTTCACACACATCGCAAACCGATTTTATAAAATCGTCAAGAGTATATGAAAAACGCACTCGCTCGATAAAACGCGCTAAAAGCCCCGTGTCTCCCTCATAGAGGATTTTTCGTTCAAGCCGTTCCGATAAAAAGCGGTTAACGTTATGACGGATAATAAAGAGAACACATAAAAAAATAAAAGCCGTTACCCATGAAAAAACAAAGCCCGCATTTTTAGTTAAAGCAAAGGTAATCAGGGTAAAAAGAATACATGCAATAATAAATGAAAGCACCGTTACAAGGGCTTGTTTTTGCTTAAGCATACTGTCTCCCTAAAGCATACATTTTACATAGCGTAATCAGCGCATATACACAGTATATCATTACGGAGACAAAATAACAATAAGGCAATTCGGCATAAGGCTATTCAGCCCTTTTTTTATTTCGGAGACAACTGCATATAGATTTGGTCAGCCAAACCGAAGCCGGCATTTTTGGTCATCGTAACGGCAAGTTCGTCGTAAAACATATCTTCATACATTTTTTGGGCATAGCTTGCCTTTTCTCCCGAAAAAGAAGCACCGGTTAAGGTTCCGCGCATTGAAGAAAGCATGATTTTTATAATATAGGATTCAAGTTCCATCGATTTTTCATAGAGAAGACTTGTTTTATCTATCTTTTTTTGAGGGGAAGAAGCGGAAGCCGAATTTGCGGCCGCCCCCGAAGGCAGGGCGGCTTTATCGGCGGCATTTGTAAAGCTGTCTTTAAAATCGGAAATATAGTCGCCGTTGATTTTATAATCAAGGCTTTTTTGTATGTTTTGAGCCGCAGTTACATCGCGCGCTCCGCCGTAGCTCATGACGGCACCGTTCATAATATCCATTCCCCAACCCCTTATGGGAAGCTCTAAAAATCAAACCGAATTTTTAGAAGCGTCATATTGTCGCTTAAAGCTTGCCGCTTTCAGCTTATCGCTTTAAACCCGCCGCCGTTGCAAGCATGGAATCGCTTGTTTGGATCGCCTTCGAGTTAAACTCGTAGGCACGCTGAGCGACAATCATCTGTACCAATTCGTTTACAACCGAAACGTTGGACATTTCCAAAAACTTATGGATGGTTTTACCGAAGCCGTCAAATCCGGGGCGGCCGGGAATCGCTTCACCGGATGCGTTTGTAACGATAAAGAGGTTGTCGCCTTCTGCCTGTAAACCCACCGGGTTCGGGAAGCGGTATAATTCAAGCTGGCCTATATCTATCGGGTCATCGTTTCCGGCAACCTTAACGCTTACCCTGCCCGTTTTTGTAACGTTCAGCGTTTCGATGATAAAATCTTCAGGCATTATAATTTCGGGCATAACCCGAAGTCCGTTATTCGTTACCAGCTGTCCGGTCGAATCGACTTTAAACGAGCCGTCGCGGGTGTAGGCATAGCTTCCGTCGTATTGCTGAACGCGGAAAAAGCCCTCGCCCATAATCGCAACGTCGCTTATGTTTTCGGTATTTTGCAAAGAGCCCTGATTGAACATACGCTGGGTTGCGCCCAAACGCACACCGTTTCCCATTTGAATACCCACGGGCGTTACCGTGTCTTCGGTGGCGGGCGTTCCTGCAAGTTTTAAGTTTTGATACACCAAATCTTCAAATTCGGCGCGTTTCTTTTTAAAACCTGTCGTATTGACGTTTGCCAGGTTGTTTGAAATCGTATCTATCTGTAATTGCTGACCGTTCATACCGGTCGCCGCACTCCATAAACTCCGTACCATATCAGCCTCTTTTATCCTTTAACCGTACTTCGGTATCCGCTCATTAACCGCGAAGTGAAGCCGTTTTGCCCCACAATGTTGCCATCATACTGTCTCCAGCCTGAACCGTTTTTTGATTCGCTTCATAGGCACGGTTGACTTCTATCATGCGTACCATTTCGTTTACGACATTGACGTTCGAAGTTTCGACAAAGCCCTGCAAAAAACCGGGACGCTCTTCGCCCTCGGCAATATAGGCGGGCCCTGAAATATCGGTTTCGTAATATAAGCTTGCGCCCTGTTTTTTCAAATAGCGTTCGTTTTCAAAGCGGACGGTTTTAAAGCGTTCTATTTCGCGCATATCTTCGGAATCGTATATAATACCGTCCTTATCCACAAAAAAACGGGTGTCGGCAACGTAGATGGTTCCCTTTTCGCCCAAAACCGGATAGCCTTCTTTGGTTTCGAGTAAACCTTCTTTTCCTATTATAAAGTTGCCGTTGCGCGTATAGCGTTCGCCTTGAGGAGTCAACACGGTAAAAAAGCCCTTGCCGGAAAGCGCCATATCGGTGGTACTCGCCGTTTCCTTATACGAACCTTGTGAAAAATCGGTAAAATATTCGTTTGTTTCGACACCCAACCCCAGCTTTCCGATAATCGGAGCGGCATCGGCGGAACCGAAAGCGTTTTTATACACGCCGTCATTGCGTGTGCGGCGAATTAACAGTTCGGAAAAGTTTTTACTTATTGCCGTATCGCGCTTAAAGCCGGTTGTATCGACATTGGCCAAATTGTTCGAAATAACGTCCAAGCGGTTTTGCTGTGCACTCATGCCACTTGCACCGGTGTACCATCCTCTAATCATAATACCTCACGTATTGATTATCGGCGTTTTATTTTTTCACTTTACAGTTTCATTTAAATAAAGAAGATGCGGATTCCCGTATGAGCATGGCAACGGTTTCCGTAATTTGGCGCGGCTTAACTTCGATATTTCCCTGCACATAGCCCAAATAAACCGAAATAAGACCTCCTGCAAACAGCTCAAGGGCAATACGGAACTGCGCATTTGAACGTATTTTTTCCGGAACGGTTTTATCGGCGGAAATGTATTCAATCAAAATCTTTTTTATTTGGTCGGTAAAGCCTATCGAAGCCGTATGCAGGTTTATACGGCGGTAAAAGTCATAATTATCCGCAAGCAGTTTTTCAACGCGCAATAAAAGCGGCATCGGTTCGCGCAAAAAATTCGTAAAATTGAATTCGGTCAAAAATCCCTGCACAGCGCCGAAAATACCGTCGGCTATTTCCATAAGCACATCCATAGGATTGGAATAATGCGCGTAAAAGGTGCCGCGGTTTAAATCGGCCTCGCGTACAATGTCCGATACCGAAATCTTATCTATGGGTTTTGTTTGCATTAACGCAACGTATGCATCGCGTATGAGTTTGCGTGAACGAAGAGCGCTGCGGTATTCGGCTTTTTTACCCGCCTTTTTTTCAATATCGGACATTTTTACCCCCTTTTATTCATTTTTGACAAATTCGCCGTTTTTTTGTCGTTGTCATATATATGATTATTCATTATACTATGACTGGAATAAAAAATCAACAGATGATTGATTTTGACTTTCAGGCCGATTTTGAAATTAACGACAATTTTGTCTTTTAAAATAATTTTGTCATACTGTCGGCAGTTCGGCTTACGATTGGCAAAAACGGAGAATATAAATGCAAAATATAAAAAAAATAAAGCTTGTTATTTTGCTGCTGGTGATTGCGGCGGCAGCGGCAATCTGTGTGAGTATCTTTAACGCCGAAAATAAAAAAGCCGCTTATATTCCCCCCGCCCCTGCGGTAAAAATCATACAGCCCCAAAACGCGACCATCGAACAAAGTTTAACATTCAGTTCCTTTGTCGAAGCCGTGTCGGTTGTTCCCGTCATTCCCCTCGTAAGCGGAAGGATTGTCGAATATCGGGCAAAGACGGGCATGAAAGTGCGCGAAGGCGATATTCTCGCACAAATAGACAAAGAACCCTTTACTCAGGGAATGTTACAGGCAAAAGCGGCTTACGAAAGCGCCGAAAACGCATATAACCGTATAGCCGAATTGTATAAATCGAGCGGCGCCGGTTTACAGGATTTTGAAAACGCACGCTCCCAAAGGGACAGCGCAAAGGCGGCTTACGAATTGGCGCGGATTCAATTAAAACAAACCGAAATACATGCTCCCGTTTCGGGTACGATTTTAAAAGCGCCTTTGGCAAAAGGAAACACCGCAAATCCCCAACAGCCGGCCGCCGTGATAGCCGATTTAAGTACATTGATTGTACGTGTCCATGTTCCCGAAAAATATTTTGCCCTGTTTTCCGAAAATCCTAAAAAACTTTCGGTTTATGCGGAACGGCTCATTTCGGCCGAAAGACCTAAAAACGGAGAATCTTCACAGCCTATACGGGCAAAAGCCGTAATCGATACAATCAGCCCCTATATACAAGCCGATACAAAAACCTTTGAAGCGGTATTTAAATTACGCGAACATACGGAACTTTTTAAACCGGGAATGTTTATCGAAGTTCATATCGTATACGGTGAATATAAGAACGTTCCCTCTTTACCCCTTGAGGTTTTAAAAAATGACGGCAGCTGTTATACCTACAATCCGGCAACCAAAAGCGTAACCGTGCGCAATTTTCCCGTATCGGTTAAAGACAACCTGCATTTTATGGTTCCCGAAGAATTGGCACGGGAATGGTTTGTACTTTCCGGCAGCTATCGGGTTTTTGACGGCCAAAGCGTGGAAGTAATAGAAGAAACCGCTGCCGCTCAAACGGAGTAATTATGAAGCTTTCTCATTATGCGGTAAAACATCCGGCGGTTATCGGCATGATTTTAACCGCGGCGATTGTATTCGGATTTATTTCTCTAAGCGGCATGAATGTCGCCTTTGTAGGAAAACTTTCTCTTCCGTCGGTTGCCGTTATCACCGTGTATCCGGGAGCAGGTGCCGAAGAGGTGGAACGCGAAGTAACCGACATTCTTGAAGAAGACTTTGTAACACTAAGCGGCGTAAAAGACATAAAAAGTTCTTCAAAAGATTCGGTCAGTCTTATAACGATATTTTTCCGCGACGGAATAGACCCTTATGAACGCCTAACCGAAGTAAGAAACCGCATCAACAAAAAGAAAGAAGATTTACCCGAAGGTATCCGCGGCATACCCGATGCCCTTGTAGGCGGAGATGAAATGCTGCCGGTTATAAGCTTTTCCGTGTCGGGCGGAAACGATACGGGACACTTGAGCGAATACATCGACGAAACGCTTAACCCCCGCTTAAGCGCAATAGCGGGCGTTTCGCAAGTACAGGTAGTCGGTGATAAAAAACTGAAACTGAATATAAAACTGCGCACCGATGATGCCAATGCAAAAAACATTCCCGTAAGCCGCGTCTACGAAGTGCTGCGCCGCTCAAACGTAAAGCTGCCGGCGGGAAAAGCGGACTATGAAACACGCAGTATAGATTTACGCTATGACGGCTCTTTTAAATCAATCGAAGATGTTGAAAACCTGATTGTCGGCGCGGGAGACAACAACGTACCTATACGGCTGAAAGATATAGCGGATATTTTTCTCGGTTATCCGCAAAGCGACGTAAGTATTTCGGACGGGCAAAAAGAAATCATCGTTATCGATGTAAAAAAACGCAGCGATGCAAACGTTATGCGTATTGCAAAAGAAGTAAAACAAGTTATCCGTGAAGCCGCCGCCGATACGGGTGATGCCGTCCGCTACGATATTATAAGCGATGACAGCCGGGTTGTAAATGCGTCCATAAAAACGGTTATTTATTCGGGCATTACGGGTATCGTTATGGCGGTTATTATGCTTATGTTTTTTTTGCAGGACGCACGATCCACTCTCATTATAGGCTTATCCATTCCCCTTTCGCTCATTATTACGCTTATAGGCATGAAGCTTGCGGGCATCGGCATAAATCTGATGAGCCTTTCGGGAATGGTGGTATCGCTGGGCATGACCGTTGACGCTTCAATCGTTATAATTGAACAAATATACCGGTATTATATTCCCGCACACAAAAGCCGCAAAAATATAACTGCCGATAAAACGGACTCAAACGCGGAAACGGCAGGCACTCCGCCCGGATTAAGTATTGAAGAAGCCGTATACAAAGGGGCGGCCGACGTGGGAGCTTCCGTTTTTGCCGGAGCCGCCACAACCGTTGTCGTATTTTTACCCATAGCCCTTTTAAAAGGTCTTATCGGTATGATGCTAAAAGATGTGGCTCTCACCCTTATCTTTGCAATCACCGCATCGCTGTTTACTGCCCTTGTTGCCGTTCCCTTTTTTATGAAAGTTCTTTTAAACAAAACGGCGGTAAAAGAAAAAAAAGTTTCATACTTTAACCGCGGGATCGGTTTGCTTGAACGCCTGTATGCCCTTTCGCTCCGAAAAGCTTTGGGTAAACCGCGTGTCGTTATTACGGGAGCGTTTTTTATTCTTGTGCTTAACTTTTTTATAATAAGGCTCCTCGGTAT
>CAUURR010000087.1:0-7846 GCA_963547555.1 uncultured Treponema sp. | reverse complement strand
CCGGCAATGTTGAAAAACTGGGCTATGCATACGCGTACGGAGCCGATGCAGCCTACATAGGATTAAAACGTTTTTCGCTTCGCGTAAAAGCCGATAATTTTTACGACGACGAATATAAGACGGTCAACAATCTGAAAAAACAATATCCCGGTAAAAAACTTTTTTGCGCCCTGAATATCAGCTTTCACAACGCCGACATAGACAATTTTTTAGCCGAAATCGATTATTTTAAATCCTATCCTTTTGACGCCTTTATCGTTCAGGATATAGGCATGGTGCGCACTATACAAAAACACTTTCCGAATGCGGCCCTTCATCTAAGCACGCAGGCGAACTGCATAAACCGCGAAGCCGTTAAAATATACCGCGATTTGGGTTTCCGCAGGGTGGTACTCGGGCGCGAAGCTTCTTTGGCCGAAATCGCCGAAATAAAGGACGCGGTGCCCGACATGGAGCTGGAAGTGTTTGTACACGGAGCGATGTGTATCGCCTATTCGGGACGCTGCCTTATGAGTGCCTATATGAACGGCAGAAGCGCAAACGCGGGCTTTTGCTCGCACTCGTGCCGCTGGGATTATACTCTTGTGCACAGCGGTTCTCTTGCCTTGGAAGAAAAAAAGCGGCCGGGAGAATATTTTCCGATTTTTGAAGGCGAAAACTTTACCGCCCTTCTTTCTTCAAAAGATTTGTGCATGATTGATAAGCTTGACGATTTAAAAAAAGCGGGCGCCGATTCTTTGAAAATCGAAGGGCGGATGAAAAGCCTGTATTATACGGCAATCGTAACGCGTGCATACCGCAAGGCAATCGACAGCTTGGAAGGCCGCATAAGTGCCGCTCAAGCCGCGCCCTTTATCGAAGATTTGTATAAAACAAGCCACCGCGCTTTCGGTACCGGCTTTTATTACGGAAAAGAAAATGCAAACGAAACGGTCTCAGGCGAAACGACAAGCGAATATGACATGGCCGGTACCATCGTAAAAAAACTGAACGGTGCCGAATCGCGCACGGTCTTTTGCGCGGCACAAAACTGCACGGCGGAATTTAAAGCATCGTTCGAAAACCTGCACCCTGCCGCCCGCGAAGCCCGTGAAAAAGATTTACAGCTTCACCCCGAAAAGATTCCGCACTTTATAAAAGCCGACGAAAAGCGGCACTTGTACGAATATAAACCGGCAAATCAAACCCGTAGCGGCACCGAACTTGAAGCCCTTTCTCCCGACTGCGCCGCTTTAAAAATTCCTCCCGATACCTATTGCTTTGTTGATCCCGAAACGGGAAAAATTCTTAATTCGGTACACCACAACACAAGCTGCTTATTATACACTGAAGCCGATTTGCAAGACGGCGGCATTATACGGGTACGGGCGGAGTAAAAAAGCTGCGCAAAATTGGGACTCTGTCTTCATAAAATATGAATAGCATAAAATGGGAAGCTGTGTTATAATAACCGTGCAATATAAAAGATCTACGATCTACTGATAATTTGTCATATTGATGTAAAGGATGGTTTTATGCCTACTCTCCAAGTACGGGATTTGCCTAGTGCAATGTATCAGCAAATACACTATCTTGCCAAAAAGGAACAAAAAACAATAACCGAGCAAGCGATATCTCTATTGCAGGAAAGTATTAACGAAAAAATCGGGAATAAAAATAGGCGAAAGGTTATCTTAAAAAAAATGGAAGAACTGGATTTTACGGGAGAGGAGCTTCCCCGTCCTACAAAACTGCTACGAGAGGATAGAGAACGATGATAGCTGTTCTTGATGCAAGTGCGGCTATAGAAATGACATTGAACATGAAAAATGCGTTTCATTTTAAAAGCATTTGTACAGAGGCGGATATAATACTTACACCTGATATTTACCCGTCTGAAATAACAAATGTATTTTGGAAATATAAAGTCTTTTCAAATCTGGATACAACAAAATGTTTAAAAGGTATAAAATATTGTATAGATTTGATAGACGATTTTATCGATACAAAATCTTTATATGCGGAAGTGTATAATGCAGCCGTAGAATATGAACACCCTGTCTACGATATGTTTTATCTCATTGCCGCAAAAAAGAATAAAGCAATATTATTAACTTGCGACAAAAAATTAATAAAAATTGCCCGCAAGATGAACATCGATATATCGGAATAATCCGGTTTTTGTGTACCGGCTTAACTGTTCTCTTTCCCTTACTTTTTTTCCTGTTTTTGGGAGCGGTCTTTTTTTGCGGGTTTTGCAGTACTTGAAGTTTGTGCGGGGCTTTCTTTCCACATAACCTGAATAGTCCGTTGAGCGACGTTTTCTATGCGCTTAAAATTCGGGCAGTCGGCGCGGTGAACGATTATACCTCTTCCGCGCGAAACATAGCCGACAATGGCATCTCCATAGCGGGGATTGCAGCATTTTGCAGTTGACGCTAAAAAGTTTGCCGTATCTCCTATACGGATTTTAACGGGAGTGTCCGCTGTGCTTTCCTGCCGTAAAGCCGTGCTTCCTGCCGCGTCCGAGCCGGAAGAAAGTCCTGCGCTGCTTGCAGGGGCAGAGATTTCAGATCCCGGCTGAGAACCTTTAAGCGGCACATTTTTTTGCGGCGTTCCTTTTACGTTTTCCGCCTTTTGAGCTTCGGCTTCGCGGGTTTTTAGCGCATCCTTTGTTTCGACAGGGGCATGTGCGGTAAGCCATGCGCGTATTTTGGAGCGCGCCCGTGCGGTTTTTACCTGCGTTAATTGATTCTCTGTCGGGTGCGCTTGCGGGTTCGTTAAAATCTCGATAATTTGCGTATTCCTTAAAGGCTTGGACAGGGGGATAATATGACCGTCGGCCTTTGCTCCGGTAATCGTTTCTCCGATATGCGTGTGAATCGAATAGGCAAAGTCTATCGCCGTCGAACCGAAGGGAAGTTTGCGTACCTCGCCCTTGGGGGTAAACACAAAAATCGAGTCGCCCAAAAGTTCGCTTTTTATTTCATTAAAAAAATCGCTGTCGGTTAAATGGTCTTTGCGCAGTTCTTTTAATTGATTGATAATCGTCAAGCTGTCTATGTCGACCAAGTCCTTATTCATTCCCTTTTTGTACAGCCAGTGGCTTGCAACACCGTGTTCCGCCACCGCGTGCATTTCGTTTGTGCGGATTTGAATTTCCAAGGGACGCGTTCCGCATAGAACCGTTGTGTGAATACTTTGGTAACCGTTTGACTTTGGCATGGCGATATAATCTTTAAAACGTCCCTCAAGCGGTTTCCACAGATTATGCACAAGACCTATCATAATATAACAGTCCGCCGTGGTTTTACACAAAATGCGCATAGCGAGCAAGTCGAGCAATTCTTCTGCCGTGCGGTTTTTCTTTTTCATCTTTTGATAAATCGAATAAAAATGTTTAGCCCTTCCGTACACATTCACTTCAAGCCCTGCACGGGAAGCCGCTTTGTAAATTTCTTTTTGCGCCTTTTCAAGATAGTCGGCTCGTTCGCTTTTTTTTAAGGCAACTATCCGTTTTAATTGAGCGAAGACGTCGGGGTTGGAATATTTTAAACTTAAATCTTCCATTTCGATTTTTACCGCCGACATACCGAGCCGGTTTGCAAGGGGTGCCCAGATTTCAATAATTTCGGCGGCAAGCTGTTTTTGCTCTTCACTTTCAAGTTCGTCTATATTACGGATACGGTCGAGCCTGTCGGCCATTTTTACCAAAATAACGCGGATATCGTCGGTCATTGCAAAAAGCATTTTGCGGAAAGAATCGGCTTGCTCAAGCGTTTTGCTTTGCATATTAAGACCGGTTATGCGCTTCGACGAGCGGATGATGTTTATAATTGCGGGGGAAAATTTTTTTTCGGCATCTTTTTCATCAACGGTTTCAAGATTAAAGATATTGTGCAAAAAACCGGCGGTAATACCTTCGGCATCGAGCCTGTTTTCCGCCAAAATGCAGGCAACGCGCATCGGGTGTAAAATATAGGGTTCCCCGCCGGGACGCAGTTTCGCTCCCGCCGCCTTACATAAAAAATCCCAGCCGGATTTTATAAGTTCGGCATCGGAACCCGTATAATCGGGATATTCGCGAAAAAAGGTGTCCAGCAAAACGGTGCTGTCGGTTAAGGTTTTATTTAACTGAAAATCACTCATACTGTTTTCGAGCCCTCGTTACACGCGGCAAACCTAATAAATCTTCAAATGTTATTATATCGCTAAACCCCGCCTTTGTCAGCGCTTGTCTTGTGTCGGCAGCGTTGTATTCACCCGTTTCAAGCAGCAGAACACCCCCGGCCTTTAGAGCGCGATAAGATTGCGTTATGAGTCTTCGTATTATGTCCGTGCCGTCCTTTCCTCCGTCCAAGGCTAAAAGCGGCTCGTTTCTTCCGTCCCGTAAAAGTTCGACTGCAACCCCGGAAGGAACATAGGGCGGGTTGCTCACAATTATATCATAGCGGTTTTCGCTTACTCTGCCTGCCGGAGGCCCGAAGCCGAGTAAGTCCGCACAAAAAAAACGCGGTTTTTCGATTGCCGAACCGCCCAATACGCGTGTTGCATTTTTGCGCGCAATATACAAGGCTGCTTCTGAAATATCGGATGCGCGGCACACAAGCCGGATATTTTGCAATAAGGCCGTATGCTTTTGCTCAAGTGTTTTGAGAATCGACAAAATAACGCAGCCCGAGCCCGTACACACATCGGCTATGTAAAGCTGCGGTTCACCGCCGTGCGCTTGCTTTATGCCGGTACAGTTCTCTGTACTCCCGTTCGCGCTTTCTTTTAATTCGGCTACGCGTTTTTCAATCTCGGCAAGGGCAAGTTCCACGAGCAGCTCTGTATCGGGCTTGGGAATCAAAACCGCAGGCGATACGCAAAAATCAAAACCGAAAAATTCTTTATGCCCGACGATGTACGCGACGGGAAGACCTTCCGCTCTTTGCGCGATTTGTTTAAAAAAGGTTTTTTGTTTTGAAGAAGAAAGCGCTTTGTCATCGTGCGCCAAAAGGAAACTGCGGTTTGTGTGCAGGATATTGCATAAAATACAGTCGGCATCCAATGCGGGGGTAGGCGATACTTGTTTTGAAAGAACGGCGGATGAAAGAAGGCGCACTGCCTCTTTCCGCGCTTCACGGATAGTCATACCACAAGTATAACGATATCATAAAAAAGCGCAAGAAAAAACGGGAGATGTCTTAAAAGTTTGTTACTTTTTCGCCATTCCCGACGAGTTTAAAATTAAGCCTTTGCACAGTAATGACTTAATTTTAAACGCCGCAGCCCCGTGAACAAAATTAAAAACTTCCCGTTTTAATTTTCAATTAACCATTTCCAGATCGGCATTACCGTGATTTTTATACCGTTGACGTTTAATTCTTTTTTTTCATCATACGTGATGATAAAGATTTTTTTTGCTTTTTTGACGGCGGTGGCCGCCGCCTGCATAAGAGCCTTTGTAGCTATTCCATAAATTGACTGCAACCGGATTTTCAAGCAAACGCGCTTCAGCTTTATCCAAAAACAGATTCAAAAGACCGTTGTCGCTGAAATAGTATTTCGGCGTTGTTTTTTTTCAAAATTAATGTAAATAATTTGATTCCAATCGGTTCCCGCTGCAATTAAACCTTGAACGATTCTATACAGCAATGTTGATTTTTTTCCGCACGCCGTAATCCGATTAAAACATAATTCACATTCATATTGAAGGCATATTCAAGGTCAACAATTTGGAAATTTTTTATTACGTTACGCTGATCGTAAATAACGGTTTTTAATAAATTGCGATTCACATGGCCTTGTTTCTTCTTTTTTTATGTCGATTATAAAAGATGAGAACGTACTTGCATTGTCGATTATGATCGACAATATAGAAGCGGGCAATGGTTTGTTTCAGGAAATATTACTTTCTATCCGGTAATTTCAACCGACAAATAAATCGGAATATTTAGTTTCCGTTCCCATTCCGGCATCTTCTATTCCTTCAATAAATCCATCAAACCGGTATTTATGAACAGATTATCTTTTCCGAACTTGACACAGGTAAGAATGCCGATATCTTCCATTTTGTGCAGGTAACGGGACGCTGCTTTCCGTTCTACGCCTAATGCCTTTACAATAAACTCAGTTTTGCAATAGGGGTTTTCAAAAATGGTTTCTACCAGTTCTTTTGAATAGATTTTGGGTACTTCCGCTTTTACTTTTTCGATTGTATTATCTAAAAGTTCCTTTATGGTTTTTACTTTCCGAATTGTTTCTACGGCGGTTTTTTCTATTCCTTTCAGAATAAAAATAATCCAGTTTTCCCATTTTTCATTTGTGCGGACTTTTTGTAAAAGTTCGTAGTATTGTTCTTTATTTTTGATGATATATGAACTTAGATACAGAATCGGAACTTCAAGATGGTGCTTTAAAATCAAATAGAGGATGTTTACAATTCTTCCGGTTCTTCCGTTTCCATCATAAAAAGGATGAATGCTTTCAAACTGATAGTGAAGAACTGCAAGCTTTGCCAGCGTATCATCATCGTTATTCAGATACTCGACAAAATTTTTAAGAAGCTCATAGATTTCTTCTTTTGTCTGAGGCGGAGTGTAAACAACTTCGTTTGTACGATCATTTATAAGCTTTGTTCCGGGCAAAGTTCTGATTCCCGCATCATTTTGTACAAGCACTTTTTGAATGTTTACAATATCGGTTATAGAAATAAAGCCGTGCTCCTTTATTTGATTAAAACCTTTGTACAAGGCTTCTCTGTAGAACATAACTTCTTTTGTAGCGGAATCAACTTTTTTTACCGTTTCGGAAATAGCCTTATAGAGTTCATCTTTTGTTGTAATAATATTCTCAATTTCCGAGCTGTCTTTAGCTTCCTGAAGTACAACGGCATTAATAAGAACAGATTGATTTGGAATTAAATTCGCAACACCTTTCAATTCTGCAAGGGCTTTTGCAGCTTTATTTTCCGCTTTGAGAATATTGATTGTTTCAATCTTTTTAGAATCGACCGGTAACTTTTGTAACTCCGCCATGCCCCAATTATACTCCCTTCTGGTACACATAGTCAACATGTGTACCAAAAAAAACTAAAAATGGTACATATTATTATAAGCCTATCCAAAAACTGACATTTTGGAGAATAAGAAAACCGAACGTAATAAATTCCGTTACTGCGTTTATAAATCGAATAAGGCTCGACCATGAACACACTTTTTGTGTCGATTATAATCGACAATATAAGCGTAGGCAATAGGACAAAAAAAGCCGATACGGAAAACCGTACCGGCCTGTTAGCAGGAGTAGGACTTGAACCTACGACCTCCGGGTTATGAGCCCGACGAGCTGCCAGCTGCTCTATCCTGCGTCGTGTCCGTACACTATATAGGAATACTTACCTTATGTCAAGGATTTTATCTTGAATTTCTCCGTTTTTATCCGGCATCCCTCTCATCAAAAGTCTTTTTTTATGCTATTATAAATTATGCAAAAACATCTTTGTAACGATTACCTTGATATAACCATAGGCAGCCTCGGTGCGGAACTTGTTTCCATAAAACTGAAAAACGGAACCGACATTTTATGGCCGGGAAAAGAGGGTGTGTGGAACGCTCACGCGCCCCTCTTGTTTCCTTGGGCCGGCAGAATAAAAAACGGTTATTTTACGCACAAGGGCGCGACTTTCGACGCGGGAATCCACGGCTTTATATCGAAAACCGAACACCGCTGTACAGCCGAAAGCGCCGATACGTTAAGTTTTGAAGCGTCGAGTTCTTCCGATACGCTCAAACTTTTTCCCTATGATTTCCGCCTCGTGCAAACCTTTAAGCTTGAGAATACAAAACTCACCCATACTGTTGAAGTTACGAACACGGGAACG
>CAUURR010000086.1:0-7870 GCA_963547555.1 uncultured Treponema sp. | reverse complement strand
ATTATGGAAAAGAGTCAAAGCGGCAGTTCTTTTTTGCTGGAAGATTTTTCGGCTTCGGCTCCGGTTGTCGCTATTCTTAATGCCGTTTTTTTGGAAGCTATACGGAAAAAAGCATCCGATATACATATAGAACCGACACTTGATTATATTGCGGTACGTTTTAGACTTGACGGCGTTTTACATACCGTACGAAAGCTTGATAAAAATTTGGCGGCGGGTTTATCGAGCAGAATAAAGGTTATGGCCGATTTGAATATAATGGAAACACGGTTACCGCAAGACGGACGATTGCAAGTGAGCGTTGAACGTACAACGCTCGATTTTAGGGTTTCCGTAATTCCGGTTGCACTGGGAGAATCGATTGTATTGCGATTATTTAATGTAGATAACAGCATTGCAAAATTGGATGTATTGGGATTAAACGATAGTCACGTACGGATGCTGAAAGAACACAGCCGTCTTCCGAACGGTCTTATATTGGTTACCGGTCCTACCGGAAGCGGAAAAACCACAACCTTGCATTCGATGATACGCGAAATGGATGCCGCTTCTTTGAAAATAATAACGATAGAGGATCCGGTGGAACGGGTTCTTGACGGAATCAATCAAATACAAATACAAGACGATATAGAGCTGTCGTTCGATACAATGCTTCGCCGCGTATTGCGTCAAGACCCGAATGTGATTATGGTCGGTGAAATTCGCGATACGGTTACGGCCGAACTTGCATTACGTTCGGCACTCACCGGTCATTTAATCCTATCTACGCTTCACACCAACGACAGCGTTTCGGCAATTACCCGCCTTGAAAATATGGGACTGCAGCGTTATCTTATTGCCGCCGTACTGCGCAGCGTGCTTGCTCAACGGCTGGTAAGGAGGGTATGTTGTTTTTGTGCAAAAGAAGCGGCATTGCCTGTCCATTTGAAAAGGGCGATAAAAACATACGGAATAGAAAAGCCGCGGCATGTGGTTGCCTGCGGATGCGAAAAGTGTAATTTTACCGGCTATTCGGGACGGGTTGCCGTATCGGAGCTGCTTAATGTGGAAGATGAGATTGCCGACATGATAGGCTGCGGCGCTTCGGTACATGAGGTGTATGCATGTGCCGAACAAAAGGGTATGATAACGCTTAAAGAAGATGCCCTGCGTAAAGTATGTGCAGGTATTACTACCTATGCAGAAGTAAAGCGTGAGGTACTCATATGACAAAGCCGGAACGTTTAAGCAGTGAAAACATACTTTCTTTTACCGAATCGCTTGGCGCGCTGTTATCTTCGGGCTTATCGGTTCAGGATTCATTGCGTATGTGCGCCCAAATCGTTGCCGATAAAAAATGTACGGCCTTGTGCCGCCGGCTCGAGCAGGCTATCTTGAACGGAGACTCGTTTTATCAGGCTTTAGCCGTAGAAGAATCTTTTTCACCCTTATATATTTCACTGGTTAAAATAGGAGAAAAGACGGGTTCTGCAGCCCCGGTATTTCGCCGGCTGAGCGATTATTTACGGGAAAAGCGGCACACGAAACGTAAGATAATACAGGCATTGATTTATCCTGTTACCGTCTGTTTTACCGCATTAATAGTAAGTATATTTATCGTGTTTTTTATATTTCCCCGCATACAGGACATATTTGTCGTTTTTATTGCCGAAAGCGAACAGGCGGCGCAGAGCGTACAAAAAATGCGTTACGGCATTATAGGAATCACTGTCTTTTTTGCCCTCTGTATTTTTTTATGGCTTCTTTTTTTACTCCTATACAAAATCAATAAAAAAGCGGCTTTATATATCGACCGTTTATTGTTGATATTGCCGGTTTCCGGTACCGTTATAAAAGCATTTTGTACAAGTGATTTTGCATTTGCGATGGATTTATTGTCCGGCGCGGGAATTCCGTTAGTGCAGGCATTACGTCAAGCCGCTTCGGTCGTATCCAACCGTGAATATAAAAAGGCTGTGGAATCCTGTGCCGATGATATTTTTTGCGGAGAAAAACTGTCTGTTTCTTTTTCAAAACAAAGGGCTTTTCCCGCGTATATAGTGCAATGGATCGGTATCGGAGAAAAAACCGGTGAAACGCATAACGTGTTTAAGCACATACACCGTTATTATACAAAGGAAAACGAACAATTGATAAGTACTGCCTTAACTGCGGCCGAACCCGCCTTTATATTGGCGGCGGGGCTTATTGTATTGTTTTTAGTCATTCAATTTGTATTACCCGTTTTTTCACTATTGGGGAGATTGTAATTATGAATACAAAAAAGAAGATGAATGAGGGTTGGTCGTTTATGGAAACCCTTATTGTTATTGCCGTTGTATTGATTTTAACTGCGGCGGTCGGTTTTATGGCAGTCGGCAGTTTGGAAAAGGCGCGCATTGCAAATGTAAGAGCGCAGCTGGATTCTTTTTCGGTTGCATTGGAAGCGTACTATATAGACTGCGGCCGCTATCCGACTGTAGAGCAGGGCTTAAAAGCCCTGCGTGCAAAACCCGTTATAGAACCGGTCAACGATAATTGGAACGGCCCTTATTTATATAAAGAACCGCCTAAAGACCCGTGGGGTAACGAGTATGAATATATGCTGCCGGGGCCTGAAGGCAGTCCCTACGGATTGCGCAGTTTCGGTGCAGACGGCGTTGAAGGCGGGGAGAATGCGAATGCGGATATTACTTCGTGGCAAAACTGAAGGTTTTACTTTTTTAAAAACATTGATTTTTATTATTCCCTTAATGCTTATTATAAGTGTTCTTTTATCGCTGTATGCATATGCATTGCGCACAGGCAGTAACGTCAGACAGCGGGCGCATAACGTACTTTCAGAGGAAAATACATGGATAGAAAACGAATTGCAAAAATGAGTGCCGGTTATACCTTTTTCGAGGTATTGATAAGCACCGCATTGCTGCTTTTGTTGACGGCTGCCTGTGCATCCGCTTATACCGTTTTTTATCGGGGGCGAATGCATTCCGATGCTTTGATGCAAGAATCCTACAGTATGCTGAAAGCCGCTTTGTATGTACGAAAAAAAACGGCCGAGTTAAAAATTCCGTATTGGGAAAACCCCGCAGCAAAGGTAAACAAGTTCGGCGAGGTGATACTTACGCAACAGCCTGTAAAGGGGGTCGTTTTTACGAAAACCGAATATCTTTTTGATACGTCGAAACGCTTGCGCGGTTTGGAATTTTATTATACGGCGGCGGCTCATACGGATGAGCACCGTATAAAATGTTTGTTTTCGTTTGTACCGGTTATACCCTTTCAAAAAGGAGAATAGCTTGATAAGACGGCAGGGTGGCAGCGTACAGGCGTTTACTCTTTTTTTTCTTGTTATGATGTTGCTTGCTTTAACGGCATTGTCCTTGTATGTTTCTTCAACGGCGTTTTTTGTTCATACAACCGGAACCGTTTTTTCCAAAGAGAGGCAGTTATTGTCTTTGGCGGAAGAAATTGAAGATGAGATACAGCATCTGTGTACGGAAAAAACTCATAACGATTTTTCCAAAACCCTTATACAGCTGAAAGAAAAGTATGCGGATGATTTGATCACGATAGAAGACATATCAAGCTTGATAAACGAACGCTTTACATCGCCGGAAATAATAAAACACAGCGATGTTGCTTCTCTTATTTTTTCGGATAAAAAAAAGTATACGACCGATTACGGCTGGGCTTCGATATCTTTTCTCCCTGAAAAATCGATTTTGAACGATATGAAAAAAGAATTCGGAAGTTCGACTTTGGAAGATTTGTTTCCGCTGGTGAATGAGCTTCCTCAAATGAATGTACAGTATGTTCCGGAAGAACTGCTGGTTGCGGTTTTAAAAGCATTTAAAATAAAAAATGCGGATGAAAAAGCCGCAGTTATCGCATATACGGCAATGCATGAAGGACTTATTATGCAGCAGCTGCACTCCATATTGGATGTACCGGAAAACCATCGTATTTTTAAATTTTTGGGAGTACATACCGCTTTTTGGCGTATATCGTACAGGCGCGGTTCTTATATTATCGATGCCGTATTTGCCGGTATACCCGATAAAACAAAAAGAAATAATGAGATTGCACAATATGTACTGCTCGAAAGGAATATACGGCATGAATAAAAACGACTTTGCATATATAGACCGCTTTTCGTACCTTGTATTTATTTTACAAACAAAGGGACAATTACAATCGTACAAAAAAAATGCAATAATAACATCGCTTCGTGCTTTATATCCTGCCGACGTATCCGAAAATGAGGTGCATCCGGTATGGAGATTTAAAAAAGAAAAAAAAGACTTGGTGCTGGTAAACAGAACGGGAAAACCTTTAATGGGTATTTGTACGACGCTGTTGTGCTGCCGTATGTTTTCGTCATACAGCGGACGGGTTTTGTATGCCGCCTCCGATTTTTTTGAATATTTGGATTTTAAAGACGGAGTATTAACCAAGTCGACCGTTTCCGAACGGGATACGAATACAAAACTCGACTTAACGAAAGCTGACATATGTGTAGGCTTGCCTAAGGATATCCCGCCCGGCGCGGTTAAGGTATGGGCGTTTTCCTCTTTTAAGGATATCGTAAAGCGTTACCCCTGTTCGGTATTGGGAAACAAAGAATTCGATAAGGGAAGACGATTGCGCCGCTATTGTATCGCCTTTGTCATTATGATAACGGCTTTTATAGGCGTATACCGGCTGTATATGACAAAAAAAGAGGCGGAAAAAATACGGCATCGTGAGGCTGCGGAACAAAGAGAGGCACAAGCAAAACAAAAAGAACAAGAGGCATATCTGCAAAGCTTACAGGAAAAGTATCTTGTTATGCAGCGACAAGCGCGGATAAGCGTTTACAAAATGCTTATGAACATTTATACTGTAACCGGCGATACGGTTGAAATAAGTTCAATAACCGTTAACGGTAATACGTTTCAAATGGAAGCGCGATCGGCTGATGCGGTTAAAACATTACAAGCGTTTGAAAAAGCAATATTCGTAACACAGGCGGACATGCGACGGATAGCTGTTGAAAATACCAAAGAATACTTTTCCATGCAAGGCGATATGCGCTATATACCGCCGCCCGTGCCGCGCTCCGATAATCAAGCCGAACAAATCCGTTTATATGAAACAAGGCTGCGCGAAACGGAGCATTCGGGATCCGGATATAAAAACAGCCTTTCCGACAGCGTTTTGATTTTGCGTAAGTATCTGCATAATAATAATTGTAAAGAAACGCTTTTACAATATATAAAAACGGACAGCGGCATTGAAACGGAGTGTACGCTCAAATGCCGTTCCCTTGATTTTTTTACATTTTTGCAAAGTATCGATACTTCCGATGTTCCGTTTTATATTACTTTGCTGAGAATAAAAACAACCGAACAGGGAACTGATGTCGTATTCAGAATAAAAGAAGGATATGTATATGTTCCGCCCAATGCTGCATCCGAGTCCGTAAATCCGGAACAATTAAGTAAGCTGTTCCGATATCCCAAGACAAACACGCAATATATAAAACCTGCGGTACGGGAAAACAGCGTACAAAAAGATGTTTCGCTACGATTAAAGCCGGACAGGCATTTGATATATGTCGGAACTGCCCAAACTGAACATATACGTTATATTTTCGTTAAAGATGCTAAAACGGCTGTGCTGTATAAGCTGCCCTTGAACGCCGAGAGAGGAAATACATACCGTATACTCACCGACAATCTGTTTGAGGTACATATCGACGGAGAAACGTACGAGGTAAAAAAATGAAAAAAATCTTATGTTGTTTTTGTATGTGTACGGCACTGTTTTTTTCGTGTAAAACAACAAGTACGCCGAAACATATTGAAAAAGATGCCTGCATGTTTATTATGATATACGATTATGCAAATAACGGCGTTAATGACGTTATTCTTTATAAAGACGGAAAAGCAATCGGTATGTCGGACATCCGCGGCCGGTACATTATTGATAAGGATGCAAAGACGGATTTTCAGCTTCGTTTTGAAAAAAAAGGATATGAAGATGTACAAGTTGACGTACATTTCGATCCTTTTTCGGTGCTCTATGTAAAAATGGGAACGGCCGCTCAATTTTTGCGTTTAGCCGAAGAACATGCGGATTCCTATATGTACGAAAGTGCTTTGGATTATGTCGAGCGGGCGTTAGGTATAGAGCATGAACGAAACGATATTTTGTATTTTAAAGCCGTAATCTTGTATAAAATGCAAAGATTGGAAGAAGCTCAGGCAATACTGACGGCTTTAAAGGAAAAAAACGTTGACAGTGAATATATCAAACGGTTTGAACAAAAAATCTCGGATATGCAGGGTATAAACAAATGAATAAACAGCCTGTCATTCAATATACGTTTTTATCGGTTTTATGCTGTATGGTTATTGCACTTTTTGTATTTTTATATGTACGTTTGCACAATTTGGAACATACCATGCGCAATTATATTTTAAAAACGGTTACGGAAAGCGAGCTGAGATTGGAGGAGGTAACAAGAGAAACCGTCGATAAAGCGAAAACGGATTTGGAACATCATTTAAACGAAAAACTGGAAACAGCACAAAACCATATTGAAAGCGAATTATCTTCGGCAATTAAAAAAGATTTTAGAAATACGCGGCATACCATTCAAGGTTTGCAAACAAGTGTAGCAGAGCAAACAAAAAAGACGGATACCATTGAAACAACTTTTACAGCAATTTTAGATGAACAAAAAAAGCAACATATATCGACGGTAAGCGAAGACAGAGTTCTTGCGGAAAAAGGTGAGCGCGCAAAACAATTATTTGAAGAAAAAGAATATATAAAGGCCGCCGTATTGTGGGATGAAATCGTTATTTTGCAGCCGGATAATCGGGAAGCCCGTTTTTATGCGCTCTATGCACGTTATATACATAACCCTGCGGACAGTTCTTTATACGAAAAAATCATACGGGAATTTACCCTTTTGGAAAAGAACGGTTATACGCGAAAAGAAATGGAAGATATTTTAGAAACTGTACGGATGGAAACTTCAGGAGCCAAAGAATGAAAAAAGTATATGTGTGTATAAGTCTGTGTCTTATCACACTGTACCGCT
The DNA here is from genome assembly GCA_963547555.1 of uncultured Treponema sp. Taxonomy (GTDB): domain Bacteria; phylum Spirochaetota; class Spirochaetia; order Treponematales; family Treponemataceae; genus Treponema_C. Next base: position 798 of record CAUURR010000086.1, on the reverse strand, counting down.
TGTATGCGGTAAACGTGTTTTGTGCGCCCTTAACCGTTTTTTCGGAATCCGAAGGTAAAAAGGTTTTTCAAATCGATACGCCGGAGTATAAAATAAATCGATATTTGCAAAGTTATTGGTTGGACGGATTTGTTCAATTTGCATTGCTGCCCGATACCGACATACAAGCCGTTCAATCGATATTGGATGCACAAAAAGTATGTTCTCTTGTTACCTGTGATTATTTGCTCTACGGCTATGTTAAAAAAAGCGATATCCGTTGGAGCGCAGAAATAAAATTGTTTAACACTCATACAAAAAAACACGATGCCGTTTTTTTTGCCAGCGACGACAGTGAGCACTATGAGCGTTTTTGTGAAACCGCTGCACGTAATATTGCCGAATGGTTTGCAGGAGAATTAGGGATACGGCCCGAACACAAGATGCCCGAGGAAAGACGATTCGCATTGGATTTACCTTTTAATGCCGGATATTGGACATATGCGGACAGTGAATGGGCAAATGTTCTATTAGGAACAATCAACGTAAATACGGGAACCGAATTTTCACCGGGATTAACGCTGCCTATATTTTTCGGGAAAAAATTCGACGTGTCTTTCGGGCTTTTACTGGGATACCGCTTAGCGGTCGGAAACCCTACCGCATATAAGGCATATTTACACGGTTTAAATATAATTATTCCCGCATATCTGAACTGTTACCTTACCGACCGCCATAAAATCGTTTTCGGGACGGGATTGTTATATGAAAGCGATTTTTTGATTTTATATAAGAAATATGAAGACAGCTCCTTGCATA
>CAUURR010000085.1:0-8043 GCA_963547555.1 uncultured Treponema sp. | reverse complement strand
AGACATCGCTTTTATTCTTCTTGCACTGAGCATTCCCTCTTTGCTTGCTCTTCAAAGTGTGCAGGGGCATCGGTATGCACAGCTTGAAAGCAGGGTTAAAGCTATTGAAAAAAAACAGCACAACCTTATCGAAGATAATAAGCGCTTGATAAGCGATATAGGGGTATTGTCGAGTGCGTCGCGGATTGAAAAGATCGCGCTTGAAGAACTCGGTATGTACCAAGCCTCATCGGAAGATATAGTACGGGTAGAGGTTCGTCCCGAACTGCGTACGAAAGGAGGCGGCCGTGCAAGATAGGTCTTTGCTTCCGCTTCCGGATTTAGTGACTGCCGTAAACGGAACTTTGTTTAACGAAAAAATACGGGACGCCTCGTTTTTATCGGTATGCATTGACAGCCGTCTTGCTTTTGCCGGTTCTCTTTTTATTGCACTTCCCGGAACTCAAAACGACGGGCATTCTTTTATACGCTCTGCGGCGGACAGGGGAGCTTCCGTTATTATGGCAATGCGCTCTTCCGTCGGTGAATTTAAAGCTTTGTATGAAGAACTTGCCGAGCGTTCCGTTCCCGTTATTTTAACCGATAATACGCTGTATGCGCTTCAAAAAGCGGCAGCTTTGTATGTATCGCATTTTCCCGCATTGAAAAAAGTCGGTGTTACCGGTTCAAGCGGAAAAACAACGGTTAAAGAGTGCATAGGGGCGGTGCTTTCGCAAAAATATCGGGTGATTATAAACGAGGGGAATTTAAACTCGGAAACGGGGTTGCCCCTGTCGGTTTTTAAAATCAACGAAACACACGAGGTCGCCGTTTTTGAAATGGGAATGAACCGCCGGGGGGAAATCAAAGAGCTTGCCGATGTGCTTTTTCCTCAAACCGCAGTAATTACAAACATAGGTTCCGCCCATATCGGAATTCTCGGCACAAAGGACAAAATAGCTGAGGAAAAAAAACAAATTTTTTCGAATTTTACGGCGGATTGTACGGGCTTTGTTCCCGCAGATGAGCCGTATAAGGATTTTTTAGTGAGCGGCGTTTGCGGCACTATGCGTACTTTCGGTGTCGGAAAAGAATACGGCATCGAACGTGTGTATGATAAAGGCGTTAAAGGAACCGAATTTTATTATAGGGGTGTAAGAATAGATTTTCCCCTGTGCGGTATGCACAATCTTAAAAATGCTTCCTGTGCCGTAGCGGTCGGTGAGTTTTTCGGTTTAAGTGCCGAGCAAATAAAGGCAGGGCTTGAGGCTGTGCGTCCCTTGGCCGGAAGAATGCAGCTTTTGGAAGGTCCCGTAAGTATTGTACATGACTGTTATAATGCAAACCCCGATTCCATGAACGCCGCCGTCGATTTTTTCGATTCGGTTAATCATGAGGGGCGTAAGGTGCTGATTCTCGGCGATATGGGAGAATTGGGGGATTCCGGTGCCGGCGCTCATCGGATGCTTGTAAAAAGAGCTTTTGCTTCCAAGGCCGATATTCTTGTGTTTGCAGGTTCGTCTTTTTGCGCCGCTTATGAGGCGGTGTGTGGCGGAAGTTTTGAATTGACTGCCGGCGGAAAACAGGTTCTTTGTCTACAGGATATCTCTGATGCCGCCGTTGCTTCCTTTGCCGAAAAACTGTCGGCTGTCTTACACAGGGGCGACCTTGTGCTTATAAAGGCTTCGAGAAGTACCGCTTTGGAACGCTTTATTCCGGTAATTCAAAATAAGCCGAGCTTGAATAAGGAGGCGGAAAATCTATGAACGAATATTCCGTTTTTCCGCAAAAGCCCGTTGATGCTTCAGGTTATGATATTTCTCTTATCGCTTCGATTGCGGTTTTACTCGGCTTGGGACTCGTAACGCTTTTTTCTTCTTCTACCGGACATGCAAGCCGCATATTCGGCGATCCGCTTTATTTTGTAAAACGGCAAAGTATCAGTATCGGGATAGGATTGATTTTTTTATTTGTTTTTGCATGGATGGACTTGAATATTTTAAGAAAGCTTACACCCGCTGTCTTTATCAGTATATTGATTCTTTGCATTTTAACTTTTATCCCCGGAATAGGAGTTGCCCGTAACGGCGCCCGCCGCTGGATACGGCTCCCGTTTTTTTCATCCTTTCAGCCGTCGGAAGCGGCAAAGATTGCCGTTATTTTGTTTTTGGCAAACTTTTTTGCAAAAAAATACGATAAGCTGGATAATCCGATTGTCGGAATGTATCCTGCCGCCGTGGGTGTTTTGGTTTTTGTGGGTGTTATATTTGCTCAAAGCGATTTTTCGAGTGCCGTATTTTTAGGTTTTATAGCGCTTTCGATGTTTTTTATCGCAGGCGTAAAGTTTAAATGGTTTTTGTTGTTTTTTGTTTACGGTGCGGCGTCGGCTATATTGGTGATTTTCTCAACATCTTTCCGTGTAAAGCGCCTTATAGCTTTTTTTCGTCCGGAATTGGATGTAAGCGGCATAAACTATCAAATACGGGCTTCCTGCCGTGCGATAAGTGCCGGCGGTTTTTGGGGCAGCGGTATAAGCGGTGCCGATCGCATCAATGCGATTCCCGAAGTGCAGGCCGACTTTATTTTTGCAGGTTGGACAGAAGCAATGGGTTTTTTCGGTGTGCTCATATATTTACTTTTGCTTTTGTTTTTTTCATTAAGGGCTTTTGGAATAGCTTTGAAATGTCCCGATCGTTTTAGAAGCCTTTGTGCGTTCGGATGCGCCGTTGCAATAACAGGTCAGTCTCTTTTGAATCTTGCGGTTGTATGCGGTGCTTTACCTACAACGGGAATACCCCTGCCGTTTTTTTCATCGGGAGGGTCGTCCGTTTTAATTACGCTGTGTTTATGCGGTATCTTAATAAATATATCCGGTTACAAAGCCGATGATATATCCGGAGGTGTCTATGAGTGATCCCTGTGTATATTCCGATTTTCCGTCTTATTGCAAAACCGATACGGATGAACTTCAAGGCGGAGTTAAAAATAAGGAAAAACAAAGGACTGTTTTAAAGATAACTCTTTTTATACTCTTATCGGTGTGTTTACTCGAAGGGGCAATATACTTTATAATAATGCCGTGGACATCGGCTGTAGAGGTTTCCTTTTCCGGATTACAGACACTTAAAGCCGAAGAGTTGGGCAGGGGATTATCTTTACATTGCGGATCGCGGTGGCTCGGCTTTAATACGGCAACGGCGGCTGCCCATATTGCTTCTTACAGTGCCGTGGAAAGCGTTGCGGTGGAAAAGCGTTTTCCGAATCAGGTGTTTATAAAAATAACCGAACGGGTTCCGGTAGCCCTTATGTTCGCACAAAGTGAAGGAAAAACCCGCTTTGTCCATGTCGACAAAAACGGAGTGTTGTTTACGGTAAACGGTACGCCCTTATCGTCCATTCCGCTGCTTACGGGTTTTGATGCGGAAATCGTATCGGAGGGGATGCGTATCGATGCCGGTTACCGTGAGCTTTTAAAACAAATTGCGGAAATCCGCGAGAGCAATGCGGCGTATTTTTCGCTCATTTCCGAGATTAAGGTTGCGGTAAAAGAATACGGCAACTATGAATTGGCCGTTTATCCGCTTCACGTGCATGCACGCGTATTAACGGATGCGGAATTAAATGAAGCCGCCTTACAAACAATGCTGCTGACTTTGGATGTTATATACGATTTGGAACCGAACGTATGTGAAGTCGATATGCGCCGGGGGGCGACTTCCTATAAAGTTCATTCCTGAGAATTCCGGGAGGGAGTTATGAGTACTGTTATAGCCGCTATAGACATAGGAACAAGTACTGTCCGTGCTTTGATCGGGTCATATTCGGAAGAAGGTTCTCTTTCGATTATCGGTGCCGGAAGCGCTCCCTCTACAGGGCTGCGTGCAGGTCGTATTGTAAATATCAAAGCTACTATGGAATCCGTCAAAGAGGCGGTTGAAGCGGCGGAAATGGCGGCGGGTTGTGAAGTTCATTCCTGTATAACGGCTGTCGGCGGTTCTCAGATAGAAAGTTTTATTTCCAAGGGCTTGGTTGCAGTGGGGGGCAGGGGAAGCGTCCGAGAGGTAAATGCGAATGATATAGAGCGCGTTTTGGAAGCCTCACAGGCTGTCAGTATTCCTCTGGACCGGCATATTTTGCATGTAGTACCGCGTTCGTATATTGTGGACGGCGTAGACGGCATAAAAGATCCTTTGAACAGAATAGGTGTGCGCCTTGAAGCTGAGGTGTGCATTATTACTTCTTCCGGTACATCGACCCAAAATATGCTGCGCTGCGTATCGCAGGCCGGCTACACCGTTGAAGATGTGATGCTGAAAACCCTCGCTTCCGCCCAAGCCGTTGTTACTGAAGAAGAAAAAGAGGTCGGATCTATTTTAATAGATTTGGGTGGCGGCACAACCGATGTGCTCGTGCTTGCCGACGGTTCTTCTTTGTGTACCGTTTCGGTTCCGGTCGGCGGCTCTTTGGTAAGCAACGATATTGCACTGGTGCGCGGCGTATCGTTTGAAACGGCGGAAAAACTGAAACTTTCCGCCGGCTGCTGCTGGGAAGGTTTGGTAGGCGATGATGAAGAAGCCGTTATTCCCGGTATAGGAGGCAATCCGCCGCAGGCGATAAGCCGCCTTGAAATTTGCAGCATTATCCGACCGCGTATTGAAGAAATTTACGCTATGATCCGCGACAGGCTTCCCGAGCATGTAAAACAGCGGCATTTAAACGGCAGTGTCGTACTTGTAGGAGGCGGCTCACTGTTGCCCGGTATTGTGGAATTGACGGCGAAAGAATTTAAAACCGAAAATGTACGCATTGCGCGGCCGGGAAACTACGGCGGACAGGTTGAAATATACCGCAATCCCGAATTTGCAACGGCCGCAGGTCTTTTGGTAAACGGTATGGCAAAGTTCGCTAAAAGCGATATGGGAGTTTCGGCTTCTTCGGCTAAGCGCAAGGGAGCCTTTTTGGAAACGGCTAAAAAAACATTACAATGGTTTAAAGAAATGTTTTAATTGTTTATACGGTCTTGAAATCCGTTTCAAAGTCGTATAGAATGAAATTACATCTTTTTCCCGGGAGGGGGGAAATTATCTATGGAATTTTCTGTAATAGGCGGAAGAGAAGTTAATCCGACCGTTATTAAGGTTATCGGTGTCGGAGGCGGCGGTTCGAATGCGGTCAATCACATGATTGCAGTCGGAGTGGAAAATATCGACTTTATTGTCGCCAATACGGACTTGCAGGCGCTTGAAGGTTCAAAGGCTCCGTTAAAAATCGGCTTGGGATCCAAATTGACCGGCGGCTTGGGAGCAGGCGGTAATCCCGGAGTAGGCAAAGAGGCTGCCGAAGAAGATACCGAAGCCATTGAGAATGCTTTAAAAGGCGCCCATATGGTTTTTATTACCGCAGGTATGGGAGGCGGTACGGGTACCGGAGCGGCTCCGGTTATTGCCCGTATTGCAAAAGAAGCCGGCATCCTTACGGTGGGTGTGGTTACAAAGCCCTTTAAGTTTGAAGGCCCGGTAAAGATGAGTATTGCCGAAGAAGGCATTAAACAACTGCACGAACACGTCGATACCCTTTTGGTTATTCCCAATCAAAATATCCTGCGTGTAGCGGATAAAAAAACAACTCCTTTAAACGAAGCCTATGCGATTGCCGACGATGTATTGCGGCACGGTGTGCAAGGTATTTCCGACGTTATTACGCGTCCCGGTAAAATCAATATAGACTTTGCCGACGTGCGTACGATAATGAAGGGCATGGGAGACGCCATTTTGGGAGTCGGTGTCGGAACGGGCGAACAGCGTGCCGTTGATGCCGCTACCGCCGCAATGAATAATCCTCTTTTGGAAGATACCCATATCGAGGGTGCAAAAAATATTCTCGTAAACATTACTTCCGGAGAAAACCTTTCTTTAATCGAAACCGAAGAAATTATGACCATGATTACGCAAACCGCCGATCCCGGGGTTTATACGATTTACGGTCAAAAAGTCGATCCGCAAATGGGAGATACGGTAAAGGTTACGATTATTGCAACCGGTTTTTCGAATAAAGAAACTTCTACGGATAAAAGACAGTCTTTTTTGCCGCAAAAAAATAGTGCTGAAGATGATAATCTGGTTTCTTACAGCCAATGGGAGGCTATCGGTCACGGTACCAAAACGCCGCTGGGTTCATCTTTGTCCGGTTCAGGTTTAGGTTCGTCGGGTGCAGGCTTGGGTTCTTCAGGTTTGAGTTCGTCCGGTTCGGGGCACTCTTCTTCGTCTTCGGGGCTTTCGGCATTCCGTTCTTCGTATGCGTCATCGGCAAAATCACAGCCGGATTCCGCTAAGCCCAAAGAGAAAAATTCATCCTTTTTGTCATCGGATAAAACTTCTTCGGACTCGGAGGGAGGCGGCTTTTCTCATAACGACTTTGTTTCGTCTACAGACCGTAAAAGCTTGAGCTATCCCGCCTGTCTGCGCTCGAACCGCATCAATTTGGGCGGCGATTAAGGAGCGGCTGTTTAAAAACCGCTTGATTTTTAGACAGCCGATTGTTTGATATGGGCATCCTCGCCGCCGCGGAAGCTGCTACAGAAAACAATTCCCGTTTTATACTCGAACGTTTTTATGACGATCTTATAAGCGTTGAGCGTAAAAGTCTTTTAACGGCCGAAACCTATAAAACCGCCGTTAAAGAATTGTTGGATTGGTGCCGCCTAAAGCACGCCGACTATAAAACGCTCGGTATTCAGGATTTGCTGTATTATCTTGTATGGCGTAAAACGGGGGATTCCGATCGAGCGGGTGCCGATGAATTGACGATTGCAAAGGATATTTCCGCCCTACGCTCGTTCGGCACGTACTTGGTGCGTATCGGCGTGTGGAGCGAAAATACCGCCTTGTTACTGCAAAGACCTCGTGCAAAACGCCGCCTTCCGCGCGTACTCGCCGTTGAAGAAGTGGATAAACTGCTTTCGGTTATAGATACTTCAAACCCCTTGGGTTTACGCGACCGCGCCCTTTTTGAACTGGTATATTCGTCTGGGCTCCGTATCGGCGAAGTTTCCGCCCTTGAGCTGCAAAATCTTCACCTTGATGAGCGCCTTTTGTGGGTACGCGGCAAGGGGGACAAGGAGCGCATGGTGCCTTTCGGAGATGAGGCTGTTGTGCATTTGCGCAACTGGCTTGAAAAGGGCAGGAGCGCCCTGGTTAAAAATCCTTCGGTGCCCTGGCTTTTTGTCAATTATCGGGGGAAGCGGCTTTCGCGCAAGGGAATCTGGAAGCGTTTTCAGGAGCTTGAAGCGCTTTCGGGCATCAGCGCAAAGGTGCATACCCTGCGCCATTCTTTTGCAACCCATCTTTTAGCAGGCGGTGCGGATTTACGCAGTGTGCAGGAACTTTTAGGCCATGCCGACCTTTCTACTACGCAAATCTACACCCACATAGACGACGAAGCCCTGCACGATTGCCACAGGGAGTTTTTCCCTTCCCACAGTGCGGGACCTGCCGAAAACAGCCGCTAAAACAGCAGAGGTAAATTCAAGATATATTATTAAACCACCATTAAACTTCCTTGCGCACTTTGCGTTCCCTGCGGTTAAACAAAAGGAACCGCTAAGCTCGCGAAGACCGCAAAAATAAATTCAAGAATGTGTTTAAACCACCGTTAAACTTCCTTGCGCACTTTGCGTTCCCTGCGGTTAAACAAAAGGAACCGCTAAGCTCGCGAAGACCGCAAAGATAAATTCAAGAATGTGTTTAAACCACCATGTAAAATTCCTTGCGTCCTTAGCGTCCCCTGCGGTTAAATAAAAACCTTCCTCAAAAACTTGAAATCCCCACCAAACTGTGTTACACTTATACCGATGACATACAAGCGCACCGCTGGCAGTTACAATCATTCTCACACAAAAACCAAAAAAAGTTTTGCAAACGCACCGTGCGAGACACCGTGCAAAGTACTTGACATAAAACAGCCCATCGGGCAAAATTCACAGCTTCACAGCTTCACAGCTTCACAGCTTCTCAGCTTCACAGCTTCACAGCTTCACAGCTTCACAGCTTCACAGCTTCACAGCTT
>CAUURR010000084.1:0-8090 GCA_963547555.1 uncultured Treponema sp. | reverse complement strand
GCGTTCTCGGTTACACCGACGAAGCCGTCGTTTCCACCGATTTCCGCGGGGAAGCACGCACTTCCGTATTCGACGCAAAAGCCGGTATCGCCCTTGACCCGACCTTTGTAAAGGTTGTTTCGTGGTACGATAACGAGTGGGGTTATTCGAATAAACTCTGCGAAATGATCCGCGTCGTTGCAAAATAAGGCATTGGGGCTGTCCGAGAATCAACGATTTTCAGGACGCTCCGGCGCACTCTTTAAAGACCGTCCGTTTTAATTTGTATGAGCGGGCGGTTTTTTTATGCTTCAATCCTTTTACGCGTTTTATCTGCTCATCGTTATTACGCTTTATTGATTTTATCCTTTTTTCTCGAATAAATATAAATAACAGTTGATTTTTTCACAACGCGGGTTTATAATCCATATCAGTTAGATTATACTAATCTATGCCGCGCCCTGTATTTGTTATACATGACGTCCGCAAAGTATACAAGTATAAGGAGAAATCGATATGTGTAATCTCAGTCAAATAAAAGACAATACCGTTGCGCGGATTACCGAAATCAACGGCGACAGTTATTTTCAAAGCCGGATTACCGCCATAGGTTTAACAATCGGAAGCGAAGTTAAAATAATTCAAAACAATAAAAAACAGCCCATTCTTTTTTATAACCGCGATACACTGATTGCCTTAAACAGAAAAGAAGCTGAAAAAGTTTGTGCGGAGGTAATTTGAATATGAAACATATACGCATTGCATTGTTGGGCCAGCCCAATTCGGGAAAATCGACCCTGTTTAACGGCTTGACCGGTGCAAAACAGCACGTGGGAAACTGGCCGGGAAAAACCGTAGAAAAAAAAGAAGGATATTTTACGCACGGGGGAAAACAGTATACCCTTGTCGATTTACCCGGCAGCTATGGCTTATCCGCACATTCGGAAGAAGAAATAATTACCGGCGAATATATTGCAAACGCCAATCCCGACTTGGTTGCAATTATAGCGGACGCATCTCAGCTTAACCGCAGTTTGTTTATGCTTGCCGACTTTGCCGGTATACGCGTTCCGGCCGTATTGATTATGAATATGATGGATATTGCCGAACAGCAGGGGAAAAAAATCGATATAGCGGGCTTTGAAAAAGAACTCGGCATTCCCGTTATTCCCTTGGTTGCCGCCGATAAAACCTCGTATAAAGATTTGTTCGCCTTTTTGGACGGATTTACGGGTAAAACCTTTTTAAACGAATCGTTTTCCGACCGTATGTATAACAACCTTGCCGACTATTACGCAAAAATAAAAGATTGTATTCCTTCTGAAGGTATAGGCGTTTTTTCGCAGTCGTGGATAAGCGTAAAACTTATAGAAAAGGACGCAGCGGTAACGGCGCTTGTAGAAAAAACTTTGCCGAATGAAAAGTCCGCAAAAATAAAAGAGCTTTTAGCGCAGGTTACAAACGGTAATATCGATACGGGAAGCTGTAAATTCGATCGGATTGATATGCTTATAAAAAATAATGTCAGTCAAAGTGAACATTCTTTTACACGCAGTAAATTCGACATTCTTGCAACAAGCAAAAGATGGGGTAAACCGCTGGCCATAGGTATTATTATCTTAGGTCTTATAGCGTCGATGTTAATCGGATTTCCCTTTATGGGTCTGTTCGGTTTTATAATCCCGCAGCTTGCAAAACTTTTAGCTACAGGATTGGCGGCTCTGGGAACATCCGAGATATTGATATCGCTTGTATGCGGTGCGATTATGACTGCGGTCGGTTTTGCGCTTCAAATGGCAAGCTTTGTATTCGGTGTAAGCCTTGTGTTCGGCTTTTTGGAAAATGTCGGTTATATGGCGCGTGTATCCTATGTGTTTGACGACACAATGTCCAAAATCGGCTTGCAGGGAAAAGCCGTTATGCCTTTTTTAGTCAGTTTCGGCTGTAATATCGGCGGGGTAACGGGAACACGGATTATAGATTCGTGGGAACAGCGGATTATGACCATAGCCCTGTCATGGGTTGTTCCCTGCGGTGCGACATGGGGAGTCGTAGGCTTAATAAGCGGCACTTTTTTCGGAAAACAATCGATTTTTATTATTTTAATTTTATTTTTGACGGCTTTCTTGCATTTTTTTATTACTTACACGCTCTTTAAAAAATCACTTTACAAAGGAAAAAGCCGTAGCGGTATGATAATGGAACTGCCGCCCTACCATAAGCCGCATTGGAAAAATCTTTTTTCATCGGTTTTAAGTAAAATGGGCGATGTATTAAAACGCGCTTTAAGTATTATCATATTGATTTCCGTTGTTTTTTGGGCACTTTCTTTTACGCGCGACGGCAATATAACAAATAGCTTTATTTACAAAGTCGGTACTTTTATAGAACCTGTTACGCACTTTTTCGGGCTGCCGTGGCAGTTGTTTATGGCCTTTGTCGCTTCGGCGATGGGTAAAGAAACCGCACTCGGTGTGATTGCTTCCCTGTTCAATTCTTCAAGTATATGGCAGGCTGTTGAAGTGCGAAAAGCCGTAGATACCCTTGCGCTCGGAAATGAATTGCTTGCGGTTATATCGAAGCCCGAAGCCTTAGCCTTTTTGTTTGCTTTCTTTTTTAACATGCCCTGTCTTATGTCTTTGGCGGCGACGGCGCAGGAAACGCATTCCAAAAAATGGACGCTCGTAATAGCCTGTTATTATATCGCCTTTTCTCTGATTTTATCGGGTATAGCATACAGAATCGGCTTATTGATTTTTTAAAACTTTCTTTTGCCGTTTCTCTCCCTTGCGCACAATCGATAAAAAAGCTATAGTGTGATTTGATAAATGCCGCAGCATGCGGCTGTTTAAACTATTCCCGCCCGGCTCCTTACGGCGTATTTTAAGCTTTTGCGGGGCGGACAAGGAGATTAAATATGAGACAATACTATATTGCCGGAAACTGGAAAATGAACAAAACAAAGGCCGAGGCTGTCGAACTTGCCAAAGGTCTTGTCGCCGCTTTAAAAGACGGAAAAAACAAATACATGATTGCGCCCTCGTTTACAAACCTCGATGCGGTTGCGCAGGTATTAAAAGGCTCCAACATTTTACTCGGTGCGCAAAATATGTCCACCGAAGAATCCGGCGCACACACGGGAGAAGTGTCCGTTCTTATGCTTAAGGATTTGGGTGTTCAAACCGTTATTTTGGGACACTCCGAGCGCCGCCACATCTATAAAGAAGACGATGCGATGATTAACAAAAAAGTCAAGCTTGCATTAAAGCACGGCTTGGAAGTTGTATTGTGCATCGGAGAACTTTTGGAAGAACGCCAAGCCGGTAAAGCCGAAAAGGTGTGCGAAGAACAAACCCGCAAGGGACTTGAAGGCGTAAGCGCCGCCGAACTTGCAAAGGTTACTATCGCCTACGAACCCGTATGGGCAATCGGAACCGGACAGACGGCAACCGCCGATGACGCTCAGGCTATTCACGTCTATGTACGCAATATCCTTGCCGAAATGTACGGCCGCGAAGCTGCCGACAAGGTTATCATTCAATACGGCGGTTCCATGAAAGCCGAAAATGCGGCAGCCCTGCTTGCAAAACCCGATGTGGACGGCGGTCTTATCGGCGGTGCATCTCTTAAAGTCGATACCTTCGAGCCCATCTGCAAAACATACTGATTGATATTGACAGGAAAAGGGCTTTCGGAACCTGCGGTTTTTAAAGTTCTTTTTCCGCCGCTTTGTGTAATAAGCGGTATTTTTATGTATAAAATCGGCGGTACTCTATGGAACGGCAAAATACCGAAACAGCATTTGAAAAAACACATAAAGCGGCAGTTGCCGACTATACTCCCATGCTTCCGAAGCGGCGCCGCTTCGGCGATAGGACAGAAGGAAGGCGTATCCGCTCATTGGAACCTATGGCTGTTGTGGCTCCTTTTATTATGCCCGACAGGGTAGGGGCTCAAAACCTTTTTCAGGACAGTATAAACCTTGCGGCAATGGAACGCTACGTTCATAAAAAGCGTGATGAAGGCCATATGGGGTTCGGTCTTATGCACGTACTCATAGCGGCCTATGTGCGTACCATATCGCAGCGCCCCGGTATCAACCGTTTTTTAAGCGGACTGCGTATATATGCCCGTCATAATATCGAAGTCGTTATGGCGGTTAAAAAAGCGATGACCTTGGAAGCCGAAGAAACCATGATGAAGTTCTTTTTCGACCACAGAGCAACCTCTATAGATGTGTACCGCCAAATGACCGAAAAGATAGACGCATATCAAGGCAAAAAAGAAGAAAAAGAAAACGCATTCGATAAACTTGCCCGCGTACTCGGTTATATGCCCACCTTTCAGCTGCGTGCGGCAATCTCTTTGCTGCGCTGGCTTGATTTTCACAATTGGCTTCCCGAACGTTTACGCCGCTTAAGCCCTTTTCATGCTTCGGTAGTTTTTTCATCCATGGGGTCTTTGGGAATTTTACCGATATTTCATCACCTTTACGATTTCGGCAACATTCCCGTTTTCGTTACTTTCAGCACGATGCGTAAATCCGTTGAAACGGACCGTGACGGAACCATTCACCGTGTACGCCACCTTGATTTTGCCGTTACCTCGGATGAACGTATTTGCGACGGATTTTATTATGCATCGGCGTTTCACGAAATGCGTAAATACTTAAAAAATCCCGAATTATTGGATAATCCTCCCGAAACGGTTGTTGCCGATATCGATTAGAGCCGCTGCATCTATGAGTTTTATTGAAATTTTAGGTTATATAGCCTCGATTATCGTATTTATATCGCTGATGATGAAGTCGCTCGTAAAACTGCGCCTTATAAATGCGGCCGGAAGCTTACTTTTTGTTGTTTTTGCGCTGACAACAGCTTCTTTTCCTACCGCGGTTTTAAACATCGGCATTGTCGTTATCGACATCTATTATTTTCTTAAAATGGTGCGTGTGCAGGATAATTTTGAGATTATGTATGTCGAAAAGGATAATCCGCTGGTAAACCGCTTTTACAATAAAAACCGTAAAGAAATTGAAACCTTATTCGGCGCAAAAGCGTTTGCTCAAAGTGAAAAGGCCGCCTTTTTTTTCCGCAATGACGATACGGCAGGGCTTTTGGCGTATTCTTCCGCCGAATTTGAAAATCAAAAGACAGCCGAAATCTTTATCGATTTTGTAGTTCCCAAATACCGCGATCTTGCCGTCGGGCGGCAATTTTTTGTCAAAGACTTGAGCTTTTGGAAAAATCAGGGCTATGAATGTCTTATAACAAAAGTTCCCGATAAAATCCACGTTCCCTATATCCGAAGGCTCGGCTTTGTGCATGAGCACAATTCGGGTATTTGGACAAAACGCATCTGATACCCCTTTTCGTCAGCTCCTGTTTTTTATCGTAAGCCGCTTTAGAACCGTATTGTATACGACAGCGATAAAGATACGGCTTCGTTAGGCGTATTGTATTTGAGCGGCTGTATAGGCAGTAAAATTTTGAGAGTGCCGTTTCGTATGGATATATCGGCAAAAGGCACCGTTTTAATCGAAATTGAATTTATATCTATTGTTTTTGTCAGCGGATTTGCAGTCGATGCCGAAACGATGCCGCCGAACACGCCCTGTGCCGCCGGCAGTTCAATCGGAACGGATTTTATCGTGAACGCCGCTCCCCATGATTGATCTATATGCGGAATATTTTTGAACGTATTTTCGGGAAGGTAAAAGAAGCTGAACGAAAAAAGCGTTTTTCCGGCGGCAAAGCGCGGTTCAAGTAAAAAATACAGGTCGTTAAGACTTACAATTTGTTCTCCCGAATCGGGCTTTGCCTGTATGCGTGAAATTCCGGCTTGCATATAAAAATTCGCAAAGGGGTTGCCGGCAATTAAAAGAGTTAAACCTGTTTGGAAATCCACCCGTTTTACAACCATAACGACATCATTGCCGTTTGCATCTTTTTTTTCAAACGGAAGCGCAAAGCCGAATAAAAAGTCGGCTATAATAATATCGGAAACTCCCGCAAGACGGAAATCTCCGTTTAAATATTGCTTTCCGTATTTTTCGTTGTAATACAAATAAGCCGCATTTGCGACGGGAACGGAATATTTTATCATAAAAGAAGTTCCTGCACCGTTTAAGGGATATATTGCGGGAGCTTCAAATCCGATTTGTTTTTCAAGCAGATATGAAGAAAAAGTTTCGGTGCCGAAATACCTTGTAATAAACATATCCGTTCCGACCGGCTCGTATTCTCCGGCAAATAAAGCCCATTGTGCGGAAGCATTCTCGATTTTAAAGCGGTACATAAGAGATACTTCATCTACATTTACGGAAGATGCAATGTCGCGAAGACTTATACCCGAAAACAGATTGCCCGCTTTTGCCGATACGGTTCCGTTTAACAAAAATCTGTTTCCGATTTGGATTTGTCCGCCGTAAAATCCGCGAAAAGTCAGTGCGGTATTTTCTATTTTGTTGCCGGGAAACAAATCGACGGCTGCCCCGTTTACGGTATGCGAAAAAATATCAAGTGCAAATCCCTGTGCAAGGGTTCCGAAAATTACAGCAAAAATAATATACGGTTTTATATTTCGTAGTCGGCTTATCATTTTTTTTCTCCGTGTTAAAAGTATCCCTTCTTTATATCGGCAAAAAAAGGGAAAAACTTTAAGGTAACAACTTTAAAGGTAAAAATATCAAGATTGGTGTATTTTCCACTTGACTTATCCGTATATATGCATAAAATATATTAGTATGAGTGATTACCTTGATATTAATAATGAGGAACTGTTAAAAGACTTTTTCAGCGAAGCCGAACAGCAGGTTGAAAACCTTGAAAGCAATATTCTCGTTATTGAAAACGATCCGACCAATCATGAGGCCATTGATGAAATATTCCGAGCTGCTCACACCCTTAAGGGCGGTTCAGCTACGGTGGAGATGACCGAGTTATCGACTTTTACCCACGCGGTAGAGGATGTCCTTGATGAATTGCGTTCCGATGCCATCCCGGTTACGGAAGATGTCGTAGATGTTCTTTTATCTTCGATCGATGTTATCAAGGCTATGCTTGAGGCACGGGCAAACGGTTCCGTTTATGAAGAAGACGTTGAACCTTTGAAAAACAAACTGCATGAGTTTGCCCAAGCTTCCGGAGGAAAAAAAGCCAAAGGCTCAAAGTCTTCGGCTGCAAAGGCCGCTGCGGCTCAGTTTATGCCTGCGGCTCAAACCGCTCCGGCAGCTCCCGCCCCCTCGTCCGGCGGCATGCCCGACAGTTTGCCTTCTCCGGCATCTCACTTGTCCGAGTATGATTTACTTGAATTAAAACAGCTGTGTGCTTCCGGGGAAAAACTCTGGGGTATTACCGTTGTATTCGATGAAGCGAATCCCATGAATTCGGTCGGAGGTATTCAGGTTTTTGCCGCCCTCAAAGAAAAGGGCAGTGTGTTAAAAACCGTCCCCGATTTTGAAGAATTGTACGGCGATGACTTCCATCCGCAGGTTGTCTATTATATATCCTCAAAGGCAAGTGCGGATGATATTGAAGATGCGGCTTTTTTGGATGATGTGGTATTGGCCGTTGATGCGCAAGCTCTGGATGATGCATCTGCCGGTGCGGGAGCTCCCGCTGCCGCCGCACCTCAGCCTGCGGTAAAACAAAGTCCTGCACCCGCACAGCCTGCCGCCGCCAAAGCGGCTCCCGCTGCACCGCCTGCCGCCTCTGCGGCAGCGGAGAACGCGGCAAAACCCGCAGCCGCTCCCGCCGCTGCGGTCAAAAAAGCGGCGCCCGCACCTGCCGCCCATGCCTCATCAACGGGCAGCGTATTGCGTGTCGATTCAAAGCGTATCGACTACCTGTTGAATCTGGTAAGTGAAACGGTTATTGCAAAGGCCGCATTTAATCAAACGGCTACCCATGTAAGCGAATTACAGGCTGAATTGCAGGGAATTGAAGCTTCATACAAAGATCAGTTGAGGGTGCTGTTTGAGCAAATTCCGAATTATCTTGAAAATATTCAAAACGGCAAAAACATGAAGGATATTAAAACCGTTGTAACCCAGGACTTCGGTTCGTTGTATACGCTGTTTGATGCCTTTGATTCGAAATTCAAAAATTTTG
>CAUURR010000083.1:0-8100 GCA_963547555.1 uncultured Treponema sp. | reverse complement strand
CCTTTTTTTTAATTAGGCTCCTCGGTAGAACCTTTATACCCGTTACGGATAATTCCGATTATTATGCCGCCTTTACCTTTCCGGCGGGACAAAATCTTAAAACGACCCGAAACGAATTGGAAAAAGCACAACGGATTATCGCGGAAAACATTCCCCATGTGGAAAAAGTCGTGCTTTATGCGGGACAAACCGACAACTTTATCTCCGCCGAAGCTGCCGAAAACGAAGGCTACGCCCGCATTATCCTCAAGCCCGCCTCAAAACGCAAAGAAAAAATCCAAAGCCTTATTTTGGAAACCCAACACCTGCTTTCGTCTTCAATTCCCGATGCGCAAATCAAGGTAACGAACGGCGGCTTTGACCGCTTATTGGGCTTTGTTGCAGGCGGA
Source organism: uncultured Treponema sp. (assembly GCA_963547555.1). Classification (GTDB taxonomy): domain Bacteria; phylum Spirochaetota; class Spirochaetia; order Treponematales; family Treponemataceae; genus Treponema_C. The sequence goes on along the minus strand of CAUURR010000083.1, from coordinate 7,711 downwards.
GACGGGTTCGGTATCGGCTTGGAAGGAAGCAATACCGATGACCTTTATAAAGAAGCCGTCCGGCTGCGCGATTTTTTGGAAAAAGATCCGGAAACGCTCAGCGTATCAATCGATATGAGCTTTGACGGAACAGCCCTCGTATTCGACATGAACAGCGATTACTTGAACGCCCTCGGCGTAAACAGTTATGAGGCGGGCCTCACCGGAGCGATTTTATTTCACGGATCGGATGCCGGCCGATTCCGCGACAGACAAAGCGGAAAAAACTACGACATTCGGCTGTTTTCGGATATCAAAGACAAGCCCCTTGATACGGAAACCTTATCGAATATCCGCGTACAAAGCCGAAGCGGCGAGCTCGTTTCGTTTTCAGCCCTCGCCGAACCGAAAGCGGAACAAAACATTTCGGCGGTTAATCATAAAAACCGCATAAAAACGGTAACCGTATCGGCGGTATTGGTAAACGAAGATACCTCCGGCGTAAGTAAACGTTTACAGGCATACCTGCGTAAAAATCCTTTAAAAACGGGCATACGTACCGGCTCAAGCGGCATCATGGAACTTTTGGAAGACTCCATACCGCGTATGCTCAAAGCCCTGTTTATCGCATGTTTTTCGGTATATGCGGTTATGGTTATTCAATTTGAACGGTTCAGACAGCCGCTTTTAGTGATGCTATCGATTCCGTTTTCGCTTATCGGCGTTACCCTCGGCCTTTTATCATTCGGCTCCGGTATAAGTCTGATGGCCCTTATGGGCATCATTTCTCTTGCAGGAATTGTCGTAAACAACGGTATTATACTCATTGATTATACGAACCTGCTGCGTAAACAAGAGCGTTGTTTGCAGCTTAAAGAAATTATTATCCGTGCGTCATCAAGCCGTCTTCGTCCCATTCTTATGACCACTGTTACGACACTGTTCGGTATTATACCGATGGCGTTTTCCCGCGGTGAGGGCTCTGAAGTATATGCATCCCTTGCCCAAGCGATTGCAGGCGGCTTATTTGCCTCCACCCTTATCACCCTGTTTATAATACCGGTACTGTATTATATGACGGAAAAAAAGCAAATTGCTAATTCACTGTGAAGACAGGACGTGCAAAACTTTATAAGAAATCAACAGTACGCTCCTTGACAAAGATTTCCGTACGCAATCAATTTTGTGATAACGCAAAAGCGCCCCATACGGAAACCGCAGGAGCGCTTTAATACTGTCCGAAAACGTCGGTTTTTGGACAGCTTCATGTATGTGTGCAACCGATGTCGAATTTACGCGTTCAAAACACCGGGTTGAACTTTTTTTTCTTCGTCGGAAGGCTTCCAATTACGCCGCACAAGAGCGATAAAGGCGCCGGCAATCATAATCGTAGAATAGACGCCGGAAACCATACCCACCATTAAGGCAAGGGCGAATTCCTTCATAGCACCCGACGTAAAAATGTAGAGGGCTGCAACCGCCAAAAGGGTGGTAACGGTCGTAATAACCGTACGTCCCAAAATTTCGGTTTGCGAAATATCCAGGATTTCGGTAAATTTGGCAACCTTAACCGTTTTGATGTTTTCACGCACGCGGTCGAGCACAACGACGGTATCGTTGATTGAATAACCGATAATCGTCAGGATTGCCGCAATCATCGTGGAGTTCATTTCAAGCCCCGTCCACGCAACAAAGGCAACCATAATAAGAGCGTCGTGCATAATGGCCAAAACCGCGCCGAGGGCAAAGTCCCACCGGAAGCGGATAGTCGAATAGAGCCAAATCAACAAAAGAGTTGCAGCTACCAAGAGCACGGACTGAACGATAAGGCTTGAAGAAAACTGGGAACCGATAAAGTCGGTTTTGATGACGGCAAAGTTATCCGCACCGAAAGTGTCGGTTAAGGCCGCGGCAATAGATGCCTGAATCTTTTTACTCGCTTCGGAATCCGAGCCGTCGTCGCCCGCACGGATTTGAAACAGATTTTCTTTTTCATCCCCTATCATTTTTACCGACACGTCTTTCATCGAAGAAAGGGCGGCGCGCACTTCGTCTACCGTGTAGTTGCGCGTATTTTCTCCTATATAGTGCAGACGGTAGGGCGCCGCGCCCAAAAGCGAAGAAGCTTCCGAATCGCCGAAAATACCGACGGCACTTTCGGAAGGAGAAGAACGTACAACGGCCGTAACACCGTCAACCCGATTTAAAACGTCGGCAACTTCGCCTACGGTGCGGTATTTTACATACGGAATTTCGTGCGTGGTGTTTTCGGCACCGACGCCGCTTACAACCAGTGTCAAACCGATGCTCGATGCTTTAACGGTTACGTTTGCCGGCCCCGTATACGTTAATTCCAGGGCGGCAGGAGCAATCGATACGTCTTCTATTAAACCGGCTTTAAACTCGATACCGAGATTTAATCCCCTTGTAACCAAGGCGTACACACCGGATAAAATAAGCGCGGTGCTGATAATCGTACAGGCAAGAAAGCCCCTGCTGAAACGAATAATTTTTTTGCTCATCTTTTAATCCCCCAACCGATATAAATCTTCTCCCGATGCAAGGCTTGCGTGCCAAAGTCAAATATAAGGCGGGAAACAAAAAGCGCAGTGAATACCGACGAAAATACGCCGATTGCCAAGCTGACGGCAAAGCCCTGTATGGGCCCCGTACCGAGCTGCGACAAAAACAGAGCCGCAATAAAGGTTGTAATATTCGAGTCCATAACCGCCCAAAAAGCACGGTCGAAACCCGCATTGACGGCGGCCGCACGGCTTTTACCCAAACGCAGTTCATCGCGTATGCGCTCAAAAATAATAACATTCGCGTCAACCGCCATACCGATGGTTAAAATCATACCCGCAATACCGGGAAGGGTTATCGTAAGACCGAAAGCCGATAAAATACTGAACATCATAAAAAGGTTCAATATTTGAGCAACAACCGCATTGATACCGGCACCCGTGTACCACACGAGCATAAAAACCAATACCAGCGATAAACCGAGCAGTACGGCTTTAACACCCTGACGGATTAACTGCTCTCCCATGGAAGCGCCGACAACCTGCTGGCTTTCCACCGTAAGGGGAACGCTCAGCCATGCGGTTTGCAATACCTTTTGCAGATTTTGCGCTTCTTCAACACCGAAGCCCGAAATGGCAACATTGCCGCCGGGGATTGCTTCGTTTATACGCGCATAGGACTTTACCTTATCGTCGGAAACGATGGCTAAAAAGTCGTCCACGTGGCTTGCGGTAAACTCGCCGAAAATAACCGCGCCTTCGGTATCGAGGGTTAAGTGCACTTCGGGTTTTCCGAGCTGACCGGCCCCTACGGTTGCCGCTTTAATATGCTTTCCGTCAAGTACGGCTTCTTTTTTTACAACCAAATAACCTTGACGCTCGTCCAAGCCGTAATCGTCTTTTGTATACAAGCCCAGCACTTCCGTATCGGAAGGAATAACGGAAGGATCCAGCAGTTTACCGGAAGCGGTAAAAGTGTCGGCCATATGGGCGGCGTGATATTCGTTAAAGGCGGAAGTTGCCTGCATATCCACAAGACGGATGTTCAAAATACCCTTTCCGAGGATAATCGTATTGATGCGGTCGGCTTCCGCGGAACCGGGAAGTTCGATATAGATACGGTCTTCGCCCTGCTTGCGGATAACCGGTTCGGACAAACCGAAGCGGTCGATGCGGCTTCTGAGGGTATCGATAGCCTGTACCATCGCCTGTTCTCTAAAGCCCGACTCATCATCGGAGGCAACCGTGCCTTTTTGCGCTTCAAGTGCGGCGTCCAAGTCGGCTTTTACGATAACGCTCATACCGCCGGATAAGTCCAAGCCCAATTTTACCGCACGGTTATAGCGGCTTTTTGCCTTTAAGATTTCTTTGCGGTAGCGGTTTTCAAATACCGCGCGCACTTCGGCTTCGGCCTTTGATGCGTCTTCGGTTTCGTCGGTAAAAATCGTCAGGGCTTCGCGGACGGTCATCGGAGAAGAATAAGTTAAGCCGCTTTTTTTATACAGCTTTTTTGCTTCTTTTTCGAGCCATGCATACTCGCTTGTCAATACGGCGGCGCGGTCGGCTCGCTGTATGTTTTTAAGAGTGTTCAGATCTTTTGCCGCCATAACACTCGAATAGTCTTTAATTTTTTCAAGCGAACTTAAAGCCAAAGCCTGCACTTCCTGCGGCGTCCTTACATACCATGCAAGAGAAGGCCACAAAAAGACAAAGCACAGGGCAATAACCGCAAGAATCAGTAAAAAGCGGCTTCTTTTATTCATCATTTTTTTAAGCTCCGCAGTTTTTATTTTTCGGAAGAACTTTCTTCCGCTTTTTTATTGTCTTTTTTGGTTTTTCCGAATAAGGACTTTTTTTCGCCTTTTTCTTCGGATGCGGCACCGGCTTTTTCGGTACCGGATGCAGTTTCGGCTTTGTCCGTTATAACCGAAGCGATTGCCGAACGGCTGAATTCGATTTTGGTATTCTCATCGACTTTTACGATAACCGTTTGTTCCTTTGTGGAACTGATGGTACCGTGAATACCGCCGATGGTAACGATTTTATCGCCTTTTTTTAAGGCATCAATCATTTTTTGAGTTTCTTTTTGCTTTTTATTTTGCGGTCTGATAATAAAAATGTAAAAAATAACAAAAATGAGGGCAAGGGGTAAAATCATGCTGAGCATGGAACCCTGAGGAGTAGCCGCGGCTTGCAGCAACGTCACACTGTACATACGGGAGTCCTTCCTTATCGATTTAAAAATATTTGTAGTACAGATTAGCATAAAACGGCACTGCGGTCAAGCACACGGAAAAGCGGTTGTAGCACACGGAAAGCAGCTCACGGAAAAGTATCTCGGAAATTCCATGTCAATTATTTTAAAAAGTATCTGCACGTATGCTTGACTTATATACATAGCTCTTGTATGATTTTCTTGTGAAACGGAATAAGGACTTTATTTATCTTGACACCTTTATTTGGGATACAGATAAGAAATGCAAAAAAAGAATACAAAACCATTATTTTCCGCCCGTGACATAAAGCAAAAACGCGGAAACACCGAGACGCCCGCTTGACAAATATAAGTTATATAAATATAACTTATATAAGCTGTTTTTGCTGCAGAGTAAAAACGGCAAAAAAAAGTATGCATATAAGGAGATGTACATGCAAACAACAAAAAAACTTGTTTTAATCGTGCTTGTATTGGGTACGGTTTTCGGTGTAATGTTCGGTCAATCAATACGGATTGACCCCAAGTCGATGACGTCTGCGAGCACACAAGAGTTGTTCACAACGGATGTTGACGATTTTCTGAACGTAAACGAATTCGCCAATGTAATGCCGTCAAAGGTGTTCGGCTTTTTAGGCTACGGAGACGATGGAACCAAAGCTATTCAGTTGGGCTTTGCAACACAGCTTAAATCGATATATATCGCAGGCTTTTTCGGCGGTCTGCCCACTGTATGGAAGTCAACAACCGAGCCCCAAGCGAATAACAAAAAAAAGACTACTATAGAAACAACCAGCACGGATGCCGCAACCGGAACGCTTTTGGTCGGTTTTAAAAACATGGGCGTATCGGGAAGTTTTACTTTTAAACCGAATACCGGAAATCAACGCATAATTGACGAAACTGCCAAAACGGATGACACCACCGCAAAATTCAACACAAATGCAAATTTAAAATTCGGTATGAATACAAACGGACCTAAAGATTGGGTATTCAAATCATACGCGGAATTGGGTGTGGAATCAAAAACGGATAAAACAACGAATAAAAACAACGGCACCAAGATTACAAGTATAACCGACACGTCCTCGAACGATCTTTTGTTGAATGCCGGTACGGCTTTTGACTTTTTTCAAAAAGACAGTGTAACGCAGGGCTTTGCAGTCGGTCTTGAAACAAAATGGATACTGCCTGAACCGAAAACGGGAATAACGATTGACAACGGTAAAGAAACCGCTTATACGAAAACAGTCGGTGCAGCCGGTAATGTGGCAAGTGCTTATGACACAAATAAAGGTCACATAATTAAATTAGCTCCCGCATATACAATCGCATATGAACCCGAAGGCAAATTTGCGGTAAGAGCTCAAGCATCGCTTCCCCTGTCGTTCGACCTTAGAAGCGAAAAAGATTATGACGAACAAAAAATTGCTTCCGTTGTAAAGCCCAAAGTATACGCCACCAGCAGAAAACATAGAGTTTATACATATTTTGAACCGACCCTTGCCGCGGCGGTTACGTACCGGCCCATTTCCAAACTGTGTTTGAGCCTGGGCGCCGGTTTTAAAGTCCCCGCTTTCGGATGGCAAACAGACACAACTCAAACAAGAAATGCATCCGACGGTAAAGTTACCAAAACGGAAACAACGGTTACTTGGAACTTTAACAGCAACAGTGCCGATTTCAAATTTGAGGCAAGTTCCGGTATTGCCTGGTATGTAACCGATAAGGTAACCGTAGACGGCAGCTGGAATATCGCGAAAAACTTATTGGGCAACACGTTTAAAACACAGCTTCAAGAAAATAACGGCACCCTCACTCAAGATAAGGACAGATTCTGGGCAAACCTGAACAAACTGTTTGTTCACAATATAAGCTTCCTTATATCGTTTAAGCTGTAACAAGTACGGCGTCCGTCTGAAAACATCGGTTTTACAGAGGAGCTGAAACGGCAAGCCCGGCTTCCGAAAAGGAGCCGGGCTTTTTTTGTTTGCGGTTGCGTTTGTGTCAATAGTTTTATTTGTTGTTGCGCTTTTTGGCAGAGTGTGGTATAATAGGAGAGTAGAGGGTTGCATAAAATCACATTCTATGTATAATTCAGATTAGGGGAGCTATCTATTTAAGTAGGAGCGGGAGGTTTATACAATATAACAGCTGCGAGGAATAATTATGAAGAAAACCGATTTCGAAAGATTGAAAAAAGACGTCAATGAACTTGGGATTCTAAACATTGAAGCTTCCGGTAACATCACCGTAGATTCTATTGAAGATGCGGTAAAGGCTGTAAAGTTTATGGATAAAACCTTGGACATTGGTGCAATCTTGGATGAAAACAATCAAAATATAAACAAATATCTTAAACATGCTCGATAACGAAAACGAAAAAATCGATTGGGCGGTTAGGGTTTTTCGCCCCATTTTGAAAGATTTACGCATACCGAACTTAATAGAAGAGAACTACAGTTACGGCTTTGTAAAAGGGGCTTCGTATCCGTCCCTAATAAGGGAAAACATGGCAAATTGTATTTTGATTGTACTAAAATACGATTTTGCAAATCCCGATAATACGGGACTTTTTATATGGCGATACAAAGAAAATAAAAATTCATACATTTTATATATTTTATTGAATAAAAAACTCTTTGAAAACGGTAATTCGTCCGTTTTTCGTAAAGCTATTTCAACGCATGAGTTTCTGCATTGTATTGCAGCAATGCTCACTTTTTCAAGATTACAAACAATCAGCTTAATACGAAATTTACAAAAAAAGATGTCTAAAAGATTCCATTATATTAAAAATTCCGATGGGATTAACATTCTAAATAATTTAAGAATATCTTTTAAGGATAAAACTGCCGAACTCGAATATAAAAGATTTGATGATGAACATTTTAGAACCGGCGATGAAGATTTTATAGCATCGTATTCCGACTTATATAAAAACTTGTTATTATCTTATGATTTGTTCTGTGAAGAAGGCTTTTTTGATACCGAT
>CAUURR010000082.1:0-8199 GCA_963547555.1 uncultured Treponema sp. | reverse complement strand
AAATAAATTTTAAACGTAAAAATTTTAAAAACACTTTGTTTTTTCCTAAAAAAAAATATTCCAAGCGACCGGCCTTACCGAAGAAGAAGTGGAAAGCGTCTAAACCCGCTCACTTGTAAAAGCTAGTATGCAGACAATTCCAACACACCCGCCCTTTTATAGTGCTGCTTACCCCCGACTACATGGAAAAGGTTTACCCGTTTCCCGTTAAACCCATTGCTTAGAATTGCCAGCCGACTGAAAGCTGCGGTTGATACATATACAGCGGGAATCCCTTTTTAAATATGACAATATGGTCAACATTCAATTCAAGATACAGCTTTCTCCATATATAAAACTGCAATGCGGTACCGCCGTTTACACTCATACCCCAATACCAAGTCGCCGGGCTTTTAAAATCCGTATCGGCAAAACTAAAGCGGCTGTTCACAAGAAAAAGAGCACCTGTTCCCGCATGAATATCAAGATTAAGACGGTGCTTTATAATCGGATACACATAGGCGGCATTGATTTGCGGCATTATTGTATAGCCGCTTATCGTATAATATTCCGATTTTTTATCCAATAAAGAAGCCGAACAGGAAAGGTTAAAGCCGAAATTCCCGTAAGGCCTTTTAGCCGGAAGCACCGTAAAGCGCAGCACACCGCCTATGGCGGAAAAATTACGCTCATAATATTCGGTAAAGACACTTTTTCCCGTAAAACCGGTAAAAGCATAACCGGCTGAAAGATGTATATCGACGGGTTTTTGAAACCTCAATTCAAGAACCTGATTTTTATCGTATAAGCCGCTTTTATCGCGTGCGCAAAAAACATACTCGCCGGGCGCAAGCCGGTTCATATTCAATTCAAAGACAACCCGCTTTCCGCCTTTATCTATTTCAACCGGAGTCAATACAAGAGGCTGCGACAGAGGTTTTTCAAGGGTAAATACGGTTTCGCTTAAAAAGTTTTTTCCTTCTACAATAAGCCTGTTGCTGAAAATATTGTCAAAATAAATCAAATGAGGCGACAATCCGTAGACTTCGGGCTGATAAGCGACCAATACGTCAAAATTTCGGTAATCGCTTAACGCTTCGGTTTGTTCAAGCAGGTTGATAAGAGAAACTCTAAAACTGTAAGAACCGGGCGGGAGCGACACGTCTATTACATTGTTTTCCACGTTTTGTTTATCATGAGTAATCCACTCATCCTATTGATTTTTTTGCTCAAGCTCAAATTCATAGCCTAAAATATCTTCAAACGCCTGCCATGACAGCCGCTGATACAAGACCATACCCTCTTCGCCCTCACGGATAAAATAATGCTTATCGGTTTCGTTTTGAGCATACAGTGAAAATACGGCACATAATAACAAACAGCCGATTACAGCTGCGGATTTTTTACCTGCCATACATCACTCCTGCGGCATCCGTTTTTACCTTTGCAGGCATAGGCAGGTCAATCGTAAAGCTGCACGCCGAAGTCTTTCCGTCCTGAAACAACATTCCGCTTTTTAAACGTCGAAGCGCCCGCACTTCCGTATAAAAGTCGCCGCGCGATAAAAGGGACAGTTCGGTAAACTCAAACGAATTATGTTCGGCATCGATTTCGCGTTCAAACAGCTTTTGTTTTTTTGCATTGTAAAGGCGCAGATTGTAATGGGTTGCATCCCGCACTTTTTCCCATTTGAATACAATACTGCGGTTTGTCTTAAAAAAAGGAATGCCCAATACTTCTTTATCGGACGGAAACACAAAGGCGGCTTTTTCAAGCGGTTCAATCGGTAAAACGGTAAATACCCCGTCTTTAATCGATGAAATATCCAAACCGTCTTCGGTGGCCGCACTGATACGCCAGCGGTATGTTCCGGCTTCAAGGGACGGAAGCTGTACCTTAAAATCGGGATTTGCAATCGAAAGAATACTGCGCTTTTTTCCGACCTTTTCAAGTATAAGCCGCGAATTCACCGGTTTATCAACGGAACTCCATTTTAAAACTCCCGGCTGCAAAGCGGCTTGAACACCGTTTATTTTTTCGTTAAAAGCCGGAGACAAAAGTTCAACCGGCCGTAAATGTTTAAGTTCAAAGTGCCGCGAGTCGGCATAGCTGTAGCGCCTGCTCGATGTAACCGTTGCACCCGCAAAACCCTGAACGCTTATAACATAGTTTCCGTCGCTAATCGACTGTAAAAACATACTTACATCGTTTTTTGTAATAAAGAGATTTTCATACACGGGAGCGGCATCCGAATTCGCAAGCGTAATTTTCATCTGATAATAATCGACTCCCGGAACAGGTGTCCAGAAAAAAGCATTTTTAGCATCGGGCGGTATAATCACGCGTTCTTTCATTCCCACAAGCTGCGGTTTTCCCAGAGGTTCGGCTATAACGAGTTTTTTGGGATCGGTTTTGAATTCTTCAAATTCGCTTTTAACCGATACACGCCAATAGTATTCCCCCTGTTTTAAAGAAATGCCCTCGACGGCAGAGCCCTGCACTTTTTGATTTATAATCAAATCGGAAAAATTGCGCGAAGATGAAACTTGAAAAAAATGCTCGGTATCGAGGTTCGTTTTCCATGTAAAGCGCGTATCAAGACAAAGCGTATCGGCCAGAATATAATTTTCAGGCGGAAAAACCGAACGCAGTATTATTTCGGTATCCCGTGTTTTAAAAACGGAACTTTTACTTGAGGTAATACGTTCATTTTCCTCATCAAGACCTTCAACCGTCCAATAATAAAGACCGTTCGGCAAAGTCTGTGCCGCTTTTTTTAATTCAAAATAATTGCGTCCGGTAGTAAATTCGGAAACCGTATCGCTCATATTTTCAGTGCGTGCAATACGCAGTTTATAGGTTTTAACTTCTTCCGCATTTTTCCATGAAAAATTGATGCTTTTCCCCTCGGCGGTATCTGCCGTTTTTCCGGGCGAAATAAGTTCTATGGGGTCAAGTTCTTTTTTTCTTTCTATCGAAAAAGATGATACCTCTGAATTTTTAATCGGCACATCATCACTTATAAAATAAGCCGGACTTATGCGCCAATACCAGCGTCCTTCTTTCAAATCGGGAATCGTAACCGATTCGGCACTCACCTGCTTAACCGCGGCGGGATTCAGCATATCGGGATTATCGGCTATTTCAAGTGTATACGAAGAAGCCAAAGTGCTTCCCTTCCACAAAAAACGTACGTCGGGAAGCCGTTTTCGATACGCATAGCGGGTTTCGGATGCAGGCTGTAAAAGAACCGGAGGCGGAGCCGAAAAAATGTTCAGTTTTCCTGCATCCGCAGACTCATGCTCAAAACCCGTATCCGCCGCATAAAGGCGCCAATATAAAGTCCCCGGCTGTTCTTCAAGGGTTAATTCGTCCAAACCCGTAACCGAAATATGCCGCACATCGGATGTAAAATCGCGGTTCCGCGCCGTTTCCAAAATAAGTTCGGTATCGGCGGGGAAGGTACTGTGCCACTTAAATAAAACGGGCATACTTTTTCCCGCAGCATTTTGATTCAGCAATTTTGCACCGGAAACAGGACTTATAATCGATACAAAGGCTGTGTTTTCTTCGGCCGACACACTTCCCGCCGTCAGCGTTTCACGAGCTGTAAAATCGCCTGCCGCACCGGAAACATCGGCCTTTGCAAAAGCCGCACTTCCCTTTTCAACGGCAAGGCGCAGTTTTCCCGTATCCTTTTTATCCGCGTGTAAAACCGAATCTTTTTCAACGCTGACCGATGTGCCTCCCGATTTTACGGTCATCTTTACACCGGAGGTTTGAACAGATACCTTTCCTTCGGCAATTTGCACCGAAGCTTCCTCGGATAAGGGCTTAAAGATTTGAATCATCGTATTCGAATCAATCGTTATAACGCTTTTATCGGGGAAATAAACGGTCGCTTCGGCATCGGGAGCCGTCCTGAGTGTATCTCCGTTATATACGGGTGAATACTGTACGGGTCTGTCCCAGACGGCGCGGTCGAGAAAACGGCGCTGAACGCTTTTATATTTAAACGATACAATCGCAACTGCCGGTTTATCTTTTCTCTCGAAAGTTTTATTCAAATTTTGATAAAATAAAAATGACGTGTACAGGATTACGCAAAGAGAAAAAATAACAACGAGAATATCGGCAAAGATATTTTCTTTTTCAGGATTGTATCTTGTATTTTTTTTCATCTTCATTGATATTAACCTTTGCAAAATCCGGAACCGGAATGCCGAGTACTTGCCGTATTTGATTCAATGTTTTAGGTCCCTTCGCCCCCGCACCGGGAATATCGGTTTCATCGGGCATATTGATAACCGCAAACATTTTAAGCGGCTTTTCTTTACCCTTAACCGTAACGGACGGCATTTCTTCAACGAGTACGTGATCCTTTACCAGCTCGTATGTATATTCGGTAATAAGAATATCCGTTCCCATCGGTTTATTTAAAGCTTCCGTACGGGATGCAAGGTTTACCGCATCCCCTATAACCGTATATTCCATACGCTGCTGGGATCCGATTTGACCTGCAACCACAGGCCCCGAGTTGATACCGCATCCGATCCGTATTATAGGCTTTTTATCTCCGCCTCGTCCGCGGTTAAAAACAATCAAAGCAGCCCTCATACGCATGGCGGCGCGTATACAGTTTAAGGCATCTTCCTTTGCGCTTCCTGCCGAAGTCGGGGCCCCCCATACGGCCATAATCGCATCCCCTATAAACTTATCGACAACGCCGTGTGTATCGTTTACGCAGTCGACCATAGCCGTCATATATTCATTCAAAAATTCTACAACTTCAGCCGGTTCAAGTTTTTCCGAAATGGCCGTAAAAGAACGTATATCGGAAAAGAAAATCGTCGTATTTTTTGTTTCACCGCCGAGGGCAAGCTCTCCTTTCATCGCAAGTTCCGCTATTTCTTTATTGATAAAGCGGCCGAAAGAATCTTTTAAACGTTCGCGTTCGGCAAGTCCCTTACCCATCTGCATAAAGCTGGTCGTCAACAATCCCAATTCATCGCGCGTTTTAGCCTTTAAATCGAGTTCATATTCACCGCGTTCTATTTGACCGGCGGCCCGTGCCAAAATCTTTACGGGCTTGGAAATGGATTTTGAAAAAAACCATACAAACATAACGGCAATAAATAAAACTATAACGCTCAAATACACATTACGCCGTGTGGTTTCGGCAACCGGTTCCAAAAGAAGGTCCGCATCGGCGACGGTAAGGACTGCAAGGTTTCCCAAAGAAAGGCGGCGGTACGAACCGAATATTTTTTTACCGGTTTCATCGGTAACCAGTACTTGCCGGTTTGTATCTCCGTTTTTTATCATTTGGTCGAATAATGAAAAATTACTCCAATTTGCACCGCTTTTTACCAAATTAAAATCGGGATGAACAAGCACATCGCCGTTATCGTTTACCAAACAGGAAGTTTGCAGGGTGCCGGCACCGAAACTGTCCGATAACTTTTCAGCAGAAAAGAATACCGCTAAAGATTGATTCAATCCCTTTTCCGTGTAAGGATAAAACAACACAAGCATGGGCATATCGAACACCGGCGAAGCGTTTGCAACGTGCATAACACCGCCTTCGGTTTGCCGGACTATATCCTGCACTTGTGAAAAAAACTCATCGACAAGGGCGGGCTCCGATTCATTTGAAATAAAAAAGGGAGCGCTCAAGAGTTTACGCTCAATACCGTCCGTCCTCCTTGAATCGGTGAGTAAAACCGCGGCAACCGACGGGTTACGTTCAAAATAAAAAGCCGCTGTCTGTTTTGCAAAAACATCGGAGCTTCCGGCAGTATTTAAAATATCCAATAAAAGAAAAGAATTTGCACGCAATGAAGCCAATTCTTTTTCCGCCGCGGAAGCAGCCTGTGCATTTACGGTTCTGTTATTTTCTTCCGCGGTGATTTGAACATCCTGCCCCTGAAACCATGTAACCAAAAGAGTTATTATACCCAAAGACAAAATAGTCAAAATTGAAATGATTATTACAAGTTTTGCACCTATAGGAAATTTAACCCGCTGCTTTGCAAGCTCCTGCGCTTCAGACATAGACATTCCTTAATTAACCGATTTGTTATAAATATTATATCAATACTTACTATACAGTATATAGCGAAAAGCGGCTTTTTTCAATGTTTAGCCGGTTTTTTGCAGCCTTTTTTTTATATTTTATTTAAATTTTTATTTAATTATCGTTTTTTTTCGATTTTTTTTCGTACCGCCGCGGTTAATTTCGGACCGTAGACAACCGTTTGCTCTTCGCCGATTTTCAACAAGGCATTCAAAACTTCGGTTAATTCGTCTCCGCTTAAACGCCGTATCGCTTCAATACTGTCGTCAAAACCCGTTTGCTCAAAGCCGAAAAAACGGCAGCGCGCCAAGCGTTTCATGCGGTATTCGGTATCTTCTGCATTGATGATTTCCTCGCCGCATACGTGTTCTTTTGCCGCCTGCACCTCATCGGCAGCGAACCCCTTTTGAATAAGAAGCTCCAACTCGCTGCGCATTACGGCAACAATTTCGGCGGCGTTTTTTTTCGGAGCACAGGCATAGGCGCACCAATACCCGCAGTCCGCATACATCGAAAAAAAACTGTACACCGTATAGCAGTAGCCGCTTTTTTCGCGTAAAGCTTGAAAAAGCCGCGAACTCATCGTATCCCCGATAAGGGCATTCAATACGGAAAAGCAATAGTAAGTCTTTAAACTGAAAGGGTACGGCAAAGGATACAGTATAAAAAACTGTTCCTGCTGAAAATCCGCATTCAAAAAATGGATCCGCCGTTTTTTTTCTTCGGAGTCGGAAGGCGGTTGGTTCCCTGCCCCTTTTTCTCCTATGGACTTCCTGTCCGGGTAAAGCGGTTTTCCCGTCTTTTCCGAAATCGTTTTAGAGATACGAGGCGCCATCTTTTCCAAACGGCGGTATAAGCCGTCCGCATCGATATTCCCCGATACGCAGACAGTCAAATCCCCGTTTTTAAAATAGTCCGCATACCATGAACGCAAAAAATCCGCATCGAGTTTTTGCACGTCTTCAACCGTTCCAGCAATCGGAAGGGAAAGCGGATTATCCGGCCACAGGATTTCCGCAACGGCATCCAAGGCCGCTTCTTCGGGGTCGTCAAGAGAAGCGGTTATTTCGCTTTCGATAACAAAACGCTCACGTTCTATTTCGGCATCGGGGAATACGGAGTTTTCGGCCATGTCGCAGAGTATATCGAGGGCATCGCCTGCATGAACGGCGGGAACAACGCAATACAGGCACACCAGTTCGCGCTCGGTAAAGGCGTTTGCATAACCGCCCATACGGTCAAAGGCGGCGGCAATATCAAAGGCACTGCGGCTTTCGGTGCCTTTAAAAAGCATGTGCTCGGCAAAGTGGCTTACGCCCCTGTGCCCTTCTTTTTCGTACCGCGAACCGCATGAAAACCAAAAACCGATTGCCGCCGTTCTTGCGGCTTCAATCGGTTCGGCTATAAGAGTAACGCCGTTCGCACATATTTTTTGAACAATTCCGGCGTTACTGCTGCTTTTATTTATTTTGGGCTTCAATGGCATCAATATATGACAGGTTCAATCTTCCCATCTTATCGATTTCCAGCAATTTAACCGGTATTTGCTGACCTTCACTTACCACGTCCGAAACGGAGGCAATCTTGGTACGGGCAAATTTGGAAATATGGCACAAGCCTTCTTTTCCCGGTAAAATCTCGACAAAGGCGCCGAAATCCATAATGCGCTTAACGGTTCCGGTATAAATCAAACCTACTTCAGGATCTTCTACGATTCCCTTAACCGCAGCGCGCGCGCCGTCGGTTGAAGCCGCGTTTTTACCGTAAATCGTAACCGTTCCGTCGTCGTCGGTGTTGATGGTAACGCCGTATTGGGCGGAAATAGCCTTGACGTTTTTACCGCCGGGGCCTATCAGCGCGCCTATCTTATCCACATCGATTTTCATCGTTTCGATTTTCGGCGCATACTTGCTGATTTCGGCGGCGGGCTTGTCAATCGTTTGATTCATAATGCCCAAAATATGCATACGGCCGCGCTTTGCCTGATCCAAAGCCTTGGTCATAATCTCTTTCGTAACGCCGGCGATTTTAATATCCATTTGAAAGCCGGTAATACCGTCTACGGTACCCGCAACTTTAAAGTCCATATCGCCGAGGTGGTCTTCTTCGCCCAAAATATCCGACAAAATCGCATATTTTTCGTA
>CAUURR010000081.1:0-8254 GCA_963547555.1 uncultured Treponema sp. | reverse complement strand
CAACCCCGCGCTCATCCACCTCCCGGGCGCCCCCGACCCCCGCCCAACAAAAACGCCAAACCACTAAAATCCCCCCCGCGCATTCTTTTACCGACCGTACCGGTTTCAAAAAGAAAAACCGCTCTAAAAAAGGAGAAAAAGGAGGTCAGTTGAAAACGGTTCTTTATACCGCAATCAATACCCCCGGCGCGAGCGTCGGGGGATTACCCTCCACACGAATAACAGACGAAAAAGATTCGGCATCGTATTTTTATTTTGCGGGATTCAATACAAAATCGCCGTATTCATCCCGTATAACCGTTTTTATACCCTGTAAGGGTTTCCACTGTACCGAAAGGGTAAAATAAGGTTTATAATCATATTTTTTGCCGCTTCCCGAGTCTATAATACGGGGTTCAACTTTAAATTCCGAATTTAAAATCCAATCGTGTAAATCGTGTTCCAATTTTATCGCAAAGTGTTTGATTTTAAATCCGGACGAATTTCGCTTTTTTTCATCCCAAAAGGCGAAAGAGTTAAACAGGTCTATAAAGATATTGCGTTCACCGGGAATTTCAGGCTTAAAACCGATAGCGGATTGCATATAGCGCAGTAATTCTTTGTTTCGGCTTTCCGCATTGAATGAAAGGCTCAAAAAATTATTTATTTTGAAAGTAAATGAAGGGGTAAAAGAAAAATAACTGTCCGTAGGTTTTACGATATTCCATGATAAAACCGTTGCAAGGGCGGGTTTAAAATCAACCTTTCCGCTTTTACTTTTGAACTGCACATTCGATATATTTGCATTAAAACTTAACGAATACGGAATAAAATCCTTTTTTTGCGACGTAACCCAACCCCGGCTTACATCCAAAACATAGGTATAACCGTAGAGCATTTCATACGCCAAACGCATATTCCGCCAATCTATCCCGACAGTAAGGCGTTCGGCATGTTTATCGTTTATATCATAGTCAAAACGCTGTACAAACGTCAATTTATTTTTACTGCTTTTCCCGTCTTTGGCGGTATGGAAAAAACTCCAAGACGATGTTTGCACAAGAGGTAAAAAATACCAGTCACGGTTTGTTCCGCCTTCACGTTTGGCATAACCGGTTTCGATGCTTGTACTTACAAAGGGAAAGATAAACTCGGCTCGGCCTTTATAAGAATCGGTTAAGGGAGGAAGATTTGCCTGCAAACCGATTTTTTGCGCAAAGGCTCCTTCCTCTGCCGAAAAAGCAAAATTCAAATTATGAGAAGTTATCGTTTTTTTGTCCCATTCGGGTGCAGGGTATTTCCACTCGGGGTTTGCCGAAGTACCTGCAAAAACGGAATCAAGGAGTTTTACCCCCGTATTCCAACTTATTGAAGAATTTTTTAATACGGGAAACAGCATAAAAGGTTTTACGCTGAGAGAATTCGTATTTGTAATTCCCAGCTTTCGGGAAGTATAATCATTCAACACAATACGCTCTCGTTCCATTTGGGAATAAGAGGAAGATATAACGGGATGAGCTTGATATTGCGATAAAAAGGCAATTCCGTTTGACATGGAAAGAATATCCGAATACCATGAAAGCTTGCTGTTTATATCCAGCGGAATTTTTACGGAAAACTCCGACAGTTTAGGATCATTCAGTATAAAATCGAAAGAAGCTTCGTTCCCCGCCCCCGGCTTTATGGGCGAATAGGTTAAAAGAGAAGAAAAAGAAGGTGTAAACGTATATCCGAGAGAGTATGAAAATATATCTTTTTTTTCGCCTTGGGGAGGCGGAACGGAAATATCGGGAAAACTTGAAACTGCAAATAATTCATTTGCACCGCCGCTTGATTCATTCCGTTCCGTATCGGCATTATCGGTCTCTTTTTGCTCATTTTCGGCAGGAATATCCGATTGCAAGAGTTCGGGAATTGCCGTCTTTGAGCCGGCAAATCCGTTGTCTTTATCCTGCCGATCTTTTTTTTTCGTATCCGAAATCCTTTTTTGTACAGGCCATTTTATCGGCGTCCCCGATACGGAAAGAGAAAGAGCGAAAGGTTTTATCTGCACCGGATAAAAAAATTCTTTATTCGGGCTGTTTTTATACCAATCCGTATTCGTGTTGTTGTCAAATTCTTTTTTTGGTGTTTTTTGTTGCGAAAATACAACGGATGATGAAAACGACGAAACGGAAAGCGACTCCAGCCACGGGTTCAGTGCCGAAACGGTCGGCGTATAAGAGCCGGATAAATCCCACGTATAAGAAGATATTGCGGTGGCATTTGAAGAAGATGATGAAGAACCGACATCGCCGGTTTTTCCCGCTCCGCTGAATGCTCCTTTAAGGAAAAAATCTATCCAGTCCATCGATTCTTTCCGGTCGGCAAAATCTTTATTAAAATAGGGATCGGAATAAAGCGGCAGTGAAGCCGTTAACGAAAAACCCTTTGCCTGCACCGTTGTTTTAAAAGAAGCGGCATAGCGGAAAGGAAGCTTTATCCCGAAAAGCCAGCCGTAATCGCTGTGCCGTTTTTTATCATTGCTGTACGATATATACTGCGTATACCCCTCAACCGGATAAATTGTGTTTGAAAAACCGAGGCGTACATCAAACGCAAGCGATTTGACGGCAGAAGAAGAAGGTTTAAAGTCCCCTGCAATCCCTGCCATACCGCCCAAGGTGCTGTAATAATCTCCGATAAATTTAAGAAAATACGGCGGAGCGGAAGCTTCTTTATTCAGATTATGCAAAACAAGGCCTTCAAGTTCCTGTTCATACAAAGAAGTCGGCTGCATAAAGTTAAAACCTTTAGCCGCATTGTCGTCACTTTGAAGCGTTTTCCGCCCGATAAAATAAGTTGTCGTTTGAACAAAATAACCTTCTCTGGGGCGGTAACCGAATACGGGATTAAAAAACAATTCGTCTTTCGGATAATAAAAAAACGGAAAATACATCAGCGGCACCGAGCCGACATATAAGAGCGCGTTTGCAAAAGCGAATTCGTTTCCGGGTAAAAGCCAAATCCTGCTTGCCTTTATTTTCCAATGGGGATTTTCATCATCGCAAAAGGTGAGCTCGCCGTTTTTAAAGGTCACGGTTTCGGATTCGCCGCGGGAAAACAACTCGGAAGCCACAATTAAATTCGCTCCGTCGGGAAGCTTTACCGATGCCTGTTCCTTGTGTACGACTCTTCCGTCGATAAATACCGCTTCAAGCGTATCGGTGTTCAATAAAACCGACTCGGCTCCCACCGACTTTGAAATTTTCCCGCCGCTGGATTGTTCCATACGCACATTGCCGGCTGCATACAAAACAGTGCGCTTGCGGTCGACGTTCACGATTTCGGCGCGGATAACGACTTTTTTACCGTCTTTTTCAACCGAGATAACAACATCACCTGAAAATCTAATAATTTCGGTATCTTTTTCTTTGTCTTTTATATACGAAGTTTTGAGTGCTTTTTCTATCGTTACAACCGAAGCGGTTTCTTTTTCCTGAGCGGCCGATACAGCGCATATAAGCAAAGACAAAATTGTAATGACTGAAAACCGAAATCCTTTCATAGAGCTGCGTTCAGTCCTTTCGCTTCACAGAACGCGGTTTTTTCGCCGCAGTTGAAACGTCCGCTTTTTTGCGCTCAAGCATTTCTTTTATGTAATATCCGGTGTAGGATTTTTCGCAGCGGGCAACTTCTTCCGGCGTTCCCGTTGCCAAAACCCGGCCGCCGCCCTCGCCTCCTTCCGGCCCCAAGTCGATGATATTGTCGGCTTGCAAAATCACGTCCAAATTGTGTTCAATCATCACAACCGTATTGCCCTGATTGACAAGCAGGTGAATAACTTCCATCAGCTGTTTTACGTCGGCAAAGTGAAGACCGGTTGTCGGCTCATCGAGAATGTACAGCGTTTTTCCCGTGGACGGACGTGCCAGTTCATTTGCAAGTTTTACGCGCTGCGCTTCTCCCCCGCTGAGGGTAAGGGCGGACTGTCCCAGTTTTATGTAACCCAAGCCGACGCTCAAAAGGGTTTGCATTTTGCGCGCAACGTGGGGAATGTGGGCAAAAAAATCGGCGGCTTCTTCGATGGTCATATCCAAAACGTCGGCAATATTTTTGCCCTTGTAGCGTACTTCAAGCGTTTCTTTATTAAAGCGCTTGCCGCCGCACACATCGCAGGTAATATAGACGTCGGATAAAAAGTTCATTTCGATAGTAATCGTTCCCGCGCCCTGACAGTTTTCGCAGCGCCCGCCTTTGACGTTAAAACTGAAGCGTCCCGGTTTGTAGCCTTTCGCCTTTGCTTCGGGAAGGGAAGCGTATAAATCGCGTATGCCGTTAAACACGCCGACATAGGTTGCGGGATTTGAACGCGGCGTGCGTCCTATGGGGCTTTGGTCTATGTGAATCACCTTGTCAATGTGCTTTAAGCCGTCCACCGATTTATATGCCCCGACGGGAAGAGAGGTGCGCATAAGTTTATTCGACAAAAGGGGAAACAGCACATCGCTTATCAGGGTGGATTTTCCCGAACCCGACACGCCCGTAATACAGGTAAACATTCCCAAGGGGATTTCTATCGAAATATTTTTGAGGTTGTGCTCGCTTACCCCCTCAAGCTTCAGAACATGTGAATTGCCCTGCCTCCGTTTTTCGGGGATATCCATCGTAAGGGTTCCGGCTAAATACTGCCCGGTAAGACTTTTTTTACACAGGGCGACTTTTTCAGGCGGTCCCTCGGCAGTAATGTAGCCCCCGTGCACACCGGCACCCGGCCCCAAGTCGATAATCCAATCGGCGGTACGCAGGGTTTGCTCGTCGTGTTCGACGACAATCAGGGTGTTGCCCAAATCGCGAAGGTAAACGAGGGTGTCGATAAGTTTTTGGTTATCCCGCTGGTGAAGCCCGATTGAAGGTTCGTCCAAAATGTACAAAACACCGACCAAACTGGAACCGATTTGCGTTGCAAGGCGTATACGCTGGGCTTCGCCGCCGCTTAAAGTCGCCGCTTGGCGGTCGAGGGTTAAATAGTCAAGGCCGACGTTTTTCAAAAAGGTAAGGCGGTTTTTAATTTCTTTTTCGATTTGAGAAGCGATAAACTTTTCGGTATCGGTGAGTTTTAAGGCATTAAAAAATTCTAAAGAATCGCCGACCGAAAGCAAACAAAGGTCGTGTATGTTTTTGCCCCCGACGGTTACCGCAAGGGCTTCGGGTTTCAACCGCCTTCCGTTACAGCTTTGACATTCGCGGTGCGCCATAAGTTTTTCCAAGCTCGCACGCTGCGCTTCCGAATACGATTCGCGGTAACGGCGGCGTAAATCGGCATAGAGACCCGGCCATTTTTGGTCATAAGACGAATAGCCCGAACCGTCCTGTTTTTCGTATACAAACCGAATCGAATCCTTTGAGCCGTTGAATAAAATATCCCACTGTTTTTTCGTTAAGCTTTCCAAGGGTGCATCGAGCGAAAAGCCCGCATAGGCGGCCAATGCTTCAAAGCGGGCGCGGTTCCACGCCGAATCGGGATTGTACCAAATAATGCCCCCTTCGTTAAAAGAGCGCGATTTGTCGGGAATAATCAAATCAGCGTCGAATTCCATCTTTTCGCCCAAGCCCGTACATTCGGGACAGGCACCGAAGGGATTATTAAATGAAAAAAGGCGCGGCTGCATTTCGGGGAAAGACACGGCACAGTCCGGACAGGCATTTTTTTGCGAAAAAAAGTGCTCGCTTTCGTTTTTTTCTTCTTGGCGCGTAACGATTAAAATGCCGTTTGCACTCGTAAGGGCGGTTTCAACCGAATCGGCTAAGCGGCGGCGCACATCCGCTCCGAGAATAATGCGGTCGACAACCAATTCTATCGTATGCTTTTTTTGCTTGTCGAGCTTTATCGGATCGTCGAGGCTGCACATAATGCCGTCGATACGGGCGCGCACAAAGCCCGCAGCTTTTGCATCGTCGATGATTTTTTGATGCTCGCCCTTTTTTCCGCGCACAACGGGCGCCAAAATCTGAATGCGCGTCCCCTCTGCCCAGCCGGTAATCGTATCGATAATTTGGTCTACGGACTGCTCGCGTATTTCGCGGCCGCACAGCGGACAATGAGGCACACCGATGCGGGCAAAAAGCAGACGGTAGTAATCGTAAATTTCGGTTACCGTTCCGACAGTGGAACGCGGGTTGCGGTGGGTGGTTTTTTGTTCAATCGAAATAGCAGGCGAAAGCCCTTCTATGTAGTCGATGTCGGGCTTGTCCATACGCCCCAAAAACTGGCGCGCATAGGCCGAGAGGCTTTCGACATAACGCCGCTGACCTTCGGCAAAAATCGTATCGAAGGCCAAAGAGCTTTTTCCCGAACCCGACAAACCGGAAATAACCACCAGCTTATCGCGCGGAAGCTCGACGTCTATATTTTTTAAGTTATGCTCACGCGCACCTTTTACAATCAATGTATTGCTTGCAGACATAGCCCAAGTATAGCTTAAAAAAGATGCAAATTCAATCAGGGGCGGAAGTAAAACCGGAACTTCAGCATGAACGAAATCGGATAACGGCATACACCTGAAAGGCAGGTAAAAAGGCTGCCTCGAAGCTGGCGCTGGCGGAGGCCGCGCTTCGCTTGTGCAGAATTTTTTACCTGCTCCTCAGGCGTGTGCCCTCACCGTATCTACACCTGCCGTAGAGCACAGTCTACGTCGGTCATAGACGATAACCTACGCCGGCCGTAGTGCATAATCTACGCCTGCCGTAGAGCACGGTCTACGGTTCTCGCAATCTACACTCGACAGCATTTGGAAGCATAATTCGAGACAGCATCGAAGCATCGTTCGACATCAGCTCGAAGCATAATTCGACGCACCGTCGAAGCGCAGTTCGGCACATGAACGTCTTATAAGCTATGCCGTACCTGCCCGTCAAAAAATTGCAATTTCCCCTTTATATTCATACGCTTTTTGTATCAATGCACCCTTTGCGCCTAAGGTAAAGGCAATATCGCTGCTACGGATTGCCAACAATTTATCCCCGACTTTTATATCCAGTATCTGCATTAAAGACGGTGAGAGGTGTACCCCGTTATTTTTCAATGTAAGCAGACCGTATTTTCTCCCCTTATATGAAATCAGCTTTCCTTCCTTCAAACTCCTATCCGCCAAATCGGGATTTTCTTTTAAAATATGATTTAGCTTTGACCGGGAAAGAAGCGGTTCGCTCATCACACAAAATCCGCCCGTTTGCTTGCTACCCGAAACGATGTAAATATATCGTTCTTTTTGCAGCTTATATTCTTCTATTGCCTGCGGCGGAAAGGTTATTTCTCCGTGTTCGCGTATTTGAACCCAACCGAAAATATATTTTCCGCCCTTATTCATCTGCGGCATGCTGAGTTTTCTCCAATGCTTTTTTCGTTATGCGGATTGCACCGCCCGTATGAATACGGACAACCGGATGTGAATGATGTTTAGCAAACTGCTCTAATTTTTCCAAATACGGTTCTACGGAATGCGGCAGCCGTTTTCCCATTACCCGAAACATTTCGGGCGCTTCAATTTGAACACGCTCTCCCGCATCAGATATCAGCTCATAAAACAAATCCAATGTGCCGCAAAAAAGCTCCGGCGCATTCGTTGCGATATTTTCACAAGCCCACACAAACGCAAGCCGCACCGCCTCCGCTGTGTCGAAGCGCATTTTCATTAAACCATCAAAAAAGGGAAGTATTAACGTTTTGTCCGCCCTGCCGATTCGCCCCAATGCATTTGTCGAGCGCTCCCGCAGTTTCGGATTATCGTCTTTCAAACAGCCTGCGATTTGTTCGATATACGGCCGTACCTGTAGGGGATAGTGCAAACCCATTTCGCCGAGAAGCCACAACGCTTTTGCTTTTACAATCGCTGAATACCGCTCGCCGAGTTTGGCTGCAACATCATCAATCGCCGTGTTCCAATGCGCCTTGTCTTTTGTTACGGCTCTTAATTCCGAAAGTATTTCTTTGTCGGTCTTGGCCTGCATACCCCGCCAGTCTCCATACAGATATTTATCGCTATATTACTTGAAATGCGGGTTAGAATCAATCTATTGCATTTCAGTCAGTTTAATGAAGATAGGTCTAATCTGCCTGTTACTGATGTATTCAAACGGGTATTATAGTAGAAAGATGTGATTTTTTATTTTGCAGCAGGGCAACCGCATCTCAAAAGTTGTAAAAGGGAAAATAAGTAATCATCATTGATCATACACAAGCCTAATTTTTGTTTCATAGAAGCCTTCTTCTTTGTTTGCTTTTTTCGTACCGGCT